>JAHDSC010000112.1 GCA_018432925.1 Desulfobacterales bacterium | reverse complement strand
GCACGTACAATGTGGTCCAAGTGATCATCGACAAAAAGAACCTGCCGCGCATTTAAGTTGAGGCGATTGAGCACATAGTCAAATACGGCCGGATCTTTTTTCGTCAGACCTGTGTGATAGGAGTTGAAAACATGATCGAAAAAATAAAAGAAGCGGTATTTTTCGTTCAACTCATCCAGCCAGTTGCATTGATCGCTCAGGATCCCAAGGACAATACCCCGTTTCTTTAAACGCGATACCGTCTCAATCATCCATGGGCGTAAGATAAAACGGGAAAGCACCGCTTCTCTGAATTCTTTGTCCGTCCCCCGAATGCCGGTCTTTTGTCGAAGGGCCTTCCAAAACTCATCTTCACGGACTTTACCGGCAACAAATCCCAATCCGTATACGGTTTCGAAAGCGGTTCGGATCATTTCTTCGGGATCCATACCGTTCCTTTCGGCAATGGCGGAGAGACCGGCCTTGAACCCCTCTTCGGCCAGAACCCCTCCGAAATCAAACAACACGGCTTTAATTTCAGAGATCGCTGTCATTCGGTCGCCTTCGTGCCCTCCATCCATGCAGCCAGAATCCGGGCATCCGTAGTCGGGCGTCGGCACGAAAAATTCGTGCATATGTAAGCTGTTGCTTTTCCTTTTATCGGTTGCATGACCTCCGTAAAGCCGGCGAATTGAGTCAGTTCCTCTTCCCAGTCCTTGGACTTGAAAATGACGGCGGTGTCCGGCAAAAAGCGGGCGTTTAATACAGAGATCATCTCGATAGCCTCCGGGGAATCCGGGTCGCCCGCAATAACCACCTCTCGGCCCGGGCTCAGGGCAAAATCCAGGCCGATAAGAAATTGGGTATAAGCCGAAGAATGCGTTCTTACCGTACCCACCAGGGCCTTGGCCAGATCATGGGCTTTGCCTTCCCACCGCGTATCACCAGTCAATCGGGACAGAAAGACCAGGTTGAAAAGCGAAACCGAGTTCGCGGAGGGAATGGCCCCGTCGTAAACCTCCTTGGGGTGGGCGGGCAATTCAACTCCCCCTTTGGCAGTTAAAAAAAAACCTCCTTTGTCATCGTCCCAAAAATCATTGAGCATCTGTTCCTGAAGCTGGATTGCTCGTTTTATATGAGCCGGATCAAAAGTGGAACGGTATAGTTCCAGAAAGCCCAGAATAAGGAAAGCAAAATCATTGGCCTGTGCATCGATCGCCGCCTCCCCATCCCGGAAGCGATGACGGAGCCGACCCGAGAGGTTCCATATTCGCGTCATTAAAAACTCAGCCGCACGCTCTGCGGCCAAGGCATACTCCGGTTTGTCCAGAATTCTTGCCCCTGAGGCCAGGGCGGCAATCATCAGCCCATTCCAGTCCGTGAGAACTTTATCGTCTTTCAGCGGATGTACCCGTTTCTCCCTGGCTTTAAAAAGGCGGTCTCGGGCTCTCCGCCATTCGAGCTCCAGTTCGCTTTCCCGCATGTTCAAGGTCTTGGCCCACTGAGGAAGCAATCGGTCCATGTACAAGATATTGGTTCCTGTTTTCCGTCCCGTGGATTCCTCAAAAAAATTTCCATCCTCTCTCATATTGAAAATTTGCTCCCACCGTTTGGCCGCTTTTTCTCCCAACACTTCCCGGAACGCTTCGGCTTTCCATGTGTAAAATTTACCCTCTTCGCCCTCGCTGTCGGCATCTTCCGCCGAAAAAAAGGCGCCTTCAGCAGAGGTCATGTTCCGAAAAATGTAATTGAAGATTTCCTCCGCGGTTTTTGCGTAAAATACTTCTTTTGTAATTTGATAGGTTTCCAGGAAGGCAACGGCGATCAGCGCCTGATCATAAAGCATTTTCTCAAAGTGCGGCACCCGCCATTCCTTATCCGTGGAATACCGGTGAAAGCCGAATCCCACATGATCCCACAGGCCTCCCATACGCATCGCCTTCAATGTTTTCCGAACCATTTCCAGCGCCAAAGGCGTCCCAAAACGGTAATATCGTCTCAACAAAAAAAGCAACCGATGCGGAGTCGGAAATTTCGGCGCCGGATTGAATCCGCCAAGCTTTGAATCGAAGCTTTCTCGAATCTGATCGTACGCTTGATGCAGCAGGGTTCCGTCCAGTTCCTTTTCAGGAAAAAATTCAAATGCCCGGCCGAGATTCCCGGCGACATCCGCCGCGGTTTGCAACACTTTTTCTTTTTGCGAACGCCACAATTCCTTGATTTTTTGACACAGCTCAACCAGGCCGGGTCGGCCGAAACCAGATCGCTTGGGAATATAGGTGGCTGCAAAAAAAGGTTTTTTTTCGGGAGTCATAAAAACATTCAGCGGCCATCCTCCGCTTCCGGTAAGCATCTGGCAGGCGACCATGTATACGGAATCGATGTCCGGCCGCTCTTCCCGGTCCACCTTGATGCAGACAAATGTCTCATTCAGATGCCCGGCGGTTTCTTCATCTTCAAACGATTCTTTTTCCATGACATGGCACCAGTGGCAGGTGGCGTATCCGATGGAGACAAAAACCGGCTTGTCCTGGGCCTTCGCCCGGGCGAAAGCTTCATCCGACCATGGATACCAGTTCACCGGATTTTGGGCGTGCTGAAGAAGATAGGGGCTTTTTTCATTAATCAGTTGGTTGGCCGACATATTTTTCTCCGTTCGGTCTCTTATCGGCATCGCAATGATGAAAAATCCTTTTCCGATAATCAAATCTTGGTATCCGCAGCCGGAGCGATCTCCTTTTTTATCGGATCAATGGCTTTTTGTTCCAAGACCGTGCGGAAATGAATATCATGCTGCGGGAAAGGAATCTCGATGCCCCGCTCCCGGAAAAGCCGATTGATTTCAAAGCGCAACGCAGTTTCGGTTGATATGGCTACATCCACCGTGGTCCATATCCGTAATTTAAAAATGAGGGCGCTGTCCCCGAAATCATCGAACAGCACATCGGGTTTCGGCTCAGACAGAACCCTGGGATGATTTGCAGCGATTTCAAGAAGCGTTTGCCTCACCAACTCTACATCGGATGCATACGAAACGCCGACCGTGATTTGTCGGCGCAGCCGGAGGTCTTTGAAACTCCAGTTGGTAACCTGGCCGCTGATAAACTCGGAGTTTGGAATAATCAGAGAAGCGTTATCGTATGTTTGTACCACCGTCGCCCGGACGTTTATCTTCTGAATAACCCCCCAGATCCCATTGATCTCTATCGCATCACCGACTTGGATCGGCCTTTCAAAAAGAAGGATCAGGCCGCTGACAAAGTTATTGAAGATATTCTGAAGACCGAACCCGAGACCGATGCTTAAAGCGCCGAAAACCACGGCAAGAGATGTTGTATTGATCCCGATGGCGTAAAGCGTTGCAAGAATGGCGACCACCCAGATAAGGTAGACCGTTATGGTCGTTACGGATTCCTGAACGCCCAATTCGAGGCCGCTGCCGGCAAGGATCCGCTTCTTGAAAATCCGTCGCCACGGACGAATCGCAGCATGCGTAAGAAGAAGAATGAGAAAGGCATAGATAACCCCAAGCATGCTGAAGTTAATTGCGCCGAGGGAGATCCGATAATTTAAGGCGCTCAGAAAAGACAGGATCACTTGCTCCTTGGTTCCCCAGGCCAAAAAAAGGCTGAAAATAATCATACCGGAAACAGCCAACCAGGCAACCCGTATAAACAGCCACCGAGCCGGTCGGGCGGATTTCATCGATCCGCTTTTACCCGAAGCGCCGAACTCCGGCATATCGCTGTCCCATTCCTTCAGGAACAGAATCATTAAAACACCCCACAATAAAACAACGGCACTCCGGCCCCATGAGACATACCAATGAAGCGCAAGCTGACCGTATCCCGACAATTCGAGAAAAAACCCTCCACCGGCAATGAAATAACACAGGCCGGCCGAAATAGGCTTCAATGCCCTTCCGAACAACGATTTTTCGTTAAGGCTGGGTGCGATTGTCTCTCGAAACTCCTTTAATCCGAACGCGCACCAAACCAGCAAACCAATCTCAAATACTACGCGTCCCAGCAGTAAAATCACGCTGGAGTCTCCTAACGTTTCTTGGAGAATCACATAAAGTATGGCAAAAAATCGGATCAGAAGCAGTGGTTTATGCAAATACGATAGGAGCGCTCCGGAAACTCCCGTGTCTTTTCCCTGGTCGAGCAGCCTCAGAAAATCAAGGATCCAGCGGGTAAACAACCAGATCGTCAATACATAAATGCTGACTTTCACAAGGGGAACAGCCGGAAAAAGCAGCCGCGCATGCGCATAAATATAAACAAACAGGGTTGTGCCCAAGAGAGGTAATGACCGGCGGAATAGGCTTAAAGTCAGATACCGCCAAGCCTTTTGCCTGTAAAAAGGTCCCTCTTCCATACGCGCCAAAAAACGCTGAATACGGAAAAGCAACATCTGCAGAACCGCAAACAGCAAGGCAAAGGTGACGAATAAAAACCGGCCGGTTTGCCAGAAAGCCGGAATTTCCTTTGCCCAGAAATTGCCGGAAATCAGCAATCGAGTCCGCTCGGCCAGATGCCTGATTTCCAGCTGGATCTGCGCCCATGAAAGAAGGCTCAAGGGATCGGCCTTCCGCCGGAAAAGCTCTTGCGTTTTTCTCTCTTTGATCCGCTGATCGAACTTCTGGCTAAAAACGGCCAATTTTTGCTGCATTTCCTGTAGACTGTTGATTTGATCCGTATATGTCTTGTGAATTTTTTCCAGAACCCCGCGCTTGCTTGAAAGCAGTTCTGTCAAATTTTGAAGTTTTTTCAGCAACTTTTCCGTTTCAGAATTTTTGCCCCGGATGTCGATCAGTTGTTTTTTATTGAAGGAATACAGTTCCTCGGTTTGGACGCGGAGCTGGTCGATCACATCGCGCTTTTGGGTAATATCCTTCAGGCGTTTCGCAATCCATTCCTTGGCCGCTTGATTGTCCAGCCGCATCTTTTCAAGGTCGTCAATCGGCGGCGCGGCGAGAGCCAGCAGGTTGTCGCTGGCCGGGATTTTTATCCGGAAATCATCAAGCTTCTGATAGACATCTTTTTGAAAATCTTGAAGCTGTTTCAATTCTTCCTTGAGTTGTCCGATATTTTCCTGCTCCGCGGCAATGCTTTTATCCAAGGATTGGTTCGGATCCGCATTTTGGACAGGGAGTCCAGGCGGAGTGTTTTTCGGCTTGTCAGTCGCTCCGGCGATGCTCCCCAAAAAAAGAAACCCAACCATAAACCAGAAAGCGATATGAAGTATCTTTTCAGATGAAAAACCTTTTGCAACCTCAACCTTCACTGTTTTTTTCCCTTATATTCTACCATTCAACCCCGGATCGAGCATCAACGGATCTCCTGATGGCAAGAATGAATCCGGGCGTATTCACATGGGCAGCCCTTACGAATTCCGAAAAAAGTATAGGCTCGATGAAAGAGCCGGCTTTTCCAAGCCATGCCGCGATCAGATACAACCTCACACAAAAGGTGTTACTCCCATATAAACGCCGAATAAAATCATGAAGATTCCGCAGCAAATCAGGATCCCGTAATATACCTTCTTGTTCAGGCGTTGCAGTCCCCAAAAAGAAAGAACCGAAACTATCAGGTACCAAACAAGATCTCCGGCTTCATGCCCCATGAAAAAGGCAACCAGTCTGGGCCACTGTTTGAATGAGATGCCGAACTGAGTCATGAACGCCAATCCGATGGTAGCCCACCAGACCCACCAGTAAGGATTGGACATGGAAACCATAATCCCTCCGACAATCGGATTTTCAAAACCCCGGTCGCAGGATACGACCGTCTCCCTGTTTTCGGACTCCAATGAAGTCGGGAAACGGGTCGATATTTTGCCCAGGTAAACGTTTCGGATAGTGGATATTCCAAAAAAGATCAGCAGAAACCCACCGGCGATTCCGATCGTCCGAACGACAAAAAGATTCGTCAGGACAAAGGAAAAACCCAGGAGTAAAAAAAGGACGATTGCCATTTCAAGTATGGCATGGCCCAGAATGATCCATAAACCCATCAAATAGCCTCGACGCTGTGTTTCGGCTGATTTGATGATCGTATAGGTTAGCAGCGGTCCGGGGGTCAACGCTCCGGTCAATGCCACCAGAAAAGAAAAGGAAAAAATCATCCAGAAAGTTGAAAAAAAGTTTACCGATTCACTATCCATCGCAGCTTACGATCTCCAATTGCCGCCAGAAAAACCGACCGATTTTTATTTGCCGCCGACGATATCGCGGATCGCATCCTCGATATCGGGATATCGAAATGTAAACCCGTGTCGTAAAAGTTTTTCCGGAACCGCTCTTTGACTGCTCAGTAACGCTGATCCGAATTCTCCCATTGCCAGACGAATCATGAATGCAGGAACGGGCATAAAAGAGGGTCGGTTAAGGATTTCCCCCAGGATTTTTGCGAAATCTTTGTTTCTTACCGAATTCGGGGAACAGAAATTGACGGCTCCGCTGATGTCGGGATTCTCTATCACGAACATGATTGCGGATATCAGATCGTCCAGGTGAATCCATGGAAACCATTGCATGCCGTTTCCGAGGGGACCCCCGACAAAAAAATTGAAAGCGGAAATCATTTTTTTCATAGCCCCGCCATTTTTACCCAATACAATGCCAAATCGGGCGGCAATCACCCGGACTCCTTTCGTTTGCGCACGAAAGGCCTCCTGCTCCCACTCTCCGCAGAGTTTAGAAAGAAAATCATTTCCTTGCGGCTCGTTTTCCGTAAGTATCTCATCTTCCCTGTCACCATAATAACCCACGGCAGAGGTGCTGCAAAAGGGAATCGCAGCTCCTTCGGGTATGGCTGCGACCAGATTCCGCGTAGTCAGGATCCGGCTGTCATACATCAGTTTTTTATAGCTTTCGGTCCAGCGTTTGAAAATGGTCCTTCCGGCGAGGTTTACCACTGCATCCGCCTCCTTCACCTCCTGCTGCCATTCTCCCGCTCGGGTTGTATCCGCTGAAACATATTGAAAATTTTCATGGTTAATCCGCGTTTGAGTCGGATGCGTTCCAGTGGCGGCGACCCGGTGACCCCGGTTCAGAAGAAAATTTGACAAATACGTGCCGACAAAGCCTGTCCCTCCGGTTATGAAAATTTTCATTAATCCCCCCCCTTCTCTTAATTCCTGCGATTTCCGGCAGTTCGAAAAGAATCGCCCCGGATGTCCCCTGAAAACCTCCGTTTCATCCGTCCTGGAAAGACAAAAAATACAGGGCGGCATGCATACAACATGGTTTCCAAACCTCCAAGCGGGTTTGTGATCAAGGAGGGTAACCGAAGGAATGCATTTCGTGCTTTTAGGATTGAACACCTCGTCCCAATCCTGAAATCAGGACCTGGAAAAGGTTTTTGAACCATATTTACGCATGCCGCGCTGTATTGTTAATTCCTAAGATTCTTTAACCACAGGTACTGCAACTGTCGCATCCCGAGGAAAAACCGAGTCCGGAGGTAATCTTGAAGTTATAATCCTGGAAATCGATCTTGACTGATTTCAGAACCTTCAGAAGATTTTTATCTACGATATACTTAAAATCGTCAATTTCATAAACATCGTCGTTTTCTTTTAGCTCATCCAGAGCCAATGCAAGAGATGGGCCTTTTCACCCCGCCTGATTCAGATATATCCGGATGGGTGAAATTTTCTTCCCTTTAAAGTAGTGCGCTATTTTTTCGGAAGCCGATGGGGTAACTTCAAACATGTTTTTCTCCTTGTTTATTTTGGTCCGTCAAATAAGATGAATATTCCTATTTTTAAATATAGTGATTATATATATCACAAACAAGCGGATCAATAAATAACCATAGGCATTTTGCCTCAGGCAAAATCGCCGTAAAGCTGTAAAGCTCCCCTTTTCAGCCCATTTCCGTGCATGTATCAACCTCCAGTCCCTTAAAAGCAGAATGTATTCCAAAGATTAATCCTGAAGGATTTCTTCTTCACACGTGAGCGAAATAAAATATTTTTGAAGCCACCGGCAAACCATCGGAAATGAACACGCGGCCGCAGTCTAAAAAATCGATCCGAAAAAACTGTGAAGACTACCTTGAGGATATCTTTTCCAGATAATCTTTATAAATCCTAAAATCTCCGGCTGAAAACAGAACGAATATAACGCCTTCAATGGATTTATTCGATTTAAGAAACTCGCAGGTTGTATCAATGGCGATTTTGCTGGCCTCATCGATCGGGTATCCATATACCCCGCAGCTAATCGCTGGAAAGGCAATCGTGACGACATCATGATCAACGGCCAGTTGCAGGCTGTTTTGGTAACAGCGTGCCAGAAGGTCTTTGTCTTCCGGCCTGCCGCTGTAAACGGGGCCGACGGTATGGATGACATATCGAGCCGGCAAGTTATAACCCATTGTTATCTTTGCCTCACCGGTTTCACATCCGCCGAGTGCCCGGCAGTATGCCAAAAGCTCAGGACCCGCCGCCCGGTGAATGGCTCCATCGACACCACCCCCGCCCAACAGCGATTTGTTTGCGGCATTCACAATCGCGTCAACCTCCAGAGTGGTTATATCCCCCTGCATGATTTGAATCCGTTCGAGAATCTCTTTTTCCATGATTGTCCCCCTTGGATGTGATTGGTATGAGTTTGCAGAAAATAAAAATCGCGTTCGGCGGCTGAAAATATCCGTTTCAAGAAGCCATCCGGGATCAAATTCCCGGACCGGAATCATTCGTCCGGATTGACTGGTATGATTCGGGGATGGGTGTTTTGAGAAAGGGGTTTCATGTCCTACGGGTTCCATGCAGAATGACGGACGGAAAAAAACCATCGAAATTAAAGATCATAAAGTGTCTCATCCCGGTTCGGTAAGATCCGTTCCGTTTTAATCCGTTTTCCCTTTTTATCGGGCAGACGCAAGAGATCCTCTTCCTCGAGAATATTTCCCATCTCAGCCTCAATCTGATCCGGATCCTCTCCTTTTTCCATTCGTCGCAAGGCTTCATTCATACCTGCCCCGAGTTCCAGCCCGGTCATATCCGAAAGCTTTCGCATAAGATCGGCAGCCTGCCGAGGATCCTCTTCATTCATTTTGTCCGCCTCGTCCGCCAGTTTCATCATGGCCTGTTCCATCCTCCCCTCATCCAGGGGAAGATCGCCGTGATCTCCGACTTCTTTTGCTTTTCCCGTAAATGCGAAAACAGATACCTGCCGGGTTAGCGATTTCCCATTGCATCTCGGACACTTAGGCTGTTTACGAATATTTACGGTTTTGGAAAAAAAATTGAAAATGGTATTGCAATCTTTACAATAAAACTCATATATCGGCATGAGTATTTCCCTTAGTTGTAAAGTGTCGTCTTCGAACCCGTAAGGCGATATTAGACTTTGTAACCTTCCGCCAAAAGGCTGACAGGGAATGCGCATTCTCAGTTGTTAAAAATGATAAAATTTGATTCGGTCTTTGTCAACTTTATTTGATATTCACACAAAGCGCCCCGGCCGCTGCCTCGGACAAATTCTTTCAACCATGGCAATGGCTTGGAAGTCTTATAAAAAAAGTCCCCACCTCGTAGGATAACAAGCGGCATGGAATGATTCGGATTGACTTAACCGTTACCGTTTGGTAAGGCACCCTGACCATATGAAGGAAAGGAGAAGAAAATCATGGAACGAACCCTGTCAATCATTAAACCGGATGGAGTTGCCCGTGGACTGATCGGAGAAGTGATACGGCGTCTGGAAAAAAACGACCTGAAAATCATCGCCATGAAGATGCTCCGAATGACAAAAAAACAGGCGGAAGGTTTTTATGCGGTACATAAAAATCGACCTTTTTTTCAAGGCTTGACGGACTTTATGTCATCCGGCCGTATTGTGGTAATGATTCTTGAGGGAGAGGATGCCATCGCAAGGTACCGGAAACTGATGGGCTCGACCAATTACAAGGAAGCGGAACAAGGAACCATCCGAAAAGATTTTGCAACAGACATTGAAAAAAATGTTGTACACGGTTCGGACTCGCCCGAATCGGCCCGCTTTGAAATGGGTTATTTCTTCAACTCTTTTGAAACAGCCGACTGATGACCGGCGGAATTTCTCTCAGCAACATAGCCATCGTTTTGGATCACACGCGGTATCCGGAAAATATCGGAGCGGCTGCAAGAGCGATGCACAATATGGGAATCAGCCGGCTTGCCGTGGTAAAACCCGAAAATCCGGACCCCATCCGAATCCGGAAAATGGCGACCCATGCAGCGGCTGTTGTTGTTGAAAAGATGGAACTCTTTGATGACCTTGAAAAAGCGCTTTCCGACTTCAATTACGTGGTCGGGACCACAGCCCGTTTGGGTGGCCGGCGTATTTTTGCATACAGCCCATCAACCCTTGCGGAAAAGCTAATTCCTATCTCCAGGGAAAACCGTATCGCCATCGTTTTCGGCCCCGAAGACCGCGGACTTTCCAATGAGGACATTCGATTATGCCACACCCTGGTGAATATACCCACGGCTGAATTTTCTTCGCTGAATCTTGCACAGGCCGTCATGGTAATCTGCTATGAAATCTTTCTCGCCGCACGAGAAGAAAAAATTCCATTTGTTCCACGCCTTGCCAGTCGCCATGAGCTTGAAGGAATGTATGATCAGCTCAAAGAGATACTGGTCAGAATCAGCTTCATCAATCCTGAGAATCCTGACTACTGGATGAATAACCTGCGACATTTTTTCAACCGACTGCCTCTGAGGGCAAAAGAGGTTCGGATTATTCGTGGAATATGCCGGCAAATCGATTGGTACGGCAAAAAATGCCATCAGGATGCACGCTAAGGCATGGATGCCTGAACCGGGGAGTTCCTCATTCTTAGTCGGTATCCGTCTTCAAGACGGAAAGAAATGCCGACTGAGGAATCATGACCTTGCCCACCATCTTCATCCGTTTTTTTCCTTTTTTCTGCTTTTCAAGAAGCTTTCGTTTGCGGGTGATATCGCCACCATAGCATTTTGCGGTCACATCTTTTCGAAACGGCGAGATCGTGCTGCGAGCAATTATTTTTGCCCCGATCGCCCCCTGAATGGCTATTTTAAACATCTGCCGGGGAATTTCCTCCTTGAGTTTTTCACAGGCGTGCCTCGCCCGATCGACCGCTCGGTCTCTGTGAACAAGCTGGGAAAGGGCATCGACCCGTTCCCCATTTATCAGGATATCCAATTTTACGATATCCGTCTCTCTGTAATCGATGATCTCGTAGTCAAATGACCCATATCCCTGGGTTACCGATTTCAGCTTATCATAAAAATCAAATACAACCTCAGCAAGCGGAAGTTCAAATATCATCTCCAGGCGGTTACTGGTAAGATACTGATAATTCTTATTGATCCCCCGACGATCAAGGCAAAGCTTCATGGCCGCCCCCATGTAACGATCCGGAATGATGATTGAAGCACGGATAAAGGGCTCCTTTGTCGATTGAATCATCACCGGGTCCGGATACAAAGCCGGATTATCGATGGTCAATATCGAATCGTCATTCATGATTACCTGATACTGTACCGAGGGAGCGGTAAGAATCAGTGAAAGATCGTACTCACGTTCAAGCCGCTCCTGTATGACTTCGAGATGGAGCAATCCTAAAAAACCGCAACGAAAACCGAATCCCAATGCGGCGGAAAAATCTTTTTCATAAATCAGGGATGCATCGTTTAACTTCAGCTTTTCCAGGGAAATTGCCAGTTCTTCGTATCCATCGGAAGCCACCGGGTAAATGGATGAAAAAACAACCGGTTTTGCCTCTACGAATCCGGGCACCGGTGCATCACAGGGTCTGTTTTTCAGAGTGATGGTATCGCCGCATCGGGTATCGCTGACCGTCTTTATCCCGGCGATGATATAACCTACCTCTCCGGCGGAAAGTTCTTTCCGGGGGACACGGATTATCTGGAAAATACCTACCTCTTCAACCTTGTAAACGGCTTTATTCGACATAAACATGATCAGATCACCGGGCTTGACGGTGCCCTGATATATACGCAGATAAATGATCGTACCCCGGAAAGAATCATAATGAGAGTCGAAAATCAGCGCCTGGAGAGGAGCTTCTGGGTCGCCGGAGGGTGGAGGCATTCGATTTACAAGTGCTTCAAGAACCTTCTCGATACCGATTCCTTCTTTAGCGGATATGAGAATTGCGGCTTCCGGATCCAGGCCAAGGTCTTCCTCGATTTGCAATTTTACCCGATCGACATCGGCGGACGGCAAATCGATCTTGTTGATTACGGGGATAATTTCCAGGTTATGTTCCATGGCCAGATAAAGATTCGCAAGCGTCTGGGCCTCTACCCCCTGACTGGCATCGATAATAAGGAGTGCTCCTTCACAGGAAGACAGTGCCCTTGATACTTCATAAGTAAAATCAACATGGCCGGGAGTGTCAATCAAATTCAGGAAATAGGTCTGGCCGTCTTTTGCGACAAATGGGAGGCAAACCGTCTGACTTTTTATGGTAATTCCACGTTCCCGTTCAATGTCCATGCTGTCAAGAATCTGATCCTTGAAATCCCGTTCGGAAACAATGTGAGTGGCCTGGATCAGTCGATCCGACAGAGTCGATTTGCCGTGATCAATATGGGCAATGATACTGAAGTTTCGTATACGTTTCATTCTCCGTTGGAGGCCTTTCTGAAAAGCGCCGACTTTCGCGCTCCGCTGCTTTAAAACAAATTCAGCAAGGATAGGGCATTAAAAAAATCGCGGAACGATTCAATCCCTTGCTTAAATTGCTAAAAGTCGGTTGACACGTCTTATCTTTATGATTATTATTCTAAAATTATTCAAAATATGTGTTTCTATCAGATTCTTTTCCATTCTGTCAAGACAGCCGGGGGATCAGGTAGGGTAACGGGTGAGATAATCGGATCATATTATCGGATTGCTGAGAATGAAAATTCCAATTTTAATCGTTGACGATGATCCTGCGATAAGGGATTCAATGAAAGAAGCCATGGAGATCGCCGGCTATAACCCTTATCTGGCTGCTTCAGCGGAAGAAGCCCTCGATCTGCTCAATAAAAACATGTTCCATGTCGTCATTACCGACATTTTGCTGCCCGGCCTGGACGGCCTTGAGTTGACCGATTTGATTAAAGAGCGCTATGACACCGACGTCATCGTGATGACCGGTTACAGCGGAGACTATTCTTACGAAGAAGCAATAACCAAAGGTGCAAGCGATTTTGTCTTCAAACCGGTGCGTTTTGAAGAACTGCTCCTCAGGTTGAAAAGAGTATTGAAAGAACGAAAGCTCACAAAAGATCGCAACGAAATGCTGGAAACGTTGCAAAAACTGGCAATTACCGATGGTCTCACCAAGCTTTATAATTCACGATACTTTTATAACCAACTGGAACTGGAAATCGACAGGTCGAAACGATATAATCATCCGGTTTCGCTTTTACTTTTGGATATCGATCATTTTAAATTATACAATGACAGCTATGGACATCTGGAGGGTGATAAAGTTCTCGTCAAGCTCGGACGCATCATTAAATCCTGTCTCAGAACCATGGATTCTGCATACAGATACGGTGGAGAAGAGTTCACGGTAATTTTGCCGGAAACGAACGGCCAGGAGGCAATCGGTGTGGCTGAGAGAATCCGGCGCATCGTGGAAACCGAAAAATTTACACCGGAAACCGAGGAAGGAAAAGAGATTACCATCACCATCAGTGCCGGTGTTACTGAATATTATCCGAATGAGGATGTAGCAACGTTTATAAAAAGAGCGGACAAGGCCATGTACAGCTCAAAGGAAAGAGGAAGAAATACGGTTTCATCTCTTTTTGTCCAAAAATCCTCGTAATTTTTCCCATCCTACCCAGCAGAAAAACAAGCGGATCAATAAAAAGGTCGGATAGAGTCCGTAGAGTCGTCTAGAATAAAAAAAACGGAGCGGCAGAGTAAAATTTTCCATTAACCGGATTTCCGTTCAACCCAATTACGAGCCGACGATCATTTTCAGTAAAAGATCCCCTCTCCTGCCATCGCTCGCCTCTTTGCCCAAACCTCTCAGTCGCAGCACATTACCGTCTTTTACACCCGGGGGAATATTTATCCTGAAAAGCCGTTTTTTAAATCCCCATGGGATGTTTACCATCTTGCTGGTTCCTTCCATTGCCTCATAGTGAGTGATCCGAAGAGTTCCGTAGAGCTGGAGATCCTCTCCGGGTCCGATGGGGTGGACAACCTGGAACCGGTCCGTCTTTTTTTTGGCAGTCACCCGGCGAATCTTTTCACTGGCTCCGATTCCGGGAAAAACAAGAAAGAGTTTTAAAAATATGATTCCAAAAATAAAGCCGCCGATATGTGCCCACCACGCGATTCCGCTGATATCCGCGCGGCTTCCCGCCGCACTCAGGAACTGAAGTAAGAACCAGAATCCGAGGAAGAAAAAAGCGGGAATCTCAATGAAATAAGGAATGATAAAGATCGGAATCAACGTCAAGATCCTTGCCGCCGGATAAAGAATAAAATATGCGCCCATAACCCCTGCGATTGCACCGCTTGCACCAATGGTCGGCATGTTCGAATAAAGATTTAAAAAAAGATGAGACAAACCGGATAATAGACCGCAAAGGAGGTAAAACACCAGGTACCGAAAGGGCCCCAGGCGATCCTCCACGTTATCTCCGAATATGTAGAGCGACCACATGTTACTGAGAAGGTGCCAGAATCCTCCATGAAGAAACATGAAGGAAAGGAATGAAAGGATCTGCTGGCTGACGGGAAAATGAATTGAAATCTGAGGTAGTGTGTAGCGGGCCGGAACCAGGCCGTAGATATAGATGAAACGATCCAAACCGGGCCCTTGGGCCAATTCTAATAGAAATATGACTACGTTGACGCCGATGAGGGTAATGTTGACGACCGGATAATTCTTGGATGGAATTGTATCGCGTATCGGTATCATCTGCTATCATAGCGGCTGTATAACCGGTTTCTTGAATATCTCTTCATCGGCGCTTTTTAACCGGGTGTCTTTATCCGCATGCTCATATCCACACTTCTTGCGGAATGTGTGAGCGCCCCCGCCGATATGACATCGACACCGGTGGCCGCCAACCGGCTCAAATCCTTTTTGGTAACCCCGCCCGACACCTCCACAATGGCTTTTCCTCCGATCAGGGCAGTCGCCTCTTGGATCTGTTCAATCGTCATATTATCGAGCATAATAACATCAGCACCTGCGTCCAGAGCCTCTTTCACGCCGGACAGATCGGAAACCTCCACCTCGATTTTCAGGAGATGGGAAACGCGGTCTTTGATACGCTCAATTGCCTTTTTTATGCCGCCACAGGCCGCAATGTGATTATCCTTGATCATAACTCCGTCAAATAATCCCATCCGATGATTATAGGCTCCTCCCACACGAACGGCGTATTTTTCCAGAACCCGCCATCCCGGAATGGTTTTTCGGGTATCGACCAGGCGTACCTTTTCTTTGCCAAGGCAATCCATATAGGATCGAACATTTGTCGCAATGCCCGAAAGCCGCTGCAGGAAGTTCAAAGCTGTTCGCTCGCCAAGAAGAAGGGCGCGAAGCTTCCCCCCGATAGTAAGTAAAACTTGACCCGTTTCGATAGTATCTCCATCCTCGAAAAACGGCCGGTATCGAACGGCCGGGTCAAAATAAGCAAAAACCTGTTTTGCGACATCAAGACCGGCGATTACAAAGGATTCCTTGGCAACAATTTCACCCTCACCTACAAGATCCGGTCCGACAAGATTGTCTGTGGTTATATCGCCGGGGCCGATATCTTCACTGAGGGCGGTTTCGATAAGATGTTCGACGGAATGCATAAAAATCTTCATTTAAGATCGCTCCGTTGTTTTTTAAAATGCCAAGCGGTTTTATATGCTTGCAATCCGCAGCGAACGGCATTCTTATGAATTCAGTTCCCGTATTCGTTCCAGATTCGATTGCAGCTTTTGCTGCTTTTCGATAAAGACCCGATGCTTTTCACGTACCTTTTCTACCACATCCGCGGGCGCTTTGCTCAAAAAATCTTCATTTCTCAACTTCTTCGAAACGGTACGCAACTCACCTCCTAATTTATCGATCTCCTTTTGGAGGCGGTCCGCCTCCCTGGCAAAATCTATGACTCCCTCCATGGAAACGAAAATCGTCGCACCTTCTATAATCGCTGTCGCCGCCGATTTCGGTCTTTCGCCCGGCTCTCCGACCGAAAAGGATTGAAGGCCGGCGAGATCCTTTACGATTTCCGCATACCGATTAAGGGTTTCTTTTATGGCCTCATCCTTGGTCTGGGCCGTCGCATTCAGAGACCGCGAGGGGGCGATATTCATCTCTCCTCTTATGTTTCTGATCCCTGTAATCACGGAAATGATTAGATTCATTTCGGATTCTGCTTCCTCGTCATAAACCATGAGCGCGGCACCCGGATGATCCGAGGGAAATACCGTTTCCATGATGGATCCTTTTGTGCCGGGAAGTTTATGCCAGATCTCCTCCGTGACAAAGGGCATAAACGGATGAAGCAACACAAGCGTATCGCGCAGAACACGTCCCAGCACGCTTTTTGCGGCCTTTTGCCGATCCGGACCTTTTCTGCCGTACAAAGTGGGTTTAACGGCTTCCAGGTACCAGTCGCAGAATTCGTGCCATACGAACTTATAAAGGGTTCCGGCGGCCTCGTTAAACCGATACGCGTCAAGGGCTTCAACCACATTGCTCGTCGTCTCTTTGAGTCTAGATAAAATCCATCGGTCCGGAATCGATAAATCATTGCGGGGAATTTCCTCATATCCCTCGCTTATGTGCATCAGGGTAAAACGGGCTGCGTTCCAGAGCTTGTTGACAAAATGCCGGTAGCCCTCCACCCGCTTTTCGGACATCTTGATGTCCCGTCCCTGGGCCGCAAACGCGGCCAGCGTGAAACGGAACGCATCGGTGCCATAGCTTTCAATAACCGTCAAAGGATCGATCACGTTCCCCTTCGACTTGCTCATCTTTTTGCCTTCTTCATCGCGCACCAGTGCATGGACATAAACATCCTTGAAAGGAACATCACCCATAAAATGGATACCCATCATCATCATACGGGCCACCCAGAAAAACAGAATATCAAAACCGGTTACCAGTGCGGATGTCGGATAAAACAATCTTAGAAGCAAAGTTTCATCCGGCCACCCCATCGTAGAAAAAGGCCACAGGGCGGAGCTGAACCAGGTATCCAGGACATCGGATTCCTGAACCAGCCTGTCTCCGCCGCACACGGGGCAATTGTCCGGTGCCTCCATGCCGACAACCATTTCATTGCATCTTTCGCACGTCCATGCCGGTATCTGGTGCCCCCACCATATCTGGCGGGATATACACCAGTCCTTGATATTATTCATCCATTCGAAATAGGTGCTTTCCCACATTCCGGGGATAATCCGTGTATCACCGTTTTTTACCGCGGCAATTGCTTTTTTCGCCAGCGGCTTGACACTTACAAACCACTGGGTTGACAGGTTGGGTTCAACGATCGTCTTGCATCGATAGCAGTGACCGACACTGTGTCTGTAAGGTTCTATTTTTTCAAGCAATCCCTTTTCTTCAAGCGCTTTCAGCACCTTCTCGCGGCATTTAAACCGGTCGAGTCCTTCGAATAACGCGCCGGCATCCGCCGTCATTTTTCCATCATCTCCGATCACCTTGATACTCGAAAGATGATGCGCCCGTCCGATTTCAAAATCGTGAGGATCATGAGCTGGCGTAATTTTTAAGGCCCCGGTTCCAAATAACATATCTACATATTTGTCCCGGATCAGAGGAATTTCCCGGTCGACAATCGGGAGAATCAGCATGTCCGCCTCGGTGTTCCGGTATCTTTCATCATCCGGATTCACCGCCACCGCCGTATCCCCCAGCATGGTTTCAGGTCGGGTAGCCGCAATTACCACTCCTCCTTTTTTTTTCGCAAAGGGATAGCGGATGTAATACAGGTTGCCTTCCAGTTCTTCATGCTCCACTTCAAGATCAGCAAGCGCGGTACGGCACCGGGGACACCAGTTAATAATGTAACTGCCGCGATAAATAAGACCTTCATTGTACAGATCCACAAAAACCTTTCGTACCGCTTTGGACAGACCTTCGTCCATGGTGAAACGTTCCCGTGCCCAGTCGCATGAAGCACCAAGCCGCTTGAGCTGATTGATAATCGCACTTCCATACTCCCTGCGCCATTCCCATACCGCCTGGACGAATTTTTCCCTGCCGAGTCGATGGCGGTCCAGACCTTCCTGCGCCATCTTTTTTTCCACCACATTCTGTGTTGCAATGCCCGCATGATCGGTTCCGGGCATCCAGAGTACATTATATCCCCTTAATCTTTTGTAGCGGCATAAAATATCCTGCAGGGTTACATTCAGGGCATGTCCCATGTGGAGAACGCCTGTAACATTCGGAGGGGGAATCACGATGGAGTAGCTTCTTTTCCCGTTCTCTTCACAAGCTGCAAATAACTGTTTTTCTTCCCAATAATTATACCAGCGCGCTTCTACGGTAAGAGGTTCATAACCCTTGTCAAGTGCTTCGGAACCCATGTAGTGATACTCCTTATGTCTTCTGCTTATTTTAATACCCGCACCGATCCGGAAGCTGGGAGCACGCAGGAAAGATTTTCAGAATGGAGAGATTTGTCACAATTCCCCGCCGGTTTCGCTGCGTCCGGATGACGTACCATCACAACCGATATGGCCGGAAAATGCGGAACAACGCTATTCCGAATGAAAACAAGCTCAATAAAATATACATCGGAACCGGGAAAACAATATATTATTCTTTCAGCCAAATGTACAGGCCGTAAAAATAAAATCGGGGATTAGTTAACCAATCCCCGATTATTTTGCAACCAAGTTTTTGAATTTTATGACGGATAACCAAGCATCGCAACCGCATTACATGTTTTCATCTTATTCACGATCCTCCAGCAGGATGCGCTTCAGCCTTTCGATCTCTCTGGTGACTGTTTTTTCAATCACCGCGGCCAGGATATGATCGATTTTCTCGGCATACATCTTTTTTATAACCCGCTCAAGGGCCTCTTCCACCTGTTCCGGAGATATCGAAGGAAATTCGGAAACAAGATCTTTCTGCTCCGTCGTCTCCTTCAAAACCGCATCAAGGGAAGTTGCATATTCCAGAGGAGATTTCTGCTCCGGTTTTATTTCTGAAATCTCAATCGCCTCTGCTTCCTCCGGCTCGAATTCTTCCGCCGGTTCGGTAAGCTTTATTTTATGAGCTTCCGCTTCATGTTGCAATGCATCGGCAAGCTCCATCGTCTCCGGCTGGTCCGGTAAAGCCGCTTCTTTAATTTTTGAACAGCCCTCCTCGAATTCAATATCGTCAGACAAACCCATCGATTCGAGTTCATCCAACTCTTGTTCGGCTTCAAGCTCGATCGGTGTTTTTTCGAAACCGGATTCCGTTTCCAGATCCCGCAAAATTTCTAGTTCCTCATCCAGTAATTCATCGTTTTCCACGGCCTTGTCTTCGGTTTCGAGTTCGACAGGCGTTTCTTTGAAACCAGGTTCCGTCTCCAGACTCTGCAAAATTTCTAGTTCCTCATCCAGCAATTCATCGTTTTCTACGGCTTCATCTTCGGCTTCGAGTTCAACCGGCGTTTCTTTGAAACCAGGTTCCGTCTCCAGACCCTGCAAAATTTCTAGTTCCTCATCCTTTGATTCATCGATTTCAACGGCCTCATCTTGAAAAATATCGGCCAGATCCGGTTCTTTTTCCTGTTCCTTCGGCGGCTTATCAACCAGGTCGGTAAGTTCTAATACTTCTTCTTCGCCCGACTCATCCGCAAGGTCGGTGAGCTCTAATACTTCTTCTTCATCGGGAGTTTCGCCTGCCGCATCCACCGGTTCAAAAATCCTCGGTTCATTCGCAACTTCTTCCAGCTCAATGATGTCCTCATTTTCTTCGAAAGATTTTTCTACAACATCGGTCAGTTCAATGATTTCATCATCTTCTTCCGGAGGATTTTCTATCTCTTCGGTAAGTTCGATGATTTCTTCATCTTCCGAAGATTCAGCCCTGTCAGCGGATGGATCGGATTCATTATAATCCTTCATATACACTCCCGTATTTCAAGATATGTAATTTTTTGCAAAAAAATCAAACAAATCCTAATTTTTCAAGGATTTATCACAGGGCATGATCGGTGTCAAGGCATTTGCCCTGTGCCCGGATGACAAAAAGATTTGCAAACCGCCGGTGTTAATTGTAAAAATCGTTGCCGCCTGGACGTGAAGAATAAGACGCAGTTTGAACCCTGTTACGATTCAGATATTTTGAAGTCTTTTCAGGCCGGTTCTATTCCGTACCCGATACTGAAAACATTTTATAAAAATTTTTCTCCAAAATGTCTTTGTTTTCAAATAGTTCAAGGCATCGCAAGCTGCAGAAATGAAAGCGATCTGCACCGTCCTGCATGGGCGAGCGATGCCACGATATTTGGAAATTGGACTTTTAATGAAGTCATCAAACCTGATATCGACATTTTCAATAAAAACATTAGCAATTAAGGTTACCCCGAAAGCCTGAAACACTCATGCGGTATTTTTTTATCGATCCACGGGAAGCTGTCGGTTCCGCGGCAACCATCAGGGGGCCGGATGCAAACCATATTAAAAATGTCCTTCGCCTTCAACCCGGAGATGAAATCAGACTTTTCGATGGAACCGGTTTTGAATACGAAGCACGGATCACCCATTTGTCTTCCAGCCGCGTGGACGTTTCGATCTTGGGCGGTTTTGCGTCCTCCGCCGGATCCTCCGTTGAAATAATTATTGCGCAGGCTTTCCTGAAAGAGAAAAAAATGGACGGTCTGGTTCGCCGGCTGAGCGAACTCGGTGTGACTCGATGGATTCCTTTTTTTTCCGATCGATCGGTTTCCCGGCCGGATTCAAAACGCCTCTCCGGACGCTCGCAGCGTTGGAAAAAAATTGCGAGGGAATCCGTCAAACAGTGCAGGAGAGGTAGAATTATGGAAATCGCGGATACCGTTTCCTTTGAAGCGGTACTGAACATAGGAAAGGAAAGCGACTTGAAAGTCGTTTTCTGGGAAAACGAGTCAAACACCCTTTCGCTTACCGGCCAACGGTTCAAACGGGTTTTTGCCGTGCTCGGCCCCGAAGGCGGCCTGACTCTGCGAGAAATAGAAATCGCGAGATCCCTCGGTTTTGTCACGGCCTCTCTGGGGCCTCGTATCTTGAAAGCCGATACGGCGTCAATAGCCGCCGCCACCCTGCTTCAATTTCTTTTTGGTGATATGGGGCAAAATTATATTGACAAAAATTCAGGATTTGAATAGATGGGAATATTCAAATTTCAAATACGCCGAGGTAGCTCAGTCGGTAGAGCAGGGGACTGAAAATCCCCGTGTCGGTGGTTCGATTCCGCCTCTGGGCACCAGTAAAAAGACTCCAAAATTTTTTGGAGTCTTTTTTTATTGTCTAGGAAAATTAATTGAATAGAAATTTGAAATATTGATTAATATTTAGGTTGAACATTACAAAAAATATTGTAAAACAATAAAAATAGGTATTGTAGGGTATGAAACATAATGCCGTATTTAGGGGTATGCTCAGGTGCACGTTTCTAGTGGGCATT
>JAHDSC010000039.1 GCA_018432925.1 Desulfobacterales bacterium | reverse complement strand
TTTTTCATAGACCTCTTCCATGGTTCGTGAATAACCATTTGAATCCGGGTAATCGGTTTGACGGGTTAATGGCATTTTAGAGGGTGTTTCCGTCAAAATCGCTTTTGCCTTGTAATGAATTAATTCCTTGCCATCTTTGATACCATCCCGGACCTCCACATCGACTTCGTAAAAAGCACCTTTTTTCCGAGTCTTGCCGGTGAGAAGACGAACGACCCTTTTTCCTGCATCCAGTTTGATTCCCTTTAAAAGTCTCAGATCGTCAAACCCATGAAGAAATAGTCCCGGATTCTCGTGAAGAGCTCCATGCCCTAACCATTCGGTGATGAGGGCAAAAGGCACCACCGGTTTGCCGTCCAGAACATGCGATTCGAGAACGGGGTATCTTTGGACATCAATTTCCCGTTTGAAGGTCAGCGAGAGCTTCTCTTCCAGCTTTGCCGATGCTCCTTTTTTCTGAACCGGGAGAAAAGGTATCGTTTTGTTTTCTTCTTTTCCGAGATTAAAATCGGCACCAATAACAACTTCAACCGGGCCTCTCTTGTCTGTCGCCATTTCATAAAGCATGCACATGGTACCGATTTCCATTGGGATTAACCGAATATTGTTTCTCTCAAATTCCCGCTTTAAAAAAGGCGTTACCATGCCACCATCCCAAGGGCCCCAGTTGATGGATATAACTCTGCAATCCGGTCGATTTGACGCCTCCTGCTGGGCAATTTTGTTTAAGGCTTCATTTGCCATGGCGTAATCCGACTGTCCCTTGTTTCCCGTTCGTGCGGCGACAGATGAAAAGACAACGATGTGCTTGAGGTCGTCTGATTTTGTTGCAGTCAAAAGGGCTTGGAACCCTTTTACCTTGGTTTCAAAAACTTTTTCAAACTGCGCCGCTGTCTTATTTATGATCAAACCATCTTCCAGAACTCCGGCTCCGTGTATAAGGGCTTTTATGGGGCCGTGGGTTAACCGAACTTCATCCATAATCAATTTTACGGCACCGGAATCTCGGATATCAACCGAGTAATAGCTCACGGAGACCCCGAGAGATTGAAGCGCTTCCAGATTTTTTGAAATTTCCCGATTTGTCGAGTATCTCTTGAACGCTGTTTCCAGCAGCTTTGGCGATTTTTTTTCCCCCAGGAGCTCGTTATCAAAAATCGCTTTCTTTATTTCCGCTTCATCGGCAAGCGGTTTTAACCACTCGGGTTCAGGAAACGGCCGGGGAGATCGCCCAAAAAGAATGAGAGTTGGTTTTGAATGTCTTGCGAGCGCATATGAAGCCGAGGCGGTCACGCCTCTTGCACCACCCGTGACGATCACAACGTCTGCCGGCTCCAATATCGGCCGGATTCGCTGATCTTTTGGATAAAGCGAGGATTCAAGCTGGAGGGTAAGCCGGCGATCCGGACTCAAGCCGATTTCAATAGGGTCGGAAAAATTTAGATGGATCAGTTCCCCGGCAATTGTGGTTGCGAGGTCTTTGTTTTCTTTAAAATCAGGAGAGACATCGAAAGCCCTGCAGCCGACGCCTTTCCATTCGATGGCGGCGGTTTTGGCAAGACCGGAAAGACAGCCTTGTACAGGATTATCGACACCTTGTCCCTTAAAGCCGAAAGCTCCGTCAAGACGACTAATGGTTGCAAATATTGCTCCGCCTTTAGCTGCGGAATCGATTAGTTCAAGGCCCATGCGGTTTGCGAGCATTAAAGCGTTTTTAAAAAATTGAGTGTCGTGTCGATTGTTTTGTACAATGATCAGACCGCCTGCAGGTGGTCGATCCCATTCGGTCACATCCGGAGAAACCAAAACACAGTCGATTCCCATTGATTTCAGGCGATCTGAAATGTCTTCGGACAGGCCGCTCGCCTCACGTGTGATAAAGACGGTTCTGCCGGCTGGAAGGGTTAACTTTTTACCTTTTTTAAAGGGTGCCGGAACGATGGAAACGATTTTACGCTCAACCTTTTCCATATCCTTTGGAAACGAATATTCGGATGGCGGTTCAGCTGATTTTTGCGTTTCTCTCGATTCGTCTATACCTTGGTTGGATAATTCTGGAAAAACCACATCGTTTTGATGCGAGTCGTTTTTCCCTGCCTTTACGAGGTGCTCGGTGATCTGGCGGAGGGTTTTCATGCTTGCCATGGTTTCCGGCGACAGGGGGAGACCGGGCATTTTTTCTTCCATTGCCGACAGGATTTCAACCCTTTTTATGGAATCGATTCCCAGGTCCGCCTCGATATCCATGTCCGGAGAAAGCATT
>JAHDSC010000031.1 GCA_018432925.1 Desulfobacterales bacterium | reverse complement strand
TCCGGATAATCTTCTGGGTCTCTTCGCTGGTCTTGGAAATATCTTCCATCGCCCCGGTCAGTTCCTCCATCGATTCGTTGGATTGGGAAATGACCCGGTTGGCTTCCTTCATCAGCGTGTCCGCCTGCGTGGCGTGTTCGGAGTTCTGCCGGGTCATCGCCGCCATCTCCTCCAGCGACGATGAGGTCTCTTCGATCGAGGCCGCCTGCTCGGAAGCCCCTTCGGCCAGCGACTGGCTGGTGGAGGAAACCTGGCTGGATGCCGAGGAAACCTGATCGGACGCCTCGTTCAGCATGTCCACCGCGCGGGTCACCGGAACGCTGATTCCGCGGGCAAAAAAGAAAACCGCTACTACGGTCAACGCCAGACAGACAAAACCCACCATCAGGATGATGTTCCGGATGGCATGGGCCGATCCTAAAAACTCGGCCGTATTCTGGGTAACGGCGATGCTCCATCCGGCGATATCCACCGGAGCAAACCCCGCGATCTTTTCGATCCCCTGGAAAACATAAGATTCGACACCGGTTTGCCGGGACAGCATCTTCTGCGTGATCGATTCCATTCCGTTGAGCGTTTTCAAATCCAGGCTGAGAATATGCTTTTTCTCCGGATGGGCGATAATGATCCCCTTGCCGTCGGCCATAAACGCATACCCGGTCTGTCCGATCTTGATGGAGGTGATCTTGTCACTGAAAAAATCCGTTTTCAGCGCGCCGGAAATCGCTCCGGCAAATTCTCCGCTTGCCGAGTAGACCGGAACGCAGATATTGACGATCGGATTGCCGGTCAATTTCGAGGCTGCCGGCGTCCCGATATTGGCCTTTCCGTCCCGGGCGGCCTTGAAATAATCCCGGTCGCTTACCGATATCCCCTTGTAATTTCCACCGGTGCCGTCGGCGACAATCGTCCCGGTCGCGTCGCTCAAAAATATGGTCTCATAGTCGTTTCCGATCTGGCTCATGACCTTTGAAAAAGCCCGGCTCATTCGGTCGATTTCGGAGGCGGCATCTCGAATCCCGCTCCGGGCGACTTCCGAGGCAACCGCAACGGTCTCATCGCCGACGGCCAGCTCCTTAATAATCTTTATCTCCTCGGCAAGCACCAGCTGCACCATGTCCGAAAGATTCCCGGCAACATGACCGGCCTGCTCCCGGGAAAGAGCCTCCAGCGACTTGGACGCTTTCGACACCGAAAACAGCCCCACAACGATCAGGGGAATCAATACCACCAATATCCCCCCGGCAATCAGTTTAAAACCAAGCGTTCGTTTCTTCATTCTTTTTTATCTCCTCTTTATAAATATTAAACAATAGTACCGGCCCACGGAAAACATGCCCCGCGAATTCTTTCCGACTCTTTTTCCGGTTCTTTACCGAAGGCTTACCTTAAGAGTTATGCTTTTTACCTCTGGTTTTTCGATTATATTTCTTTTCTTTTAAAAACACGCTCTTCATTTTACTTTCACCGATTTGGGTCTGGAGAGATGGATCGGGGAATTCTTTCAAAACCTTCGATCGGATTTACGTTCAAGGCAACTCATTCAACCTCAGGAATACATTTTGGATTCGCTTTTGTTTGAAACCGCAAAAAAATGATTACGACTTATTCATTTCTTCAACCGTTTTATTCACCAATTCGACAACTTCCTCCATAATACCTTTTACATCTTCCTCCTTGAGATTAAGAAATTCCATCACCTTTTCGTCACCTTGACAATTTACATCACCGGCAACGGTGTCGATACCGATCTTCAATGCAATGGAGTCGGCCATATGGAGGATATAAGACAGCTTATTATCTTGTACCTGGAATGGATGATGATGATATCGAATGGCAGCCGCCAGCACATCGGGAATGTTCCATATTTTGCATAATTCAGCGGCGATTTCCGAGTGATCGAATCCAAGGATCTTTTTTTCAGCATCGGAGAAAGTCTTTTGACCGCCGGCCAGGTATTCTTCAAAACTTTTCTTCTTTTCAAGGACATAGGGGTCAAGAACAATTTTTCCAGCGTCATGAAACAACCCCGCTGAAAATCCGTCATTTTCCAATTTCGGGCTTTTCTTTCGGGCAATAATCCTCGAACCGAAGGCGACGGTCAATGAATGCTTCCATAGATCACCATGCTGGAGCCCGTATCCATTCAATTGCTTTCCAAGAAATTTTGAAGTACCCACCACGGTGACAATTTCGATGAGGGTTTTTTGTCCCAAGACAACCGCGGCGTGTTGTATGGAAGAAACCATGCCGCTCAGTCCGTAAGCAGCGGAGTTGGCGAGTTTAAGAACTCGACCGGCGAGCGCCTGGTCCGTTTCAAGTATTCTTCCGATTTCCTGGAAAGATGAATTCGGATCGGACATAACCTTTTGTGCTTTAATGAGAATTTCCGGCATGGGAGGCAAATCGCCCACGGATCGCAATACCTTTTCTTTGAAATTTTCTGTGCCTGACTCTTCTGAAACTGA
>JAHDSC010000185.1 GCA_018432925.1 Desulfobacterales bacterium | reverse complement strand
TCCGGATAATCTTCTGGGTCTCTTCGCTGGTCTTGGAAATATCTTCCATCGCCCCGGTCAGTTCCTCCATCGATTCGTTGGATTGGGAAATGACCCGGTTGGCTTCCTTCATCAGCGTGTCCGCCTGCGTGGCGTGTTCGGCGTTCTGCCGGGTCATCGCCGCCATCTCCTCCAGCGACGATGAGGTCTCTTCGATCGAGGCCGCCTGCTCGGAAGCCCCTTCGGCCAGCGACTGGCTGGTGGAGGAAACCTGGCTGGATGCCGAGGAAACCTGGTCGGACGCCTCGTTCAGCATGTCCGCGGCATGCATGATGGGTCGGGTTGTTCTTCGGGCGAACAGAAAAACTAAAAGAACCGTGCTCACAAGGGAGAATATGACCACCATAAGGATGATGTTCTTCATTGAGTTGATCTCTGCCGCAAACTCCTCCATGTTCTGCGTCACTCCCACGCTCCATCCGGTGAGGCGAATCGGAGCGAAACCGGCGATTTTTTCGATGCCTTCAAAAGTATACGTTCCGATACCGGTCTGTCCCGCCATCATTCTGGAAACAATCGTCTCCATTTCTTTGAGCTTGGTGAAATCCGACTCGAGGATGTGCTTCTTATTGGGGTGGGCCAATACCACACCTTTTTCGTTAATCATCCAGGGATATCCGGTCGTCCCGACTCGTACCGATGTAATCTTGTCCATAAGAAAATCGATCTTGAGAAGCACCACCACAACACCAGCGAACTTCTTCGAACCACCGTAAACGGGAACGCATACGGGTACCGTCAGATTTCCCGTCTTCCGTGACCGTATAACAGTTCCCACGTTAACCTTTCCGGATTTGGCCGCGATGAAATACTCACGATCGGTTATGGAAATGCCTTTATAGCCGCCGTTACTACCGTCGGCATATATAGTGCCACCTGCATCAGCGGCAAAAATCGTTTCCAGCTGGCTGCCGATTTTTTCCATATAGTTTTCGAACTCCTTGTTCAACTTGTTGATCTCTTCCCGGCTCCCTTCAACCCCGTTACCGGCCACGCTGCTTACCGTCTGAATAGCCGTATTGCTTCCGGAAACTTGTAACGCCAGCTTCAACTCCTCCTGAAGGACCATCTCGGTCAACTGGGCAAGGTTGTTCGATATATTCAACCATTGTTCGTGAGAAAGAGCTTCCAGCGACTTGGACGCTTTCGTCACCGAAAACAGCCCTACAACAATCAGGGGAACCAATACCACCAATATCCCCCCGGCAATCAGTTTAAAACCTAAGGTTCTTTTTCTCATTTTTCCCGCGCCTCCTTTGCAAGCAATGAATGTTTTCGATTGAAGCGCCCCGCTACATGCAACGGAGAATCTTCTCCCGTAAAGGGCTTCTGATCGATTTTCGGGTTCGCTCAACCGGCTGAGTAACAAAGTGTTATGCTCTGGCCCCAAGCAAGCTTTATGCCAAATTTGGCATAACTTTATATTTACTGATATTACAGATAATTATAGGATTTTCGAAAGGCGAGATAAAAAAGAAAGGAAAAAAATCTGATTCAATATTTAAGCATTAGTCAAATTATTGACTGCTTGACGGAATCATTTTAATTATTTTTATAATGATTTCATCATTATTGTTTTCACTCACGGGGAAATCCGGCATGAAACGTGAAAATCTTACCGGCAAAAAGCCTTAGGCAAGCGTCCACCACATCCGGGTCATAGAGAACGCCTCGATGGAATGAAATTTCTTCCAGCGCCTTTTCGATCCCGAGGCCCGGGCGATACGGCCGATGAGAGGTCACGGTTTCAACCACATCCGCTACCGATAAAATTCTGGACTCAAGCAGCGTTTCTTCCCCCATGAGCCCCAGGGGATACCCGGAACCATCCATCCTTTCATGGTGCTGGAAAACAATGTCGTCAACCGGCCAGGGAAATTCAATCTCTTTAAGGATTTCATATGCAATCCGCGGATGATTCTTAATCAGTTGAAATTCAGCGTTGCTCAACTTCCCGGGCTTGCTCAGAATCTCGGCGGGAACCGATATTTTACCCATATCATGAATAAGGCCCGCCATCTGAATCCCCTTGATCCGATGATCCGAAAGTCCCATTTCTCCGGCGATCGCCATGGCCAGTTCGGTTGCGCGTCTCTGATGACCCGCTGTGTACGGATCCCGCACTTCCACCGTCATTGACATGGCCTGAATGATTTCATCCATGGTTTTCTGCAATTTATCATAGCTTTGCCGGAGGCTTTCCTCGGCCCGTTTGCGCTCTTCGATTTCCTGCTTCAATTTCAAGTTTGTATCCGTCAGTTCGACGGTTCTTTGCTGGACCAGTTCTTTAAGATGGCTGCGATGTTTCTCCAGTTCATCCTCGGCCTCCATCTCCTTGGTAACAATGGTCAGGCACCCCAGAGAAAGACAAATCCCGTCTCGTTCATGGATTTCGACGGTAACCTGATCTTTCAGCCAGATGGCACCGTTTTTTTCGAGGCACAGTTTGTAAACCGCTTCAATGGTTCCGGAAGCTTTACCTTCTCCGCGCAGTTGTTTCCTGGCCCCGTCTAATTCCCGCCGGCTGATGATCTCTTTTCTGATTCCGGTATCGATATCGAAATATTTGTAAATATTACGGCAGACCACACTGTTTCGAAATTTTTCGGCAGCCTCCCGCGGCCGGCACCCAAGAAGCTCCCAAAAAGGTCGGCTGACAAATTCGTACCATACAATTTTCTTGTCTTCTTCCTGCCACGCGGCAATGTAAGGAATGGCCGGATTCCCGGTTTCCGCAAACGCACGGAAACTCTCAATACAATAAGACACCCGTTTTTTCAGCGGCTCGCTGTAATTTTCTTTTAAAATCTGTCCGCAATATTCGTCGTCTACGATCCGATTCAAATCAGTCATCCGTTCCATCCTTCCGCGAATCCAAAAAATTTTTTACCAAAAAAGGGAAGAAAAATACCATGGCGGGGCACTGGGGGAAAAACCGGCGGATTGGTTTCACGCCATTGGTAAAATTTTTTTCGAATCCTCGGAAATCCTTTTTTCCCAATCAAGATTACCGTATCGGTTTTTCTTTTTTCAGAGCGGCACCGCCCAGATACGCCTCCCGGACCTTTCGATTTCGCTTCAATTCGGAAGCCGAACCGCTGGTGGAAATGGCCCCGGTTTCAAGAACATATCCTCGACTTGCAATACCGAGGGCTTTTCTTGCATTCTGTTCGACCAGTAAAATCGAAACTCCCTGGGAGTTGATTTCACGGACGATTTCAAAAATATGTCTTACCAGCAACGGAGCAAGGCCGAGGGATGGTTCATCCAGGAGTAAGATCCTGGGATTGCTCATTAACGCCCGTCCAATCGCCAGCATCTGCTGCTCCCCGCCCGAAAGCGTGCCGGCAAGCTGCCTTCGCCGGTCCCCGAGAATAGGAAACAGTTGAAATACCCTTTTTTTGCTTTCAGAAACGGTTTTCTTTTTTTTCCGATGGGTATAGGCACCGAGATTAAGATTTTCTTCGACCGTAAGGGTCGTGAAGACTTTACGACCCTCGGGCGAATGAGACACGCCCCTGAAAACGATCTCAAATGCGGAAACGTCATTCAACAATTCGCCTCTTAATTTTATGCTTCCGTCGCGAATGGGAAGAAGCCCGGAAATCGCTCTCAGAAGGGTACTTTTCCCCGCGCCGTTGGCTCCCAGAACCGCAACGATTTCTCCTTCGTCCAGATGCAGGGATACTCCCTTGAGGGCCTCCATGGAATCATAGGCAATAGAAAGGTTTTCAACAAGGAGCAGGGCCGTCATATGATCCTTCCTCCTCCGAAAATTCTTCTTTTCCCAGGTACGCCTCAATAACCACCGGGTTATTGTAAATCTCTTCCGGCGTACCCTCGGCAATTTTTCTTCCTTCATCCATTACGGTGACCCAATCGGAAATTTCCATCACCACTTTCATGTCGTGCTCAATGATGAATATGGTCAAATCTTCCTTAAGCACACTTTTCAAAAAATCGATCAGATCTTCGGTTTCTCGATCATTCAAACCGCTGCTCGGCTCATCCAATACCAGCAGTTTCGGTTGGGTCGCCAGTGCGCGCGCGATCTCCAGCATCCTCTGGCTGCCGTATGCGATATTCTTTGCCGGTTCATCCTTGAACTTCCACAATCCAACCAGTCGCAGACGGCTTTCCGCCACGTCTCGAATTCGTTTTTCTTCTTCCTTCTGTCGCGAGGTTCCGAATACGGACGACCAGACGCCGGCCGAGGCCCGACAATGCTGACCGGCCATTATATTCTCAAGACAGGTCATGTTGGAAAAAAGCCGAATATTCTGGAAGGTTCGGGCGATTCCTTTGCTGACAATCTGATGAGGCTTTTTACCCGATATGCTTTCACCGTTAAAAAGCACATCACCGCCGTCGGGACGGTAGATACCCGTAACAACGTTAAAAACGGTCGTTTTACCCGCCCCGTTCGGGCCGATCAGGCAGCTGATTTCTCCTCGATGAACCCTGAGGTTCAACCGGCATACCGCGGTCAAGCCGCCGAATGATTTCGTCAGTTGATCCGTTCTCAGCAGGATGCCGTTGTCATTTCTTTTCATTCGTTCCGACCGCTTCTTCTCCGTCCGGAATTCCATGATTCGACGGTATCATAAAAAGGCCCGTTTCCGCTTTTTCCGCGTAGATCGTATTTTTTTCTCTCAGAAAATGATGCCCCGCATCGCTGTTCGACCATTCCGTTATTTATCATCGACCGGGTTTCCATGGTCGGGGCGGAATCCCATTCCGCCCCTTTTTCTCGGCAGGATACCGGCCGGTCGAAACATCATCATGAGAATCATGACCGCGCCGAAAACCAGCATTCGAAACATGGCGAACGGACGGAAAATTTCCGGAAACAGACTGATGGCGGCCGCACCGATCAGCACGCCCGGAATGGATCCCATTCCGCCGATAAGAATAATACTGAACAGGAGGCATGATTCCCAGAAAGTAAAGCTTTCCGGCGAGACACACATGAGTTTGCTGGCATAAATATTTCCGGCGACTCCCGCCAGGCCCGCCCCCAGAACAAATGCAAGAAGTTTAAACGACCGGACATCAATCCCGTTCGCCTCGGCAGCCACTTCATCTTCACGGATACAGTTCCAGGCCCGGCCGATTCTCGATTGCTGCAACTGCAAGAGCCCGATGATGCTCAGCGCCACAACGATCCATATTAAAAAATAAAACTCGATCGAGGAATCAATCACCAGCAGACCTCCCAGCGAGGGAAAATCGATGCCGAAAACCCCGTTGGGCCCGCCGGTAAGATCAAACGGATTGTTGATCAGGGCCAGCCGGACGATCTCCCCCATGCCGATCGTTACAATGCACAGATAATCTCCTTTCAAGTGAATGATGGGGGAACAGACGACGTAGGCGAACAGTGAAGCGGCCAGTGCGCTCACCGGAAGCAGAACGAGAATCGGAATTCCGAATTGAGTGTTAAGGATAGCCGTCGTATATGCCCCGATGGCATAAAATCCCGCATGCCCCAGATCAAAGAGCCCGACTTCTCCCAGAACGATGTTCAGACTGAGGCCCAGAAGCGCATAGATTCCGAAAAAAAATCCGATATCGACGTAGTAATCGCCTGCGATAAAGGGGAAGACGGCAAACAGAATGACGATGCCGAAAACGGCATTTTTTCGGGAACCCGGAATTCGACCCGATTCCTCGGTCTTTTTATCTTCCATTCGCTTATACTTTTTCCGCTGTTTTTTCACCGAAAAGACCCGTGGGCCGGAAAATCAGGACAAGAATCAGGATCAGGAAAACAAAAACATCTTTCCATGCCGCGGACAGGTAGGCAGCGCCCATCATCTCTAAAACCCCCAGGATCAATCCCCCGAACATCGCGCCCGGCAAATTTCCGATTCCACCCAATATCGTTGCAGTAAAAGCCTTGAGTCCGTAATTCCATCCCATTATGAAACTGATTTGCCGGTAGTACATGCCGACCATCACGCCCGTCATGGCCCCCAAAGCGGGCCCCAGAGTAAAAATAAAGAATATGACCTTGTTAAAATCGATCCCCATGAGGGCGGCCGTGTCCCTGTCCAGTGCGGATGCCCTTACCGCCGCGCCGAATGTGGTCTTTTGAATCGTGTAGTAAAGAAAACCCATCAGGATGAACGACAGTGTCAAAATCACGAGTTGAAGGAGGGTAAAATGAATGCCCCAGACCTGCATCTGGATATTGGGAATCAAGGCGGCCGGATAGGCCCGGTACCTTGGTCCCCAGACAACCATGATCAGGTTTTGCAGAATAATCGAAGCGCCAAGAGCGGAAACGACGGCCGGAAGTCGACCGGCGGGATAAATCGGACGGTAAGCGATCCGTTCCACCAGAATACCGATGAGGGCCAGGCAGATTGCGGCTGTCACCATCGCCGCAATCATACCGCCCCACAGACCGAGGTGAGAGGTCAGAAAAGCGGTTCCAAAAACCAGCAGGGTATAGCCCATATATGAACCAAGGGCAAAAAAATCACCATGGGCAAAGTTGATCAGCTTCAATACTCCATAAACCATGGAATATCCCAGGGCAATCAGCGCATAGAAAGAACCGATGGTCAGGCCGTTAATGATCTGCTCGAGTACAACATGCATCTCTGGTCTTGATTTCTGTTCGGAGACCTTTGATCCGTGCCCGTTTTTCCCCGGTTTCCGAGTCAGGCGCTAAGTTTGGCCATTCCCCGAAAAGTCAAAATACCGGGCGCGTTTCAAAGGTCTCGATTTACATGGATTTATTTTGAAATAACAATCCTTCCGCTTTCATCCACCGTATACAGGTAAAAAGGAACGCCTTCCCGGTCCCCTTCCGCGGAAAAACCGATGGGCCCCGTGATCCCCGGAACACCATTCACTTCATGTCTCAGATATTCCGCCAGAACATCCGAATCGACCGAACCCGTTTTGTCGACGGCATGGGCAATAATATTCAAGGCATCGGCCGCATAAATCGGCCAGGGGCTCGACGGAATCTCACCGAATTTTTCTTTATAGGCCCCTAAAAATTCCAAGGCTTCCGAGTAGAGAAGATCTCCGGGCAACGGCTCATTGGTCATGTAGCAGCCCTTCGCGATATCCAACCCGGCAATCTTGACGAACTCGTCATTGATGGCCGCGTTTCCACCCACAAACGGGCAGGTGATCCCGATTTCACGCGCCTGGCTGACTAAAAGCGCCGCTTCGGCATAGTAGCCGGTGAAATACCAAACGTCGGGTTTCGTTTCCCTCAGCTTCGTCAGCACCACGTGAAAATCTTTCTCGCCCGGGGTGATTGCATCATAATAGACGATTTCAATCGAACCCGCATTCAGCATCGGCTGGAGAGCCATTTTCGCATCCTCGGCCAATCCTTTTCCAAATGCCGTATTATCATGCATAATGGCAATTCGCTTTGCATTGAATTTTTTGGGAACGTAATCGGCAAAAAACTTACCTTGTGAATCGTCACGGCCGCAGGTTCGGAAAAAATATTTGAATCCTCGATCGGTCAGCCGTACAGCCGTGACCCCATAGCCGATATTGATCTTTTTGAATCTTTCGTAGATGTTGGATGCCGGTTCGCAAACAGAGGAACCGTAAGTGGAAACAGCGGCGACCACATCCTTCTGTCCGACGAGTTTCGTCGCGGCCAGGGCACCGGTTTTCGGTTCGCCCGCGTCATCGACCACTCTCAGTTCGATCATGCGTCCGCCCAGAATGCCGCCTTTTTGATTGATCAGCTGGGCGGCAATTTCACAGGATTGTTTCGCCATTTGCCCTTCATAAGCCCAGGGGCCGGTTATCGGCGCCTGAAGTCCAATAACCACCGGTTCCCCTGCCGCCGCGCCGGAGAAAGCCATACCGAACACCGGAAAAACAAAACCGATGATCGCCAAATAGGTTTTTAATTGAATGCGTCTCATTTTTCATCCCTCTTAACCGGTTAATGTTCATCCATGATTATTAAAGTGGATATCGTGTGTTTTCTGTTTTTGTATTTCTGAATAAGCAATTTTCCCGCGAAGCCGAATGTAACCCTCGCTGGAGCCGCCTCGCTCACCTCCTTTCCGGACCGATACCGAAATTGAAGCGCATTGTCCTGCTCCGATGAGATCGATGCGTAATGAATCATCCGCTCACCGGACGGTTCGAACGCGGGGGCTCCGCATAAAACTCGTCCCCGGCAGGTTTTCAAACTCGAGCCTGCCCTTTTCCAAATCGGTTGGATTGGGTTTGGAAGAAATTGAATATAGGAAGATGACTTCGGCGTGTCAAGAAGGAAAAGGTGTAAGCGTCTCTGAAAGTTCAATATTCCGCGGTCGAAGGATCGGTTTTGTCTGCCGGATGAATCGTTGCCGTTTACGGGCAAACCGCCTTTGTTCCGAGAAACAGCGTCCATATTCCCACCGCGATGAATAAAATACCCGCGCCGATTCGGATATAAGACGGCGGGATGATTCTGCTGACGGCTTCACCGAACAACACGGCGATAAGGGAACTGAGAACCAGGGCGACGGCGGCTCCTAAAAATATGGAAATTTTCGAACGACTCCCCGCCGAAATACAAAAAGTGGCAAGCTGGGTCTTGTCGCCCAGTTCCGCCATGAACACCAAAACGAATGTGCCTAAAATGAGTTTATAATCCATCGAATGCTCCTGCATCATGCCGCGCTTCCGGAATCCACACAACAGATCCGAATTCTTCGATACCCGTCTCGGAGAGACGCGGAAGCCGTCTTATGCCCGTTTCAGAAGCTTCATGGCCGTTTGAACGATGTGATCCGGGGTAAAACCGAATTTTTCCATTAAGGTCTCACCGGGAGCCGAAGCCCCGAAACCCTTCATGCCGATAACGGCCCCCCGGCTTCCGACATACCGTTCCCAGCCCATTGAAATGCCGGCCTCAACCGCGATACGGGCGGTAACATCCGGCAATAAGACTTTTTCCCTGTATTCCGGCGAGGCGTTTTCAAACAATTCCCAGCTCGGCATACTTACCACGCGGACGGATACGCCTTCGGCGGCCAATTTTTTTCCGGCTTCAAGGGTGATATGCACCTCCGACCCGGTCGCGATAAGGATTATGTCCGGCTTTCCCTCGGAATCGGCCAGAATGTATGCGCCCATTGAAAGATTGCCCGTGAAACCGGGCCGGCTTCTGTCCGGCACGGGAAGCTTCTGGCGGCTCAGAATCAGGGCGACCGGCCCTTTGGGGGTCTTCAGTGCGTAGCGCCACGCTTCCGCGGTCTCCATCGCATCGGCGGGCCGGATCACCGTCAGGCCGGGAATGGCCCTCAGACAGGCAAGGTGCTCAACGGGCTGGTGTGTCGGACCGTCTTCTCCGACGGCGACACTGTCGTGGGTAAAGATATAAAACACGGGTAATTTCATCAGACAGGCGATTCGGATGGCGGGCCTCATATAATCCGCAAAAACGAGAAACGTCCCGCCATAGGGTCGGAGTCCTTTATGGAGGGCCATACCGGAGATAACCGCCCCCATTGCATGTTCCCTGACTCCGAAACGGATATTACGCCCATCGTAAGCGTTTTTCTGAAAATCGAAGGAAAAATCCAGAAGGGTATTGGTGGAAGGAGCCAGGTCCGCGGATCCCCCGATAAGCGTGGGGATTTTCTTGGCAACGGCGTTGAGAATCTTCCCCGATGCCGATCTCGTGGCAATTGAATCAACCGTCGAAAAATCGGGTATTTCGGAATCCCATCCTTCCGGCAGCAAACCATCGATCGAGTCATTTAACTTTTTTGCCAAATCCGGATATTTTTCCGTGTAGACCTTGAACCGCTCCCGCCATGCTTCTTCGGCTGTTTTCCCCTTCCTTACGCATTCCCTGCAGATGGCAAGGGATCGGTCCGGAACGGAAAAACAGGTATCTTCGGGGAATCCCAGGTTTTTCTTGGTAAGCCGGACTTCCTCCTCCCCCAGCGGCGCCCCATGGGCTGCGCTCGAATCCTGCTTGTTGGGACTTCCGAAGGCAATGTGGGTGCGAAGAATAATCAGGGAAGGCCTTTCGGATTCGGCCCTGGCCGATTCAATTGCCTGAAATACGGCATCCACATTGTTTCCGTCGGGCACGTGCTGCACATGCCAGTTGAAAGCCCGGAACCGAAGCGCCACATCCTCGGTAAAGGTTATATTGGTCGGCCCTTCAATGGAAATTTTATTGTCATCGTAAATACAGATGAGCTTGGAAAGCCCCAAATGCCCGGCAAGCGATGCGGCCTCGGAAACGATCCCTTCCATCATGTCTCCATCGCCGCACATCACATAAGTATAATGGTCAAAAACCTTGAATCCCGGCCGATTGAAACAGAATGCGAGATGCCGTTCCGCCATGGCCATCCCCACGGCATTCGCAAATCCCTGCCCGAGCGGCCCGGTCGTGGTTTCCACACCCGGCGTGCACCCGTATTCCGGATGCCCCGGCGTTTTGCTCCCCCACTGCCGGAAGTTCTTTATGTCATCGAGGCTCACGTCATAACCGGTCAGGTAAAGAAGGCTGTATAGGAGCATGGAGGCATGCCCGCCCGAAAGAATGAATCGATCCCGGTCCAACCATTGCGGATTTTCCGGATTATGTTTCAAAATCCGGGTCCAAAGGACATAAGCGGCGGGCGCAAGTCCCATCGGCGCTCCCGGGTGGCCGGAATTGGCTTTCTGAATCGCATCCATGGAAAGCGTTCGAATGGTGTTGATGCAGAAGTCATCCCCCGGGCACTGACTTTCCGGCTTGCCGTTCCTCATGATTCTTTTCTCCTGTTTGATTGATCATGCAGCAGTCGGTTTGAAGTTTTCCGCTTCGGGAAGCGGAAAATCCGTCTGCTGTTTCGGTTCCATATCTGCATGGCTTGATACACCGCTTTTCAATCATATGCAAGAATTTTACTAAGGGCGGGATAAACACCGCGGACATCGATCGCGCTTTCTTCCTTGACTCCATGGCGTCATTTTTTTATAGTTTTTCCTTACAGTTGATTTGCAGTGAAAAAAGCGGGTGGAAAATATTGACGAGGTCTCAACCGATATGCGGATAACAAACAAAACCTTTGACGTCGGCCGCAATGATCCATGCCCCTGCGGAAGCGGCCTGAAATACAAAAAATGCTGCCTCGGCAAAAAAAAAGCCGGTGCCGAAAAACTCAGGAAACGGTTTGCGGACGCCAGGAGATACAACATCCGGCTGAAGCAAAAAGCCGATATCGAGGGCATCCGCAAAGCCGGGCGTCTGGTAGTGGATACCTTACAATTGGTGGAAGCGGATATCCGGCCGGGTCTGAAAACCGATGAAATCAACACCCGGGTTCACGAATTCACGATCCGACATCACGCCGTTCCCGCGCCCCTGAATTACAGGGGTTTTCCGAAGAGCGTTTGTGTCTCCGTCAACGAGGTAATCTGTCACGGAATCCCCGGAGAACGTGTTTTAAAAGACGGCGACATCGTAAACGTAGATGTCACAACCATCCTGAACGGATACTATGCGGACGCAAACCGGACTTTTTTTGTGGGATCGCCCGGACCGGACGCCCGCAAAATCGTATCGGTGGCCGGTGAATGCCTCCGGAAAGGCATGGCCATGGTGAAGCCCGGAAACACCATCGGAGATATCGGGTGGGCGATACAGAAACATGCGGAAGGAGAAGGTTGCTCGGTGGTCAGGGAATTCGTCGGGCACGGAGTCGGATTCGATTTTCATGAACCGCCGCAGGTCCCTCATTTCGGCCGCAGGGGAACGGGACCCGTTTTGATTCCGGGCATGGTTTTCACCATTGAACCGATGATCAACCTGGGGAAAAAGGATCTATATGTTCTTGAAGACGGATGGACCGCAGTAACCAGAGACGGCTCCCTCTCCGCTCAGTTCGAGCAGACCATCCTCGTCACGGAAAAGGGTTTTGAAAGCCTCACGCCCTTTTCTCTGTAAGCAGCCATTCCCCGTCACTGGAAATCCCGGGCCGTAATATCTTCCTCCCGATCACTCCCAGCTGCCGTCGTCTTTTTTCTTCAAATCAACCGTGTCCCTGTTTCCCGGCTTTTCGGAAGGCCCTTTTTCCACGTGGATATGAAAGCTTTTCGACGGCCCGCGAATCAAAAAATTCAGAGTCCAGCCGACGATACTGATAACCAGAGATCCCAGCAGGGCCGCCCAGAAACTGAAAACCTTAAATCCGGGAATCACGGCGGATGCCGTCAGCAGCATAAGGGCGTTTATTACAAAAGTAAAAAGCCCCAGACTGACGATATTTATCGGAAGCGTGAGAATAAGCAGAATCGGACGAAAAAAAACATTTAACACACCCAGTATGACCGCGGTGAAAAGGGCGCTGAAAAATCCGCTGACCCAGATTCCGTCCAGCATGTAAGCAGCGGCCATAATGGCGACGGTAAGTATCAGCCATCTGATAAAAAGTACATTCATGTAAGTATCCATTGCCTGGTAATACGGATTGCCGGTTCGTGATCGGTCCTGCAATTTCCGGAGGCCTCAAAACCTTTAAACGGGTTGACGATCCAGGCGGGGGGATACGTTTCACCGCGGGAATACATTTCGTATCGCGGGAATTGAACGCATCGCCCCGATACGTCGCCGGTCCAGAAAGAGGTTTCGGATCACTTCTCCTTCGCCTCCCCGGAGATATAATCCCGAAGCTCCGTTTTCAACTTCGAATCCGCAACGACTTCCTGCGGGAGGGACAGGATGAGTTTCTCGAATTTCTCCCGGCTCATACCACATTCTTTCCATGGTTTTCCGGATAGATACTCTCCGCGGGTGATACCCATCCGGGTCCATGCTTTCATTGGTGAATGGCTTTTCATAACCGTTCCTGATCCGGACAAACCGGTATGGAAAAATGACTTTCTCCGGGCGCGAAATCGGCAGGAGATGCAAGCGCGCTTCTTTTAAACGCGCTTCTCAGGCGCCTTGGATTTTCGGGAATCGTCAGAAGGCGGTTTCTCCCGCTTTCCTTCTCTCCTTCATCCGCGCTTCCTTCTCTTTCTGTTCTCTGGACAATAATTTTTGTATATTGTTCACATAATATATCATGAAATGATATTCCGGTTTGCCGAATCTGTCTTCGACAACGGATGTAATCAGAACATCGCTGTTTTTTTCCCAATGGAAAGTGGTCGCTTTGCCGTCATCCCAGCGGAAGACTCCGGGTTCCCCGTATTTTTTTTTCAGCGCATCCACGATATAGGCGGCTTCTTTCTTCGCGGAAATTTTAAAAAATAAAGGTTTCTTCGTGTAGTTTGAAAAAATCAGCATTACGAAATCAAAGGGCAATTCCTTCTTTCGCGCATACCGATAGGTCAACTTGATTGTGTTATGCTCAAATCGGAGTCCCTTTTCCGGATTCAATCGCAGATCCAGTTCATTCAAGCCCGGAAAATAGCGCTGTAAAAACCCTCCATGGTGAATCTTCAAATCCACCGGGCTCCAATATTCGACCGCATCCGATCCCAGTTGATCCCGGAGCTCTTCACGGATATCGTCATTGAAAACCGTATTCGCGTCCAGATCGAAAAAGGTGAAGCTTTCCGGACTTGTTTCCGAGGGAATCTTTTCGACGGATTCCTTTTTTTCATCACCTAAGTTGAAAATACCGATTAAAAAACCAATGAAAATTATGACGAGAAAGGCCGCTGCAAAGATTGAAAATTTTTTGTTCCATGAAAAAGGCATGATGCATCCTTTCAGCAGTCATCGGTCGCAATTCTTCATATTTCGGGTGTGCCTCAAAAAATATTTTTTCGAAAAACCCGGGTACGAGCATAATTCAAATTGTTTGGATAATCAAGGATTTACTATCCGAAAAGCGGCGAATAAAATTTGCGCGAACCGACCCGGGAAAAAATCGGATGAAAACGAGGCCTTGATAATTATTCAACAATCGATCATAAAGTCCGTCATCCGATGAGATAAAAAGAAAGGCGACAGATTGTGACACTTTGCTGGACGATTTTCATTGTCGGCATTTTCATGCTGTATTTCGGAGCCACCTGGCTGGTAAACGGGTCCTCCAGCCTTGCGCGAAGCCTCGGTTTAAAATCGCTGGTGATCGGCCTGACGGTGGTTGCTTTCGGAACCTCGGCGCCCGAACTGGTGGTCAGCCTTGTTTCCTCGATCCAGGGCAAGAGCATGATCGCCGTGGGAAATGTTGTCGGGAGCAATATCTGCAATATCGCCCTCGTCTTGGGGCTGGCGGCGGTTATGCGGCCGATCTGGGGGCATCGCATGGTCTTCCGGCGGGACATCCCGATCATGCTTTTTGTCTGCTTTTTTCTGCTGCTGATTTCCCTGAATTCCATAATCGGCAGAGCGGAAGGCGCGATCCTGTTCGTCGGGATCATCCTTTACACCTTATTGTACTATTATCTGGCCATAGCGGAATCCGGCAAGCCATCCGACACAAATTGCTCCGATCCCGGTGAGGCGGCCAGGGAATATGAATATACCGACTCCCGGTTCCGGCAGATCCTTCTGATTGCGGCCGGGATCGCAGGCGTAGTCGCCGGAGCGGAGATGCTGATCCATTCCGCCGTAAAGATTATGAATTCCCTGGGAGTCAGTGAAAAGTTCGTCGGACTGACCATCGTAGCCTTCGGCACTTCCCTTCCGGAACTCGCCACTTCCGTGGTAGCCGCTTTCCGGGGGGAAATGGATATCAGCATCGGGAATCTGGTGGGAAGCAATGTCTTCAATATTCTCAGCGTGATCGGCGTATCCGCCCTGGTTCGACCGATCCCGATTCCGGGCGGTTTCATGCAAAGCGGCATGCTGATCGACTACCTGGTTATGATTTTTGTCGGTTTTCTCCCCTGGCTGATGGCCGGAAAGACCCTCGTTGTCTCCCGGAAAAACGGCCTGGTTCTTTTATCCTGCTATGCCGGATACCTTGCTTATTTGATCCTGAAATCCTGACGCCGGGACCGGTTCCCTCGCCGGGGAACTTGGCGCTGAAAAAGGGTCAAAAATTTTATCCGGGTTTTCTTCAGGAATTCCTTTCCCGGAATCCTCGACGATCAGGAACGGCTCCGGATCCGCGTTTTCATGCCGAATCGTGACATCGCCCCCGGCCTCGCCGGCCGGAACGGCATCGGTCAGCGGATCGATCGCCGCCTGCCGCAACGGTTTTCGCACCGTCTGCTTTCTTGTTCCAAAAATTTTGAACCGCAACAGCGAGCGCTAACCGCGCGGCTTGCAGCGGGTTTCTTCAAAAACAACCGCTCGGAAAATCCCGGCAAATTTTTTTCTGGCAAAAGGATTCCATCTTTTGATATATAGCAATTTCGATTAAAAAATCCCCCTTATTTTCAAGTTTCCATATCGCAAGGTTCAGCAAATATAGGCCTCGGACGCCGCGAGGAAGGTTTGTCGTCACGCGGATTTTCACGTCCACCGAAAAACCGGCAACTTACTCCGGCCCTGCCGCTTCCGGAGAAAACATGACAGCCTCATGCGCAAGGTGAAAAAATGCGGGATGAAAAAAATACGGAACCCGGATTCCTCGATGAATTGATCCGTTTACGGCTGAAAATTTCGGAACTGGAAAAAACCAAAAACGATCTGAATCCCGCTCAGGTGGCGCTTCTGAAATCTCATGTCGAACTGGCGCAACTGGTGGATGAGCGAACCGTGGAACTGGCGGTTGCCAACGACCGGCTGAAAAGCAAATTGGAAGAATGCAGGCGGATCGAGGAAGAGCTGCGGGAAAGCGAGGAAAAATATCGAAATCTGTTCGAGAACTCTCCGCTGGGCCTTGGAATCGTCGATGAAAACGGGCACCTGATTGTTTTCAATAACGCCATGCTTCGGCCGGGCGGCTATCGCCCGGATGAAATCGCCGGAGTGAATATCACCGAATTCTACGGCGATCCGAAACAACGGGGCAGAATTCTCGGCGATGCGCGGAAACATGGATTTATCGATGAAGCGGAGGTCCGGTTCAAGCGAAAGGACGGCACCCTTTACGATGCCCTCGCCAGCTTGCGGCCGGTCCGGATTAAAGGCGAGCCCTGCTGGTACGTCATGGTCCAGGATATCACCAAACGCAAACAGGCGGAACGTTCACTCAGGGATTCCGAACGCCGGATGGCTCAGATTATCGACTTTCTTCCGGACGCCACATTCGCCATCGACCGCGACGGAAGGGTCATTGCCTGGAACCGGGCGATCGAAGAATTGACCGGGGTAAAGGCGGACTCCATGCTGGGAAAAGGGAATTACGAATACAGCTTCCCTTTTTACGGCACGAGAAAACCGATATTGATCGATCTGGTGTTGCGACCGGAGGAGGAGCACGAAAAAAAGTATTACTTTGTCTGTAAGGAAAAAGATAAGCTCATTGTCGAAACCAATGTTCCGGTAGCGGTAAATGATCAGCGGCTATGGCTTTGGGGCATCGCAAGCCCGATATATGATCAGTCGGGAAACGTGGTCGGCGCCATCGAAGCGATTCGAGACATCACGAAACAAAAAGAGGCGCAGCAGACTCTTCGTAAATCCGCCGAGCAGATTCACAATCTCAACCGGAAACTGCTCAAAGCGCAGGAAAGCGAGCGTCAGCGCATTTCGCGGTACCTGCACGACCGTCTGGCGAATGATCTTTCCGTCGTAAAACTCGGTTTTGAAACCCTTTTTTACAATCAGCCGGAAGTGCCGGATGCAATCTGCCGAAAGGTTTCGGAATTTTCCGCGATCCTTCAGGAGGCCGTCAGCATCGTCCGGGATATTTCATATGACTTAAGCCCCGCAGGCCTGGAACAACTGGGTTTGAGCCGGGCGGTTTTACGATATTGCGAGGATTTTTCCGCAAAAGCCGGCCTGAACGTGGATTTTGCTTCCTTCGGTATAGACGGCTTGAATCTTGATTTCGATACGAAAATTAATTTATACCGTGTGATCCAGGAAGGTCTGAACAACATCAAAAAGCATGCCGAGGCCCAAAATGCGACCATCCGGCTGATCGCCTCTTTTCCAAACATCCTCCTGCGCATCGAAGATGACGGAAAAGGCTTCGATACGAAACAGCGGATGGCCGCCACGGTGGAAGAAAAGCGGATGGGGCTTCAAAGCATGAAGGAAAGGATCAAACTGCTCGACGGCACCTTCCGAATTCATTCCCAACCGGGCGCCGGCACGAGAATTTTCATCGAGGTTCCCTATGAAAAGGGTTGGGTTATGGAAGGAGTCCCGGGGGAACCGGTCGAAGCGAAATAAGAATCGACAAAAATCGATTCACCGATTCGCCTCGCGATCATGATATAAAAACAGGCACCCGATCCACGCTCGAGCGAAATTCGGCTCGCCCCGACTCCGTTCAAAGGATGTCTTCCCTGAAAGGAGCAAACAAGAATGAGCCTTCGATTTAAGATTCTTTCCGGTTTTCTGATCCTGGCGGTTATGCTGTTTGCAGCGGGAGCGCTATCGATTTACGAACTGACAAACATCGGGCACTCCGTACAGTCTCTTTTGGATGAAAATTACAAAAGTATAAGTGCGGCAAAAAACATGATCGAGTCCCTGGAAAGGGAAGACAGCGGGATGCTGCTTCTTCTTTCGGGTGAATGGGAAAGAGGCCGATCCACCATTGAAGATGCCGACACGGATTTTCAAAAGGCCTTTCATGTCGCGGAAAACAATATCACCGTCCCTGGTGAAGATACTTACGTTGCCGCCGTTATGGAATCCTACGAAGCCTATCGACTCTACTGGAACCGGCCGATCGCCGGGACCCCGAAACAGGGTGATCTGATCTGGTATTTCAAGCAGGTCCATCCGACGTTTCTCGAAGCCAAAAACAGGGTCAATCAACTGATGACCCTCAATGATCAGACCTTGTACAAAACCGCTTCCGCCTTGAAAAACCGGGCGGAACGGGCCGTTATGCCTGGAATTATCGCGGTCATCTCGGCCCTGATCTTTACCATTATATTCAACTTTTTCATCAATCTGTATTTCATCTCTCCGATAAAAAAGCTTTCCGCGGGGATTCGCAACTATTTGAAAACGGGAGACCGATCCGGAATGCGGGTGACCGGTCAGGATGAAATCGCCGAACTGGCTGCCGCCATCGGGGAACTTTCCGTGTATCGGCAGGAGACTGGAAAAGACTGATGAGACCCGAAATCGTGATGAGATATCTTGGTTTCATCCTGCTGTTCAATGCCCTTTTTCTTTTGATCTCGTCGGTCATCTCCCGGGTTCAGGGAGACAATTCCTTTTATTCATTGATATTCAGTGCAACGGTCGTCTTTCTTTTCGGAATATTCCCGTTAATATTTGTTCCATCGACGGCGAAAATCACAAACGAAGAAGGTCTGTTCATCGTTGTTTTCGGATGGATCCTGTCCTGCCTGGTCGGCGTCATGCCTTACGTGCTTTGGGGAGGACCGTTTTCCTTTCCCAATGCCTGGTTTGAAAGCGTATCCGGTTTTACCACGACGGGTTCTTCCATCCTTTCCGACATCGAAAGCGTTCCCAAAGGCTTGCTGTTCTGGCGTG
>JAHDSC010000195.1 GCA_018432925.1 Desulfobacterales bacterium | reverse complement strand
CTGAGGCCGCCATTCAGCGTTGCACGGCTCTCTCCAATGCTCACATATGCTTGAATATGCTGCGCTTGTCGCTTCGCCGCGCGCCTTGCCTGACGGCCTGATTCTTGTTTTTCAACACCCTGCTAAACGTTGCTCGGTTGTATTTGAAGAAGCCCGCGCAACCGAGACTTCCGCAAGCAATTTCCTTCCATATCATAATTCCCAATGATAATGTAAACGAAAACCCATTTGGGACGTCTGTAAATAACAGAAAAAAAATTATTATCCATAATTCGGTTCAATGTATACGACAAAAGGTTGGAGATAATCACTGCCGGAATGGGATGGACTTTACTTCGTTAAAGGTTGATCATATCGCAATGAAAAGGGGGAGATAAATGGTGAAACTTCGTTTTGCCCTGTGGTTTTTTATGATTGCAACATTGGCGTCCTTTGGACCGGGGTGCGGTCCGAGGACGATCATGGCAGCCGAAAAAAAAGTTCTCGTGCCGGATGAGGATTTTCAAGTGCTCACTTCAGGTCCCATACATGAGGCATTTGCCGAGGCGGTGACATTGGATCCTGAGCCGGGAATCGTGGTACCCAAAGCACCCCCGGTCCTCATCGAAGAGATTCCCCCTGAACAGAAACCGGAAGGAGACGTTCAATGGATTCCCGGTTATTGGGCCTGGGATGATGAAAAGAACGAATATATATGGGTAAGTGGAATATGGCGAATCCCACCACCGGGTCGACAGTGGATACCAGGCTATTGGAACTCCGTAACACATGGATATCAGTGGATTTCCGGGTATTGGACCAGTGTAAAAACGGAGGAAATGGAATACCTGCCCGAACCGCCGGAATCGGTTGAAATCGGTCCCAGCAGTAATGCCCCTTCGCCGGATTATATATGGATTCCCGGTTGCTGGCGATGGTACTATGGGCGCTATGCCTGGCGCCCCGGTTATTGGGCAGTCGCCAATCCTGATTGGATCTGGGTGCCCGCCCGCTATCACTGGACACCGCGGGGATATATTTTTGTGGCTGGATACTGGGACCACACCATCATCCGTCGGGGAGTTTTATTCGCTCCGGTGTTCTTTAGGCCGAGAGTGCATCTTGGGTTAACATTTTTGTTTTCACCCGGCTTTGTGATCAATCTGAACATTTTTGATGACGCTTTGTTTGTGCGACCGCGGTATCGTCATTATTATTATGGGGATTATTATGCGTCCAGGCATTACAGAAACGGTATCTATCCATGGTTTTCCCTGCATGCGAGACGGGTTGTCTATGATCCGATTTATGCCTATCAACGATGGAATCATCGAAATGATCGTGATTGGGAGAAGCATTTGGAGACAAGATTTCGTGACCGCCGGGAACATAAAGATCTGCGACCGTCCCGAAGTTTCAATCATCGCACGGAGCTTGGAAAGACAGGCGGATCCCCGGGAAGTGAACGGCTCAACGTTGTAATGCCGCTTGATCGCGTCGGGAAAACCAAGAAGGGCACTCACAGATTCAAGTCCATGAACGAAAAAGAACGAAAACAATTTTTACAACAGAAAAAAGAGGTTCGAACCTACCGACAGGAACGGCAAAGGCGAGAAACTCAAAGGCAAAATCTGCCGAATGAGAGAGGTTTACAAAAATCGGAACCGAACAAAGAAAAATTTTCCAGATCCCCCGTTATGGACAGATCAAACGAAAAAGTGGAACGAAAAAAAGTTCCGCCGACTCGGTACAAAGCGCCGAAACCGAACCCCAATGTTGAGCCTCTCGAGAGAAAATACGATTCGTCTCGCTTCCAGGAAAAATCCCGGAAGTCGGAAAATATTGAGAGGAAGTCAGATGATAGAGGGGAGCCGTCAATGGACAGGGAACAGAAAAAATGGAACGGCGACCTGCGACGGAAAGACCGCCTGGAGAAACTTGATCACAGGCGGCAGGGAGGAGATGACGTACGAAAGAGGTAGAATAAAAGAGGTGCTCATTACGGAAATACCCCTCTACAGGGGATTCGGTTGATAGGGCGGACCGTTCGCTTCCTTCCTGTTGCTGCCGGCTGTTGAGCCTCTGATCTTCACGCCTTTTCAGGCTTCGCTCACGCTCCCGCCTATCAGGGGCGTTCGAGCAGCCCCCAACCTTCGGGCGGCTGAGCTTCGATTGGTTTTTGGCGCGGTTAAATGCAATAAATTGTATTTAACCGCGCCAAAAAACGACGGCTCAACAGCCTGCGTTGTGTGCGAATTGTTTTAAAAACATTGAATGGCGCCTACTTTGGTCTAACTGACCAAGAGGGGATTTCTTTCAGACTTATCGGCCGCAACACTTCTTATACTTCTTTCCGCTTCCGCAAGGACAAGGATCGTTTCTTCCGACTTTTTTTTCGATTCGCTTGATCGGCTTTTTTCTCTCCGTCTCATCTCCTGCAGAATAGACAAGCTTCTGCTCCTTCGGATGTTGCAGGTCTTCAATTTTTTGGGGTTCGGCAATCTGAATTCTGAATAAAATCCCCAGTGTCTCTTCCTTGATCCGGGATACCATATCCTGGAACATTTCAAACCCTTCTTTTTTGTAAACAATCAGGGGGTTTTGCTGGCCATAACCCCTGAGACCGATTCCCTCCTTCAAATGATCCATGCTCAGAAGGTGGTCCTTCCAGAGATTATCAACGGTCTGGAGCATGACGATTCGCTCCAGCCTTCTGAAATCTTCCGATCCTATCGAAGCCTCTTTTTTATTATACTGCTCGATCGCTGCATCCGCAATCAGGGAGGCAAGACCTTCCCCGGTAAATCCATCCATCGCGTTTTTATCGATATCCAGTCGAAGATGAAATTGTTTAAAGACCGCTTCCTCAAGCCCCTTTAAATCCCATTCTTCAGGAAGCGTCCTTTCATCGGCAAAGGAATCCGCGATATCCTCCGCCTTTTCCTGGATCATATCCTCGATGGAAGATTTCAGATTCTTTCCACTGAGGGCTTCTCGTCGTTGCCGATATATAACTTCTCTCTGCTGATTCATTACATCGTCATATTCAAGAAGCTGTTTTCGAATATCGAAATTGTGTCCCTCGACCTTTGATTGGGCGTTTTCGATTGCCTTGCTGATCAGGTTGTGCTCGATGGGTTCGCCGTCTTTCATTCCGAGTTTTTCCATAATCCCGGTGATACGCTCGCCGCCGAATATACGAAGCAGGTCATCCTCCAGGGCGAGATAAAAACGCGAAGAGCCGGGATCGCCTTGTCTGCCGGAACGACCCCGGAGCTGATTATCGATACGTCGGCTTTCATGCCTTTCGGTTCCAAGAATGTGAAGACCTCCCAATTCGGTGACACCTTCACCGAGCACGATGTCCGTGCCGCGTCCGGCCATATTTGTTGAAATGGTTACAGCTCCTTTCTGACCGGCCATGGCAACGATTTCAGCCTCTTTTTCATGGTTTTTTGCGTTAAGCACGGTATGCTTGATCCCGCGCTTTTTCAGTTTTTCGCTCACGCTTTCGGAAACATCGATGGATATGGTTCCGACCAGCACCGGCTGCCCTTTTCGATGGCATTCTTCGATCTCATCTATGGCCGCTTCAAATTTTTCCCGGCGTGATTTGTAAATAACATCCGAGTGATCCATTCGGATCATGGGTTTATTGGTCGGAATAACGGCCACATCCAGGTTGTATATCTTTTTGAATTCAGCTGCTTCGGTATCAGCGGTGCCGGTCATGCCGGAAAGCTTATTGTACATTCTGAAGTAGTTCTGAAAGGTGATCGTTGCAAGTGTCTGATTCTCGTTTTCTATTTTAACGTTTTCCTTGGCTTCCAGCGCCTGATGCAGCCCCTCACTGTATCGGCGGCCCGGCATCAGCCGACCTGTGAATTCATCTACGATGATAACCTCGCCGTTTTTGACAATGTAATCGACATCCTTTTTAAACAGGGTATGAGCCTTGAGCGCTTGATTGATATGATGCAAAAGTTCAATGTGCTTCGGATCATATAAATTTTCGACCTTTAAAATATTTTCAGCGGTTGCAACTCCATTTTCAGTCATCACGGCTGTGCGGGCTTTTTCATCGATCGTATAATCCCTTTCTCGGACAAGGCGAGGGATTATTTTGTTCACCTCGTAATACAGGCTTGTCGATTTTTCAGCAGGGCCGGATATGATCAGAGGCGTTCTTGCCTCGTCAATCAGTATGCTGTCCACTTCATCCACGATGGCAAAATTCAGCTGTCCCTGGACAATCGATTCTTTTTCAAACTTCATATTGTCCCTTAAATAATCGAATCCGAACTCGTTGTTTGTTCCGTAAGTGATGTCCGCGCCGTATTCGGATTTGCGTTCCATATCATTCAATCCGTGCAATATGGTTCCGACGGAAAGGCCGAGAAAATGATAAATCTGCCCCATCCATTCGGTATCGCGTCTGGCCAGGTAATCGTTTACCGTTATAATATGGACACCGTTACCCGATAGTGCGTTCAGATACGCAGGAAGCGTGGCAACCAACGTTTTTCCTTCTCCGGTCTTCATTTCTGCAATTTTTCCCTGATGAAGGACCATGCCGCCGATCAACTGAACATCAAAATGCCGCATCTTCAGGACGCGAAAAGAAGCCTCTCTGACCGTTGCAAAAGCTTCGGGAAGCAAATCTTCAAGAGATTGGCCCTTTTCGATCCGTTCTTTGAACACGGCGGTTTGGCCTTTGAGCTGTTCATCGCTCATGGACCGAAACCTGGATTCGAGCGAGTTGATCTCTTCAATGACAGGCTGCAACTTTTTTAATTCCCGTTCATTTTTGCTTCCAAAAACTTTGGTTAAAAAATTTGCTATCATTTATACGTTATTCCTCTGATATTATCTTCTTTCAGTAAATCGAATCAATGAGACAGACTTGGAAACCAGGAAATGGTTTGCCAATATACTCTCAACCTTTTTATTCTATTTTAATTTGGATAAAATTATAACACACTTAAAAAATATTTTCAGTTTAATCACAAAAACGATTCGGTTTGATTGTTTTATATTCGAACGATTGGATTAACAGGCCTGAAAAACAGGGTATCGCAGGAAGAGGGAAAAGCAAATCCGCGATTCAAAAGGCATATGGAAAACGGCATTTGAAAACAACCGTCGCTCGGGGAAAAACAAAACTCCTAATGCATACGTACGAAATTTTTTGCAGATTGTGATAACAGATGGAAGGCTTCCCATGATGCCGATTTAAATCTCACAAAGACTCCGGATGAAAATCCGTTTTCTTCACGGTCTGAATTCGGTATATACGATTTCGGATTGTTCGTAACCCCTCGTTTCCGGTAAATTTCACACGCCGTTCGACCTTGCGAAACAGGTGTCCCTCTTTCATATAATTCCCATTTTGAATTTGAGTGCGTTAAGGGTGTTTTTCATCAGCATGGTAATCGTCATTGGTCCAACGCCCCCGGGCACCGGTGTAATCCATCCCGCGACCTCTTTGGCTGCATCGAAATCCACGTCGCCTTTCAGGATTGCAACCTTTTTTCCGGTTTTCTCGCTGATCATTTCTCCAACCTTATTCACCCCCACATCGACTACACAAGCCCCCGGTTTTATCCAATCCGGTTTTACCAATCCCGGAACACCGGCGGCAACTATCAGGATGTCGGCTCTTCTGCAATGCGATGCCAGGTCTTTTGTCCCGGTGTGGACTACGGTTACGGTGGCGTTACCGCCCCTTTCCTTCTGTAGCATCATGATGGCGATCGGTTTGCCTACGATGGTGGATCGCCCTACAACAACTACTTCCGCGCCGTTTGTTTCAACTCCGGCCCTTATGATCATCTCTCTGATACCGGCGGGTGTGCACGGTGGAAATTTAATTTCAGATCCGCCGATCATCAGGCGACCCATATTGATCGGATGGAAACCATCCACGTCTTTATCGGGATCAATCGCGTTGATCACCTTCTTCTCATCGATATGATGGGGAAGCGGAAGTTGTACTAAAATACCATGGATGGAATCCTCCTGATTGTATTTTTGGATATGAGCCAAAAGATCCTCTTGGGAAACACTCTCCGGCAAGTTGTCTTGAATTTCCCTGAAACCGAGCCGGTTTGCAGTTTTGACTTTCATGGTGACGTAAGAGATAGAAGCAGGATTTTTTCCTACGAGAATGGTTACAAGGCCCGGAACAATACCGTAAATCCTTTTGATTTGGGCCACTTCAGCCGATATTTCTTCAAGAATCTGCTCACGAATCTCAGTTCCTCTGATTAGCCTCGCGGGCATTTTAGCCATCCTTTCCTAAACATGATTATTGATTTCAGCCGATCGTACTTGCGAACCGATATTGATTGCTGAAGAATACGAAAGCCCTCCATGCATGAAACACGGGATGATCGAATCTGGTTATATTCAGAAAGATTTATACCCTTATATTTTATGTACTCATTAGTAAGCCAATAATGACTATATGTCAAGACGGCTTGTGATTTCCCATCAACCTGCTCAAGGTCTGACGGCGCTTACAAGAAACCTCCGAAACCAAATCGAATGATGGATCGTTCGAAAATAATACTTGACAGGATTGGAAAAATTAACTAAGCGTAACCCAACTTTCTGAAAGAATCTTATAGAACAAGCCATGGAAAAAAATCCCATTTATCGTTTTATTCTTCTCCTTTGTTTCGACTATATGTATTGATGCCTGCTGCCCGCCTCTTTTTGATGGGTAAGCAGGCTTTCAAATACTCCTTAATCGACCTCCCAGGTTTTTTTATTTTAAGATAATTTTTTCAATTTAATTGGTTTGTAATATGTTGTTTGATTTTTTTTTGGATGACCTTGAGAAAAAAACGGATTGTTGGAGGGAAAAGACATGAAAAGAAACGTGTTCCTGCTTATGGCGGTGATTGCCTTCAGCCTCCCGGCTATTATCCCTGCGAATTTTTCCGCCGCATATGCCAAAACGGTTAACCTGACATACAGCATTTTCTTTCCGCCCACTCACGGCCAGTGCCAGGCCGGCATGTCGTGGGCGAAAGAAGTCGAAAAACGTACCGATGGAAGATTGAAGATAACGGTTTTCCCCGGTGGAACTCTGACCGATGCGAATCAGTGCTATGACGGCGTGGTCAAGGGGATTTCGGATATCGGCATGTCTTGTTTCGCTTATACGAGGGGTCGGTTTCCATTAATGGAGGTGATTGACCTGCCCCTGGGATACCCGAACGGTCAGGTGGTCACGCATGTGGCCAATGAGTTTTATGAAAGCTTCCAGCCGGAGGAACTTAAAGAAGTAAAGGTGCTTTACATTCATGGTCATGGTCCGGGTCTTCTTCACATGAAAAAACCGGTAAGAACTCTTGAGGATCTGAAAGGATTGAAAATAAGGTCCACCGGTCTCAGCGCAAAAGTGGTGGAGGCGTTGGGAGCCACTCCGGTTGCGATGCCCCAGGGGTCTACCTATGAGGCATTACAAAAAGGTGTGGTTGAAGGCACCTTTGGCCCGATCGAGGTATTAAAAGGCTGGCGGCAGGCCGAGGTGATTCAATATACCACCGATTGTTTCGATGTGGGCTACACAACGGCGATGTTTGTAGTGATGAACCGAAATAAATGGAATGCGTTTCCAGAGGACATCCGGAAAATAATCACAGAGGTCAGCAGGGAATGGATTGATGTTCATGGAGCTGTCTGGGATCAGATCGATATGGAGGGGCGCAAATATACCCTGAGCCTTTCCAATGAAATTATTCAACTGCCGGAAGAAGAAAATAAGCGATGGACGGAGGCAATCGAACCGGTAATTAATGATTATATGAAATCAGCACAAGAAAAAGGGCTGGATGGCGAGAAAGCGGTGGCGGCAGTCAGACGCCTTATAAAAAAATACAGTGCGGTTTATCAGAAATAACTTTTGTCCGACACATACGAGGCTAATTCTTAAACCGGAATGGAACCGTATGGTTTTCTGAATTGATTTGTTAAAAAACGGTATTGAGTTTTTTCTATGTCTCGTTTTGAAAAAATACTTCTTTTTTTATCCGATCGACTCAACTGGATCGCAGCCGGCGCGGTTATTGTCATGATGCTGTTGACATCCGCAGATGTTGTTCTGCGTTTTTTCAGACGGCCGATACCCGGTACTTACGAAATCGTCGGTTTGCTGGGAGCCGTTGTAATTTCTTTTTCGCTGGCCTATACTTCAGTGAAAAAGGGGCATATCGCTGTTGAATTTCTTGTTGAACGATTTCCCCGGAAGATTCAGACATTCATTAACGCCATCAACGATTTTTTCAGTGCTCTCCTTTTCGGGCTGATCAGCTGGCAAAGCATGCTATACGCCCTCGACCTGAAAGGCAGCGGAGAAGTTTCACTGACGCTGCAGATGCCGATTTATCCTTATGTTTACGGCATATCGACGGGGTGCGGACTTCTCTGTATGGTATTATTGGCGGAATTCTTAAAATCGTTGCAAGGGATTCGAACAAAGTGAGCCCAACGGTCACAGGTCTTATCGGCGTTGCCGCCCTTTTTTTACTGATATTTTCCCGAATGCCGGTCGGTTTTTTGATGGCGGCAATCGGCTTTGTCGGCTTCGGCTATCTGGTTTCTTTCGATGCATCGCTGAATCTTATCGCAAAGGATGTTTTTTCGGTTTTTGGTTCCTATAACCTGACGGTTATACCCCTGTTTGTCTTAATGGGACAAATTGCCTATCATGCGGGGATAAGCTCAAGACTTTTTGACGCCGCCTATAAATTCATCGGTCACCTCCCAGGGGGGTTGGCCATTGCCACGATTGGAGCATGCGCAGGCTTTGCCGCCATCTGCGGTTCCACGAATGCAACGGCCGCCACCATGGCGGCCGCGACACTTCCGGAAATGAAAAGATACAATTACAAACCCGGTCTGGCAACCGGTGTGGTTGCCGCCGGCGGAAGTCTCGGCATTCTTATCCCGCCCAGCGTCATCTTCATCGTATATGGAGTAATGACCGAACAATCCATCGGCAAGCTCTTTGTTTCCGGTCTGCTTCCCGGTCTGCTTCTTACTCTCCTTTTCACTCTGACTATTGTAATCTGGGTTCATTTTAAACCCGATCTGGCGCCGAGGGGTCCAAGGGCGACCTTTAAACAAAGGCTGGCCTCCCTTTCAGGGCTCATGGAAACTTTGATTTTATTTGCATTGGTTATGGGCGGGCTTTTTGTCGGCTTTTTTACACCCACCGAAGCGGGGGCGATCGGCGCTTTCGGCACGCTGATGCTTGCCGTTATCCGTCGAAATCTGAGCTGGAATGGTTTTGTAACCTCTTTGTTTGAAACCACCCGAATCTCCTGCATGATCCTTGTTATCGTCGCCGGGGCGACGATTTTTGGACATTTTCTGGCTATCACAAGAATTCCCTTCGATATTGCAACCTGGATATCGGGTTTTGAATTGCCGTCCTATGCAATCATGTTTTTAATTATCCTGGTGTATTTGCTTGGAGGTTGCTTTATCGATTCGCTGGCTTTGATCATGCTGACGGTTCCTATTTTTTACCCGGTGGTCATCCACCTGGGTTATGATCCGTTATGGTTCGGCGTCGTTATTGTTTTGGTGACACAAATCGGGGTGATCACCCCACCGGTGGGAATCAATGTCTACGTGGTCAGCGGTGTTGCAAGGGATGTGCCGCTTCATGTTATTTTTAAAGGGGTGATCCCGATGCTCATTGCGCTGATTGTCGCAACGCTCCTTTTGATTCCATTTCCACAAATTGCGCTGTTTTTACCCGGTTTGATGAAGTAGATTCCGCATTTCACAAATATACGGCCGGCGGGTTTTTCTTCGAACATTCATCTGAAGACGAAAAACCCGGGAGTTTAACCATACGAAATCAAGAAAAGCCTTAAACCGGAAATGGAACATGAAAAAGCCCGGCGGTTTCTTCAAACCCCAGCATAAGGTTCATATTCTGAACCGCTTGACCGGCAGCGCCCTTTACGAGATTATCAATTGCTGAAACCAGTATCAGCCGTTTATGGGCTTTATCCAACCGGACTCCGATATCGCAAAAATTTGTACCCCGGACATGCAGGGTGTCCGGAACCCGGTCATCAGGGCAAATTCGTATGAATGAACGACCGGAATAGAAGGAGGCAAGGCGATCTCGAATGCATTCCATGTCGATATTCCCGACCAAGGTTGCATATATCGTAGTCAGCATGCCGCGGGTCATCGGGACGAGATGAGGGACAAATGTAATGTGTGTCGGCTTTCCAGCCTCCAGGCTCAGCAATTCGTCCATCTCGGGATTGTGCCGGTGCCCGGCAATTTTATAAGCTTTAAAGGATTCATTCGCCTCGCAAAAGTGGGTTGTCAGCGAGGTCGATCTCCCTGCTCCGCTGACTCCGGATTTCGAATCGGCGATAATCGAATCTCCGTCCAGAAGATTTCCCCTCAGCAGAGGAATCAGCGGTAAGAGCACGCTAGTTGGATAACATCCTGGATTTCCGATCAAGACCGCCTGTTTGATTCTTTCCGTATAAACTTCGCAGAGGCCATAAACGGCTTTTTCAAGCAAATCCTTTGCAGTATGGGGCTGATAAAAAGCCTCATACTTGGAAGCGTCGCTGAACCGGAAATCGGCGGAAAGGTCCACCACTTTTTTGCCGCGGTTCACCAGTTCCGGCACGATCTTCATCGGAATCTTATGCGGCAGTGCGATAAAAAGAAAATCGGCTCTGTCACAAACCTTATCTGCATCAAAATCTTCACAAACAAGGTCAATCATGCCCGCCATTGAAGGGAAAACGCTGTCAAACCGCCGGCCGGAATATTGGCGGGATGTCAATAGATTCAATTCCACTTCAGGGTGACCGGAAAGAATCCGAACGAGTTCCGCCCCTGAATACCCGGTTGCTCCAATCACGCCAACCCGGATCATATCGTCTCCTTATTCATCGGAAAGGTAATAGTTTAGTGTTTCACAATTGATGATACGATTTCAACCATTTCGGTTTGGACCGGAATCCCCGGAGAAACATCATAAAAAAAGTGTATGCAAGCTACCAGAAGAAACACGATTTTTCAAGAAGAATAGCGGAGAATAGCGAGAGATCAATGGGATGAAAGGTGGTTTGGACCCGCAATAAAAATAAAAAGCGAATACGGGAAGGATTTCACCATTTGGCCGCCATGAATGGAATAGCTTCCAGCCGAAGTAAGATGGGATTTAAAAGAGTTGAAAAATTTCACATCATTTTTTTTTGCCTGATTTAAATTCCTCCCTCAGAAGCTTGAATTCGGTCCGGATCAAATTTTTAATCTCCGACAGAGCATTTTGAGTAATCTCTTCGGCCTGCCGATCCGATTTTTCGATCGTTGCATCTTGAGGTTTCTTTTTGCTTTCCGGAATTTTATTTCCGGTTGTTTTCGCTTCATTGATTTTTTTTGCACCGGTTTTTCCGGGCATCAACTGGTCCTTTATTGCCTTGAATTTTTTTGCCTCGATCGTTAAAATTTTTTTTCTTTCCGTTTCTGAGAGGGATTTTGTTCCGGCAACCATTTCCAAACCCTTGTAAACGGAATTTAAAACGTTCATGGTGTTCGGGTGAGCCTTGTTTTTGTGTATCTTCAAATGTTTTCCTAAAGCGCCGAGGAGCTTGAGAAACCACAATATGACCGGATCTCTCTTATACTTTTCTTTCAGCCGCTCTATTTTTTGAATAAAAGCGTTCATCACCTCATCGGTAATTTCCCAGTCGATGGATAAAAGTAAGCTTTTCAGGTCCGCGAGAGAATCGTTTCCATTCGCTTCATCAATTGCCGGTTCTATCGGAATCTCATCATTCGCGCCGAACAGTTCTTCCAGGCGTGATTCAACCTGATCCGTAAGGGTAATATTGTTTTTTTTTGCCAACGCAAAACCTCCTATGTCAGCTCTTTTTTCAGAGAAGAAACGGTCAGCGAGATGATGTTTTTCAATGTTAGGGCGACATTTGTTCCAGCCAGGGCACTGGCCTCTATGGAAGGCACTTTTAGCTGGGAGTTCAGATCTTTTTCAAGGGTTTCAAGTGAAAGAATAGGTATACCCTGCTTTTCGAGATCCCTTTTGTTGTATTGCAGGACCAGAGGAATTGTGAAAATGTTTTTGTTGTTCGCCGTCAGATTTTTCTGCAGATTTTTTAGGGAAAGAATGTTTTTTTCTCTTCTTACGGTCAGAGAATCGGCAACGAATACCACCCCATCGGCTCCCCTGAGCACCAATTGCCGGGTTGCATCATATTTGAGTTGCCCCGGAACAGTATACAACTGTATTTTGATGTCATATCCGTTTATTTTTCCGACATCAAACGGAAGGAAATCAAAAAACAGTGTGCGGTCACCATGGGTTTTAATGACCACCATATCTGTTTTTATCCGGTTTTTGAATCTCTTGTAAATATATTCCAAATTGGTTGTTTTCCCCCCCCTGCCGGGACCATAGTATACTATTTTTGCCTGCACTTCTTTTTTTTTGGGATTGATAAATGCCATTGGGAAAAACCTCGGGAAACAGCAATGCATTATCCATGATTAAACCGGAGAATGTGGCGCATTTACATTCTGTTTAAAACAAAACCACGCGTTTGATTGCCTGCCGCCGATTCGCATTTCGAGCCGGGCAGCCTAACATGAATGCAGCCGCAAACCGATGAGCGATTCTTATCGTCATCAAATTGTATAATAGACCGCATCCGGTGCCTGAATCGCTTTTGTTTTTCTTGTGATTTCATTCAAAATGCGACATCCGATAGGATCATGCCAGGGATGGCTCCAGAATCTTGTCAATTTTTTCTATCGCCTCAGCCACCTTCAGCCGGAGGAAACCGAGAGACACCTCATTGCCGAATATGGTGACCAATAAAAAATCTGTCGAAACCTTGCTGAAATGGAGGTTTTCCTTGATCCCCTTATGAAAGAGAAGAGAAAATTCTTTTTCGCCGATCATTTTCGCCATGCTGCTCATCGCTCCGAAATTGCCGGCGGCCAGAGCGGCCAAAGAATAAATATCGTGCCCCATTTCGCCATTATCGAGATGGGTGATGATATTGCCTGCCGTATCGATTAAAACAACAGAATGAACGCCAAGATTCATAAGATCATTCTGCAAAACCTCCTCTATCCCATCGAGCTGTTCCGGGCCGAATGTATATGACAATGATTTTCCTCCCGTATGATGTTTTTAAAACATGCCTATTATTTTTCCGTTAAACAAACGGAAAAGCGGTATCGATCCATAACGATAAAAAAGATGTTCTCACGCTGTTATTTATTGATAGTTGAAGCAATATGAATATATATCGGGTTCAATTACATTCTTCTAAAGCAAAAAAATGGCGTTTTACAGATTTGGAGAAAACCGGCATCGGCGAATCGATTCGTTAATGAACAACATGACGATTACCAATATTTCGTCTGGAAAATGGATAGGTTTCATCGGATATTAAAAAACCGTCATTTATCTCTATAAAAACTGAAAAATTGTCGATAATGAGAACATGCCATTTATTCCGGTCTCGTTCAGTTTTTTTAACCAAAAAATGTGACAACCAATGCGAGGAATGAAATTGAAAGGGGGAAAATTATTTCGCAGAGGCTTCGACAACCGAATACACGATTTTACATTGAACCTCGAAAAACAATATCTGTTTGAGATTTTACAAAAACAACAGGACCCCGGACCGAAGCCTTTCCTTCACCTCAGGCATCCCGACCCACGGGATTCAGCTTGAAGTGAGGCGAGGAGGCTTTCAAATAAATACAGACGAGAGGGATACAGTGACCACAATTATCGATACGGGAAAGAACATCAACGAACGAAAGCTTGTCGCCCCGGATGTTTTGGAGTCCGAACACCGTCTGGCGGATATCGTCAATTTTCTTCCGGACGCGACTTTTGTGATCGATCAGGGGGGAAAAGTAATCGCGTGGAACCCGGCCATGGAGGAGATGACCGGGGTCCGGGCGGAGGAGGTGGTGGGAAAGGGGGACCATGCCTACGCGATCCCTTTTTACGGGACGAGAAGGCCCCTGCTCATCGATCTGGCGTTGCGGGAGGATGAAACGATCGAGGCGGGATACGCCGTGTTTAAACGGTTCTGCGACAGGGGGGTTATTGCGGAGGTCTATATCCCCACGCTCAAAGGCGGGACCCATCTCTGGGGGACGGCAAGAGCGATGCTCGACTCCCGGGGAGAGATTGTCGGAGCCATCGAGTCCATCCGGGATATAACCGAGCGGAAGCGGTTGGAGGAAACGCTGCGGGAAAGCGAAAAAAGCTATAGAGAGATGTTCGAGAATTCAATCGATGGATGGTTTCAGAGCAGCCCCGAGGGCCGGTACTTGAACGTGAATCCCGCCTTTGCGAGAATGGCCGGATATGACAGCCCCGATCAGATGATACGGGAGATCACCGACATCGCCCGTCAGTATTATGTGTATCCGGAGAAAAGGGCACTGGGCAAGGAGATCTATGAAAAAAAAGGTTACAGCCGCACATCCAATATGCAATTCCGTCGGAAGGACGGCAGTATTTTCTGGGGTTCGGTCGCGGCGCGCGCCGTGCGCGATGAAACCGGAAAAATCGTCCGTTACGAGGGAATTGTCTCCGATATCACGGAGCGGAAGCGGGCCGAGGAGGCTCTTCGTACCTCCGAGGCAAGTTACCGGGCCATCTTCAATGCGGCGAACGATGCCATTTTTATCCACGATCTGGATACCGGCGCGATCCTTGATGTCAACCGGAGAATGTCCGAGATGTTCGGCTTCTCCCGTGAGGAGATCCTGAATCATGATGTGGGCATATTGAGTTCGGGTGAAGCCCCATACACTGAGGGGAACGCGCGGGAGTGGATGCGAAAGGCAAGAGAAGGCGAACCCCAGATCTTTGAATGGCATTGCAAACATAAGAACGGCAACCTCTTCTGGGGCGAAGTGAACCTGAAATGGACGGTCATCGGGGGAAAGGAACGGTTGCTCGCGGTTGTGCGCGACATTACCGGCCGCAAGCAGGCGGAAGAAGTCATCCGGAATTCCGAACGCCGCATGGCCGATATCATCAACTTTTTGCCGGACGCGACCTTCGTGATCGACACGAAGGGTACGGTCATCGCCTGGAATCATGCGATGGAGAATCTGACGGGCGTAATGGCGGAGAATATCCTGATGAAAGGCGATTACGAATATGCGCTTCCCTTTTACGGTCAGAGGCGTCCCATCCTGGTCGATTTGGCATTGCGGGCCGATGAAAATATCGAACGACTCTATTCCAATATCGAAAAAGAGAACGAGACTTTGACATCGGAGACTTACACGCCGCTTCTGAAGGGGGGCGTATATCTCTGGTTCAAGGCGCGACCCCTGTATGACTCGAATGGAAATGTGGTGGGCGCCATCGAGTCCATTCGCGACATCACCGCGCGCAGGCTGGCGACAAAGGCGGTCCGGGAAAGCGAAGAGCGGTTCAATCTCTTTATGGATCATTTTCCCGGAGTGGTTTTCATCAAGGATCTCGAGGGACGATACGTCTATATAAACCGCTACTATGAACAGCACCGCGACCGCCGGAGGGAAGAGGTTTACGGCCGAACCGATCTTGAGCTCTGGCCGGTTGAAACCGCCGTCATGTTTCAGGAGGCGGACCGGCGCGTGATGACGGAGGGGATCAGCATGGAGATGGTGGAAACGATCCGGCAGACGGATGGGACGGAAAACATTCAAAGAACCATCAAATTTCCGCTTCTGAAAGACGGCAGACCGACTTTTCTGGCGGGCTTCGGCCTGGATATCGGCAGGCAGATGAAGGCGGAGGAAGAATTGCGAGAGAGCGAAGAGCGGTACCGACGTCTCCACGAGAGTATTACCGATGCGGTAGTGACTACGGATCTGAAAGGAAGGATTCATGATTTCAACCGGGTCTATCAGAAAATGATGGGATATTCCGGCGAGGAGCTCAAACAGACGACCTATACGGATCTTACGCCCGAAAAATGGTGGTTTTTAGAGACCACGATTATCCAGGAACAGGTTTTGGCGCGAGGGTACTCGGATGTTTACGAGAAGGAATATCGCAGGAAGGACGGCACGGTTTTTCCCGTGGAGTTGCGCACCTTCCTGATTCGAGATAAGAGCGCGGAACCCGTCGGGATGTGGGCGATCGTGCGGGATATCACCGAGCGCAAGGCGGCCGAGGATGCGCTCCGGGAATCGGAGGAAAAGTATCGCATGGTGGTCGAACACGCCAACGATGTTATCTTCATCGCGCAGGATGGCGTAATCAAGTTTGTAACCGCCAGTATATCGGAGATCATCGGATATTCAGCGCAAGAGATTCAGACCAAGCACATTTCCGAATTGATCGCCCCTGAAGACAGGGATTGGGTTTTTGAACGGCATCAGAGACGGTTAAAAGGAGAGGAAGTACCCACTCCCTATGAATTCAGGATCCTGACCCGTACGGGCAAGGTTCGATGGGTGGACATCAACGCCGTGCTCATCGAGTGGGAGGGACGGCCGGCGACGCTCAATTTTCTGCGGGACATTACGGCCAGGAGGCAGATGGAGGCCGCGCTCGTGCATGCCCAGAAGATGGAGGCCGTCGGGACTCTTGCCGGTGGGGTGGCCCACGACTTCAACAACCTTCTTCAGGGGATTCTGGGCTATTCCGAACTGCTTCTGCTG
>JAHDSC010000023.1 GCA_018432925.1 Desulfobacterales bacterium | reverse complement strand
GGGTGTTGAAAAACTGCGCCTGAGGCCGCCATTCAGCGTTGCGGGGCTCTCGCCAATGCTCACATATGCTTGAATATGCTGCGCTTGTCGTATCGCCGCGCGCCTTGCCTGACGGCCTGATCCTTGTTTTTCAACACCCTGGTAGACGGTTTCCGCAGGAGAACCGGACTCCGGCGGCGAGCACGGCATCGGGTTGTGCCGCTTGGGTCGGAAAACGGACTTTCTGCAAAGCCGTCCGAATGGAGCTTATTCAAAGCGTGAGGCAAATCGATCGGTTCGAATGAAAACGATTCGAATGGAGTTTGAAAAAATCATAGATTGGAGACAGATTCAATGGGAAAAAACAAAAAAGAAAAACCCGATCCGGTGAATCCGTTTGAGGACAAATCCAAGCAGGATTTGGCCATCAAAGGATCCCTGGAGAAAATAAAGAGAAAATTTATCGTAATGAGCGGAAAAGGGGGGGTAGGCAAAACGAGCACCTCCGTTAATCTGGCGATTGCCCTCTCCAAGAAGGGCTTTCATGTCGGAATCATGGACGTTGATCTGCACGGCCCGGATGTGCCGAGGATGCTTGGTTTAACCGATTATCTGACGGTCGATGAAAAAGAGAAGATGGTTCCTCTGCAGTATTCGGAACACTTGAAGGTCGTTTCGGTCGAATCGCTTCTTCCGGCAAGAGACGACGCGGTCATATGGCGCGGCCCATTGAAACATTCGGCGATCAAGCAGTTTATCAGCGATGTGGATTGGGGGGATCTCGATTATTTGATTATCGATTCTCCTCCGGGAACCGGAGACGAACCTCTGTCGGTCGCGCAGACCATTTCCGATGCAAAGGCGATCATCGTTACGACACCCCAGGAGGTCTCTCTTGGCGATGTCCGAAAATCGATCAATTTTTGCAAAAAAGTGAAAATGGAAATTTGCGGCTTGATCGAAAACATGAGCGGATTCAAATGCCCGCATTGCGGCAGGGACATCTACCTGTTCGGAACCGGCGGAGGGGAAAGGACGGCAGAAGCAATGGGTCTTCGGTTCCTGGGCAGAATCCCCTTCGATATGAACCTGGTCCGATGCGGAGATACCGGCGCCTGTTTTCAGGATAAGTTCAGGGATTCCTCGGTAGCGGAAGCCTTTGCCGATATCGCGGATAAAATTTCAAAAGATTCGTAAACCGAAAAATTTTGTTTTCGAATAACCATTAAAAACGTTTTTCGCGGGGCTTTACGGACGTTTCCGGCAAGTACATGAAACGGCGGGGTTCGACATCCGTCTTCCCGGTCGAGGATTCTCCACCGGTTGCCGCGAAAATTTTCAACCATATAAAAGGAGTTTTTAACCATGAAAATAGCGATCCCGCTGGCGGAAGGAAAACTGGCGGCCCATTTCGGACATTGTCGGGAATTTGCCATTATCGAGGTCGAGGATAATAAAATAACAAAGAAAGAGGTTCTTGTTCCTCCTGCCCATGAACCCGGGGTGCTTCCCAGGTGGCTTCACGAACAGGGCGCAAACATAATTATTGCCGGAGGTATGGGGAGCCGTGCGCAGGCTCTTTTTGAAGAGAAGGGCATCCATGTATTGGTGGGAGCGCCGTCACTTGAACCGGGAGAACTGGTGAAATGTTACCTGGATAATACCATGGCCACCGGTGAAAACATTTGCAGCCATTAGAAAAATTCCGGAGTTTTTCCCCGATAAAATTTTTTAAAAAATATTTTGAGACGCATTTTTGACCGGGATGCCTTACAGGCCGAGCGTCGGATAAAAAAAATATTCGACGCCGGTTTAATCGGCACCCCGAAAAAATCCGGGGTTTGAAACTCGCGCATATGAATTCCGTTTGTCCCCGCATCCATCGAATACGGGTATCCGGACGGGTTGGTTATATTTTCCGATTTCGGCGATGCTCCTTTTTCTTATCATTCCGATTGTTTCATAAAAATCATTCGTTTTACTCATTCCGACATCTGTAATACAAAATGATCGATTCACGCACGAAAACGTTCCCGTGAACCGGAGCACGTTCCGGGCAACATGTATTTCATGAGTAAAAAAACGCGAACCGAGTGGCAGTGGATGTTGGTGGTCGGGTTATTTTTCGGATCGCTGCCGGCCTCAAAGATATCGGGCTGATTACGGGAATTGTTCTCGGCTTCGGTTGGGGGATCACCGGAATCGGCCACCGGCCGGTGATCGGCATACTTGTCTTTTTTTTATCGCGTTCCTGATGTTTTTCGAAAAGAAAAAATTATGATTGCCGGATCAAGTACCCTGATTGATTTTTATTTTTTATTGATTACCGATTCTCTTTCCTCATTTCTCCTCGAATAAGATTGCATCCCCGCCTTATCCGGCATTTGTCTTCATCAAAAAAGCTTCCCCCAAATAGCCGCTGATAGCAGCTTTCCATCCATCCATAATTTTTGTGAAAAGCTGTATTCCCGTATCCGTTTTATCGCACGGATGAACGCCAAGCAACTTTCCGATCCCGCGGCTGTTACAAAAGCCTATCATACTTTTCCGATCCACCGGTTG
>JAHDSC010000141.1 GCA_018432925.1 Desulfobacterales bacterium | reverse complement strand
GAAAAACTGCGCCTGAGGCCGCCATTCAGCGTTGCGGGGCTCTCGCCAATGCTCACATATGCTTGAATATGCTGCGCTTGTCGTATCGCCGCGCGCCTTGCCTGACGGCCTGATCCTTGTTTTTCAACACCCTGTTAGAGACCTTTGAAAAATTCTCAATTTTGTTCCAATTCAGGGAAGGCGATCATTTTTAACCAGGGGAATACGACGGAGTATTTCGATGGTAAAAATATGAGCCGGGTGTGGGAATCGGACGAAAGGGGGCGTTATGCAAAGTTCTCTTCTTACGCCTCCGTGCCGTACATATTCTCGATCCGATTCTCGATCCGGCGATCCGGTGAATGCCCCTGCCGGACAATTTTTTTCATGTAACAAGATTCCCGAATCAGAGACATTCGTTATCCGAAAAGGCCGAAACGGTCACATGCATTTGCGTTGCATTCACTGTACAGGCATTCCGGATGATACCCGTCGGGGAATGAAAACCGGTGACGATTCACGTCATTGCAAAAAGGAGCGGAAAAATGGATTTCAATGGTATCCTTCCGAAATTACAGGAATTTGCTACTTTCTACGGGCTGAAAATTATCGCGGCCATTCTGATTTTCATTATCGGGCGATGGCTGGCGAAGATGATCAAGAACCTGATCGTCAAAGTCATGAAGAAGGGCGAGGTGGACGCGACGCTTACTTCATTTGTCGGTCACCTGACATATGTCGCGCTCCTTACCCTCGTGGTCATCGCCGCTCTCAATCAGATCGGGGTACAGACCACATCGTTTGTCGCCATTATCGGCGCCGCCGGTCTTGCCGTCGGCCTTGCTCTGCAGGGATCGCTTTCCAATTTCGCAGCCGGCGTCCTGATGATTTTATTCCGGCCGTTCAAGGTGGGCGACTACATCGAGGCGGGCGGAACCGCGGGTACCGTCGAAGAGATCCAGATATTCAGTACCATCCTTACCACTCCGGACAATAAGGTGATCATTGTTCCCAACGCCAAGATAACCGGAGACAATATCGTCAACTATTCCGCCAAAGACACCCGGCGAATGGACCTTGTTTTCGGTGTCGGTTACGGCGACGATCTGCAGAAGGTGAAGGATATCCTGCAGGACATTCTGCAAAATGACCCAAGAGTGCTCAAAATTCCGCAACCCATGGTGGGGGTGCTTGAGCTGGCAGACAGCAGCGTGAACTTTGCCGTTCGTCCCTGGGTGAAAAGCTCCGACTACTGGCCTCTTTTCTTCGACCTGAAGGAAACAATCAAGAAACGCTTCGACGCCGAAGGCATTTCGATTCCTTTCCCTCAGCAGGATGTGCATTTGTACGAACTCAAAAAAGCCGCATCCTGATCGTCGGACTCGCGACGGAAGGATGTACCGAACCTGCATCATGAGTGTCCCTGCAGGAAAAGCAAGGGAATCCATGTCGAGCAGAATTCCAACACCGTGTCCGGGGAAGGGCGAGCTCATGTTTCGTCACCACCTTCGGACACGGCGTTTTATTACCGTCCATGCAACCTTGACTTTAACAGGGTGTTGAAAAACTGCGCCTGAGGCCGCCATTCAGCGTTGCACGGCTCTCACCAATGCTCACATATGCTTGAATATGCTGCGCTTGTCGCATCGATGCGCGCCTTGCCTGACGGCCTGATTCTTGTTTTTCAACACCCTGTTAGACACTTTGAACTTTTCACTTTAGACACTTCCAAAAATTCTCCCGCGCTCGATTCCTCTGACAATCACATGATACCCGTTGCCTCTCTATTGACATTCGCCCCTTCCATTGATAGCTTTTCACCGGAAGGGCCACGAAACGTTTCGGACGTTAGAGCGGGGGGCACCCTACAGGGTGATGCATCCGGCGTCGTGACCGATCCGTTCTTCATTTTAAAGGGAATCCGTGGCTTAGGGGGCCACCCGACCTGAACTGTCACGGGTTGCCGGCTCGTGAGCCGAGCCGGTCAGCGCCCTTTTTTGCATAACAGCAATTTGCGCCACATATTCTCAAGATACCGAAGACCGGGACTCATTCAGATCCTCCGTTACCAGCAAACCGGGTTCCTGCAGATGGTAAAGAAGATCTTCGCTTTCATCTTCTTTCGGCTTGCTTTCGCCTTCGGAAGCGGTTATAGTCTTTTCCGTTAAGCTTTGGCCTTGAGCGGTTGGGAGCGTCTTTCCGGGCTGAGAAGACGTGTCCACGAATAGGGCCTGCTGACCGGATGCAGACGCAGGGGGTTCGCTCCTCTCCCAAAGCTTCTGATTTTTTTCCGTTAAGCTTTGGCTCGAAGCGTTTGGGGGTTCTCCTTCCGGCCGATTTAAGGAGGGCGGCCGCAAACGAGGGTCCACGCCGGATGTCGACCGGGCGGGTTCGCGCCGCTCCCAAAGCAATTTTTTCTTATCGATCGTGTCTCTTTTTGTTCTCCAGGCCGTTAAAACTGTGTAAAAGTCTTCTCCGTCACCCGGTCTCAATTTCACTATCGCAATATCGTTTTCTCCGTTTCGTTTGACAAGAAACAGCGACCCTGCACTTCCTTTCCGGATTTCCGTCCAGTTCGAGGTTATGCCGCAGACAAACTCTTTTGTGTCGGTAAAACCCGACCTTAAAATTTTCTCTCCATGCCGGGCCTTGATGTGCGCAAGGCCGTACTTTGCGGTATCCCTTTCTTCGCCCGCCTGAAGCCGGATCGGTACGGCTTGTCTTTTTATCGCCTTTCCAGTTTCCTCATCGATCCGACCGAAATCAATCGAGCCGTCCGGAGACTCTACAAATTCCTTGCCGGATTTGGGTTCTTGCGCCTGGTGGAGGATGCTCGTGCAGGTTTCGCTGAATGCGCCTTGTTTGAAGATGGATTTGATTTGGGCGGAAGTGAAGACCTTGTTTTCTGCCGCTCCATGCTCTCCTCGATAAACCAGCGACGGTCGCCGTTTTCATCAACCACTTTAGATGTGCGATCTACCTTTTCCTTGACTTTTTTAAGCCGTGATATTAATTCTTCATCATAGCTGGTTGAGGAGAAGTTAGACGTCGCGTTGCTAATCGCGGAAATGTCGTCTCCGATACCGGCTTTTGTTATTTCAACGTCCGAAAGAAAAACATTATGCAATTCATTGCGGCTGTCTTTTATTTCCTGTGTTGTCAGCCGGACATAATAGGGCGAATCATCGATGGATACCTTCGCCAGATCATTATGATATTGTTTGATATTTGAATGTTTTTGGGATTTCGTTCCGGCTCGGAGTATATCGGGACAGATCCAGCCGCCAGTTGTTCCAGTTGTGAAATAATACGGAAAATCCGATCTCTTTCTCGATGCCTTGCAATATTGCCGAACGTGTAGTTGACAAATCGAATTTCTTTTTCGTCGTAATGGTTTTTTGCGGATTTCAGATCCCGGTACGCTTTTTCCGCCTGTTCTCTTGATATCGTCCCGGAATTGATTCGGACGACCTTCATTTTTTCTATTTGACGATATTTCCGCGCCGTTCGGCAGACGGACATTGAAATTCCCGTCCGCGGCTTGTGGTGCGACATAGGCTCCGGGAAAAGCAAGGGAAAGGTTTTCGCGGGTAATTGCGGGAAGGGATTTTGAAAAAGAAAGGGAATCTTCTACGCCAAGTGTTTGAAACGGCCCTTGTATTTCCGGTAGAACTCCTGAGTATCCTTCTTCAAGGCATCGAGCTCGGAGGGCGTCAATGGACGAGAAAGAGAGGACGTATCGGGCTTCTCCTTCGGTGAGGGCTTCAAGGCTTCCGGAGATGTTGTATTCCCTGAGGAATCGTTCGGTTTTTTCACGACCGTGTTTCCTTTCGATCGATTGGATGGTGCCGGGTTTAACAGCGATGACGGTGGCTTCCCTGGCGCCGATCGACTCAATGAGTTCGATCGCGGCGACATTGTCGCGGAATTTCTGCTTGGCGCCGCCTTCGCCGAAGCGGTTCTGGTCGGTGATGTGATAGTCGTCTATACTGCCAGCAGTTCGCTCCTTGCGACCTCTTCCGCCATGTCGTCCGGCATTCCGGATTCCAGCAGCGCCTGTTTCCGTTGAATCGCCGCTTCCGCTTTCATTGTCAGATATTCCTCCAGTTCCCCGTCCTTCTTCATCTGATTGTACGACTCCTCTTTCTGATCCTGTAGAAATGTTTTCAGCATTCTCTTGTACCGGTGCATTGGCAACCTCCTCTCTGACAAATTTTTCGAAATACGGCCGCCCTTTGGGGCTGAGATTTTTCATCGCCAGGGCGACAAATTCCCTGCAGGATTTTCCGGCAGTCAGTATCTCCCCCTATGCCTGCTTCAAAAGTGGCCGGATCAGCCCCCACTTTTTTTCGTCAACATCGTTTCCGATCGCGTCTTTTTCGCCCAGGATCTCGTTAATCTTCTTGAAGGCATCGATCGCATTGGAAAGGTGCTCTTTGGTCTCCCTGGCCTTGTCGGCCGCAGTGGGCTTTGCTTCACGATCTGGCTTTTTGCCGGGAGTCTTTCCGGTCAGGGTCTTGACCGCATCGGTTTCCGGTGGCTTCTCCTGGGTCTCCGTCTGCCGGTCCCATTCGGCAAGCAGCTCGTCGGCGGTCATCTCAGAAGCAGGTTTTTCTTTGACTCTATCGGTTTTTGGCGGCTCCGGCAACTTATCTTTTGCCGGAGGCTTTTTCTCCGGTCTATTGACATTCGCCCCTTCCATTGATAGCTTTTCACCGGAAGGGCCACGAAACGTTTCGGACGTTCCAGCGGGGGGCACCCTACAGGGTGATGCATCCGGCGTCGTGGCCAGTCCGGTCTTTATTTTAAAGGGAATCCGTGGCTTAGGGGGCCGCCCGACCTGAACTGTCACGGGTTGCCGGCTCGTGAGCCGGACCGGTCATTGCCCTTTTCCGCATAACAGCAATTCGTGCCACATATTCTCAAGATACCGCAGACGGATCCTTCGGCTCATCCCCACCTGTGCCGATAATCTTATTTTAGTCACTTTAAACTTCTCACTTTAGACACTTCCGAAACCGTATCCTGGCCGGTGAGATTGGCCAGATCGATGGGTGGGCGTTTCGCGAAACAGGCCCCAGGAAAGGCAAGGGAGAGGTTTTCTCGGGTAATTGCGGGAATGGATTTTGGAAAAGAAAGGGAATCTTCTACGCCAAGTGTTTGAAACGGCCCTTGTATTTCCGGTAGAATTCCTGGAAATCCTTCTTCAAGGCATCGAGCTCGGAGGGCGTCAATGGACGAGAAAGAGAGGACGTATCGGGCTTCTCCTTCGGTGAGGGCTTCAAGGTTTCCGGAGATGTTGTATTCTCTGAGGAATCGTTCGGTTTCTTCACGGTCAAACCTTCTTTCAAGCGAATTTACGGCTGATTCTTTAATCGCAATCATACTGCTCGTAGCGGAAAACGCAAGAGAAACCTTGTAGATCTGTGAATCACAACACGGCGTTTTTATCTGCGTTTATACCGTAAATGTTTTTCCATGCGTGTTTTCTTAATCCCGCGAGGAGGGAGGCGGCGTCTTCCACCTGGAGTACAACATTTCCATTTCCTGCGATATATCCGGTTGTCGCCATTCGGGTACGTATGGCATGACATACCTTTTCGGTATCTTTAGAATAAGGCACTCCGACCGGCAGGCTTTGCTGTTTTTGGACTGGTTTGAATTTATACGAAAACGGTTTTTCGGAAACATAAGTATCATGCTCGGTTAATCCTCTTTTATCTCATCGATCTCCTTCGGCCAAACTAGTAGCGGTTCGTCGATATCCATCTTGTTCGCTTCCTCTATCCCCTTCTTTAGAATCTTCTTCAAATAGTCCAGCTTGCTTTCCGGTTTTGTCTCCTTGTTCGGCATATTCTATTCCCCTTTTTATTGCTTCTTCCTTTTAATGGATTCGGCTTAATCTGTTTGGCGATAGAAAATTATTTATTTTTGTCGATACACTATATTTATTTCAACCCGAGCCCTTGCGAGGCGATTTTTATTGATCTTCTTGCGTGTAAGGGCTATTTCCTATCGTTGCGTGCGGTGCAGATCGGCCCGTGCGCTTATGATCTGTACCGGGCGCCGCGGTCGGCACGGAGGCTGAGGGCTCTCCAGGTTCATCCCCACGCGTTCGGAGAACTTTACTTCAGGCACTTTCAATTTCTCACTTTAGACACTTCCAGCTTTTCCTCCCTATCATGGCTTCCTGCATCGTCGAGCACTACCACCAGTCCTCCAACAGCAGCACCGCCACCAGCCCTGCACCCAACAGAATGAAAAATATCAATGTCTCCAGGTGATTCTCCTTTTAAATATTGAGCCGTCAGGATTTAAGTTGTTTGAGGTTTTATCGATGTTCATCGTTTGTGTGTCGATTTAAGACTTTTTCGGTTCATTCCAGCCTATGCGGCCTGTTGACATCGACTTTCACATGACATAATATTCCGCACGGTTCGAACTCGGAGTTCGAGACGTCCGCGTCAAAGGGGGGCACCCCGCCTAACGGGCGCGAGCGTGCCGGTGTGTGCGCCGCACCGGCCAGGTACCGAAAAAGTTGTTTTTGGGACGGAGGCCGGGACTAAACGGCGCGTCTATGGACTGCACGATGTCGATACGGGCAGTGCAACGGGCGCGGGCAGTACGAACCGGAAAGATCGACTGCCGTCCCATTATTTTTTCCTTCATTTTCGTACATCTTCGTTATCGATGAATACCTTTACTTGCATTTCGTTCACTTGGCTTATGCCATTGATGCATGATAAAAAACATCATGTCGATAGGGGGGGCCACCCTGCCAGACACCTATCGGCAGGTCGGATTGTGGCCGATCCGACTTTTTTATTTGCTCCACAATAAAATACCGGTTCATCCCCGCGTGTGCGGGGAACAAGGGGCGGTTCGTGCGCGGCGGCGTTAAACGTTTTCACCGCCCGGTCGATCAGCGCATCACCGTCATGCTCGCGGCCCGAACCGTCGATCTGTTTCCCGCCCCGGAATATTTCGATCCAGTCGTCAAACCCTTTGAAGTTTTTCATGTTGACATTACCCCGCAAAATGCTTTATATATGATTTACCGATGGTTTTGGTACGGGCCGCGGTCCCCATGCCGAAACCGGGCGGACCAGGCAACCGCGGAGCCTGAGTTCCTACCTTGCCCAGATCAGCTTGCCCTGCCTATGATTGTTTACATAACTCAGCTTTGATGTAGGGATCATGGTCCACGCCTCCATGACTCCGCCATTCGATTGGGCAACCATCAATGCCGCCCGGTCCTTATCCAGCCGCAGCGCCTTGATAATCCTCTGCCGGATTTCATACCGGCCCGTGCCCTTGTGCCGTTCAAAGCTCAGCCATACCTCAAACGGATCTGCCAGCGCTTCGGGGATCAACGGAACAAACGGCGCACGGTCCAGCGGCAGATGCTCGCTCAATGTGTTTGCATTCGCCAGGATGTCGTATCGGAACGCCCCGCTTTCATAGGAAAAAATCTTTTCCTCCCCGCCCAGCGCCCATGCCAGCTCGGTCTTCAGCGCATTTTTCGATGTGACGGTTTTCCCGGCGCGGGCCAGCGGTTTGTCCACTGCAATTTTTTCCGGCCTGCCCGCGGACATCCAGTCTCCCGGCGTCAGCCGCTGCCATGCGTCGGCCCCCTGCGCCCGCCACGCATTCATCGTATCGTCGGCAAGCCGCCTCCCCCAGGCCGCCTCGCCCACGTTGTAGTCCCATCCGGGATCGATCCCTTTCGGCACGGTGTGAGTTTCGCCGGTTTTTTTATCGGTCCACTGGTACGTTCCGTTATCGGGCGCAGTGTCCGGCCCGCTTTTCCCCATCCGTTTCAGGTCCCGCGCCGACAGCGCGAATACCTTGCATTTGCAGCCCCAGCCGTTGGGCGGATAATGGGTCTGCCACCAGGGATCGTCCGCCGGAAGAATCAGTCCGTCCCATGCCAGGTGTTCCGGCCTCGGTACGGCGCTGTCGCCGTGCCGGTATTCCCAGTACGGCCTGGACGGTTCATCCCCGCGCATGCGGGGAACATATGACGGCGGCGGTCCAGGAAACCACGGACGAAACCAGCTTTCCGATGTCGCCGGCGTTTTCCCGGAGAGTGGCCGCCAGCCCGGCCAGCGCCTGGTTGATGTCCTGATTATTGGTCACGGCGTTGGTGATTTCCTTGTTCACCAGCTGCATGGCCCCGCCGAAAGTATAGGCGCTTTTGGCCGCGCGGCCCTGGAACTGCTCGGTCTGTTCCAGGAAGACATTATAGCGGACCTGGGCCTTCTCGATGTCGGTCAGGTTCTTCCATGCCTTTTCCGTGGCGTTGTGCGCCGCGTACCAGGCAATCACGTAGTTTTCGTTCAGCGTCAGGCCGAGGTATTCGGATGCTTCGGCTTCGCCGCGAAGCGCCGCCGTAACCCGCTCGATGCCTCCCTCCAGATCGGTCTTGCCTGCAGACAGGTCCGCGGAACGCTTGATGACTTCTTCCATCTGCACCTTGGAAAGCCCCAGGCGCTTGGTCATGTCCACCGTGCGCGAGACGGCGTTTTTCAGAGAGGTGTCCGAATAAATCACCAGTTCGCCGGAAAGCCGCCGGACGGCCTCTTCCCACAGCTCCACCGATCCCACGGAATTGCCGAACTCGCGCGAGGCCGCGGCCACGCTGGTTTGCATATTGAATGCCGCCTGGTCGGCCTGCCGGATGATCTCCGTAGTCCGGCGCAGCCCGGAAAAACCGGCGTATGCCGCGATCAGCCCCTTAATCTGCCCCACCATGCCGGAGACCACCCGGTGGCCGTTTCCGACCGTCTCGTTGAACGCTTTCACCGACGCGCGGGCGATCCTAGCGCCGGACACCACGCTGTTATAAACGCGGGGAATTTCTTCCGCGCCTTTTTTTACTGCCGTGATGACCAGTTTTAATTCCTGTTGCATTGCCGGTTCTTTCGCGTTATGGTTTGTTTATGATCGCTGTTGCATTCAACTTGTTCTGGGCCGCGGTTTTTTTCTGCGGCGCATGGAAGACCGGGATCTCCTGGGCCGGGTTCTTTCTTTTTCTGGCCGGCATCTGGCTCCTCTGCCATGTTCTCATCGGGCTGGCCCGCGCGGTCGGCGGCGATGACGGCGGACGAGTTCATCCACATTGCCGGACGGTGTCCCGGAACCGCTCTCAGGCCGCATGATCTCCCGCCACGTCTTATTGTCCGCATGGAAGGCGGCCCGCGTGAAAAACGCCTGGTCCGGTTCATCCCCGCGTGTGCGGGGAACATTCTCTTCTCCTGCGCGAGGGGCGACCGAATCCGACGAGCTGGCCGCGATGCATGCCGAAATGTTTCAATCCACGCCCCTGCGCGAGGGGCGACCGGTGACCAAATCCGGCAGTCCGGGGAGGGAAACGTTTCAATCCACGCCCCTGCGCGAGGGGCGACG
>JAHDSC010000049.1 GCA_018432925.1 Desulfobacterales bacterium | reverse complement strand
TGCGATATCCATTATCGATGACGGCAAATTTATCGTGGGTCTCGGCGGGGAACATTCCATTTCCGTGGGACTGGTTCGTGCAATGGCGAAGAATTTTCCAAATCTTTCCGTTTTGCAGTTCGATGCGCATGCCGACACTCGGAATGAATACAACGGAAGCCGGTATAATCATGCCTGCGTGATGTCCCGGATCGGAGAAATCTGTCCATACGTGCAGGTGGGAATCCGGAGCATGGACATTTCCGAGCTCAAAACATTGAGCCCGGATCGCACTTTTTTTGCCCATGAGATCATGAAAGGCCGAAACGTCACCCGTGAAATGCGGAAAATTTTAACCGATGATGTCTATATTACCATCGATTTGGATGTTCTGGATCCATCGATTATGCCATCCACCGGAACGCCGGAACCCGGAGGATTGAACTGGTATGAATTGATGAACATACTTGAATCGGTGACACGAACAAAAAATGTTGTCGGGATGGATGTCACCGAGCTGTTGCCCAATCCCGCAAACAAAGCACCGGATTTTGTGGCAGCCAAATTGGTTTATCGAATACTGAGTATGCTTTTTTCAAGGTAATGCTTAAGGCACTTTCCCCCTTTTCCGGGATAGATCCGCAAGAATATGCCTTTCCGTAGAGTTGCAATTGAAGATTTCCACCCCTCCTGAATCATCTCGCTTTTTTGTGCTGATATTTAACAAACGATCGAACGTTATTCCGGTTGAAGAATCCCCGCTGTTACAGTGGGGATTCTTTTTATCCCTCATCGTCACCCCGGTATTTTGGGTTTGTAATGCAGAAAAAGCGAGCGGCAAATAATCACCTTTTTATGGCAATATGCTGAAATGTATCGTCTTTAAAATATTTTCGTAAGTATCCACTATGTCTACATGCCATTGGCCGATTTCATGGGGTTGAATAATTTTTGAGCTATAGGTGCGCCAGGGGGAAAATTTTACCGGCAGGTTGATCCGAGCCCTTTCGGTATCCCCGTAATACCAGATATGGATAACTTCAACGGGATGATCGGCACCGTTGATTTTGGTCAGGCAAAAGAGCTTTCCTACCGAAGCGACAAAATCCGTACCGGCGTCAATCGCTTCGCGATCTTCAATCCCCCGGCAAATAACGGCGGATTCGACTTCCAAAACCGCCGATTCCTGAGCCTGAACAACCGATCCGAAGAAAAAGGGCAATAACACGAGAATCAAGGCTGCTTCTTCCCACAGGCGAAATAAATCCCTCATTTCATTTTTCCTTTCATAAATTTGATGGTTTCAAAAAAATTCCGTTTGCGCTGCGTCTGCCGAATAAAAGTAATCAATTTTCAGTCGATAGCACACGGCGTGAAGTCCAATAGGCGTTCCGCCAGTAGGGGGTATTCATGCGTGAGATGGTTACACCTCTTCGGGTGGAAGCATGAACAAACTCGCCGTTGTTTAAATAGATTCCCACATGCCCGTTATTCCGGCCCGGCATAAAAAAAACAAGGTCTCCGGGTTGCAGCCTGCTTTTGGGGACGGAAGAACCGATGCGTGCCAGCTTTTCGGTCGTGCGCGGCAAATGGATACCGAAAAGCTTGTCGTAAATCATCATTACGAAGCCGGAGCAATCGACTCCGGTAGAACCGATTCCGCCCAAGCGATGGCGAACCGCTTTCCAATGCTCGGCTTCGGCGCGGAGCTGTTTTTCAATCGGATCCGAAGAACCTTCCCGCAAATGATTCGATGGAATAGGGGTAACGGCCGCACATGCGTTTACTACAAAAAAAAGAGCCAATGCCGCTGATTTCAGTATGATGCCATGTGGAGTCGTTCGAAAATTTTTAGAAACCGGAAAGTGAAAAGGCGGAAGGTGGAGGAATATAGGAATACGCAGTCTTCTTTTCCTCGTTTTGCAGGTTTTGCGGCCATTCGGACCGCTCTTATCAAACCACCATGGATCGAGATATTTCATCGGCTTTTCCTTTGTCATAAAGCAGTTCGACCAGCTTCAACGAAAACTCGATAGCGGTTCCGGGGCCCCGGCTGGTGATACAAGTACCGTCCACGACCACACGGGATTCGACCGCATCCGTATTGTCAAGCTGATGGGTAAAGTTGGGATGACAGGTTGCCCGATGGAAAGCTAAGAGCCCATGGTGCAGGAGTACGATTGCCGGAGAGGCGCATATGGCGGCATAAAATCGCCCTTCCCGTTGTTGACGTTTTAAAATAAGCTCCAGTTCTTTCGAGTCACGAAGGCGCTCCGCACCCGGCATTCCGCCCGGAAGAGCAACCAGATCAAAAGTATCCATGAAACAGGTTGAAATTAGCTTGTCAGCGATCAGTTTGGTTCCGCGGGAAGCGGTAACCTGAAACTGACCGACACTGGCGACGGTTACCGAAGCGCCTGCACGTCTCAGAATGTCAATGATGCATACCGCCTCGATTTCTTCCGTGCCGTCAGCGATCGGGACCAGTACCGTTTTTGTCATGCGATACCCCTTAAAAGTAATTTCAAAATCTTCCTCTTGAACCCAATCTCTGCGTTGCGGCGAGGCGTTCAATCCTCAAAATACTCCATGGATTCCCTCGGTTGTACTTCTCGCCTGCCGGGATCGTAAACCCGATGGAACATTCTGAAATTCGTTCGGTACATTTGTTTGTTGCTGCTTTTAAAAGTAACCGATCCATGAAGAAAAATATAATCGAGAGCCTGGAGCTTCATGCTTTTTCATCGAACCGAGGCCGGATCGGATCTTGATGGCAGCCGTTTAGCGGCTTGTATATAGCATATATGGAACCTGCCATACAAGTTTTCTCAGCCAATACGAATCAGATGATTTGCAGATCTCTCCATCCGCCGGATCGGGTGGCACGAAATCCTGTCATCGAGAAATTTTTATGAGGATTGCAGAATAAGTATAAGGAGAGGCACATACAGAATCCCGAGCGCAATGGATATTGAAACCAGGCAAGCGGCAAACTCAACATCCAGCTTTGCCATCGAAGAAAAGGTCAGTGTGTTGTAACCGACCGGTGCGGCGGCACAGATTACCGCAACGGATCGGGTCAGACCTTGCAGGTCGAACAGTTCGGCGAATAAGAGTCCGCAACCAAGGCCACCGGCGATTCTTATTATTAAAACGGATATCAGGAGGGGATATTGAACCAGTCTCGGGGTAAAATAAACTCCCAGGGAAAGCATAATCAGGGGGATGGTCATATCGCCGATTGATTCAAGCGTCTGCCTGATGGGAAGCGGCACGGCAAGATCGGCAATATTGAATGTGAAAGCAAGGGCGAGCGCCCAAAGCGGCGGTGAGGCGCATAGTTTCCTGAAGATTTTAATCGGCTGATTTTCGGGGTCACCATACCTGGAGGCAATGTAATAGACATAAGTAACGACCAGAAGACCATTGCCGAAATCAAAGATCACCGCCCGGGCGAAACCGGTATGCCCATAAGCGGCGATCAAAAAAGGATACAGGAATCCTACGTTCATAATCATGGCGCCGACGGCAGCCGTTCCTTTTATCCGGCGTTCGACCGCAAAAAATCGGCCGGTCAATGAAAAAAACAGGTGCGTCAAAACAATCGTTGAGCCTGCAATAATCGGAAGAAATATCAAATCGAGGGAAATTTGAACGACGGAAACAGACAAGATGATCAGGGCGGGCAGAGTTAAATGGAATACAATTTTTAAAAGCAGCTCTCCGTCATTTTTCGTCAGGATCCTCACTTTTCTCAGAAGAATCCCCAGAACAAAAATTATCAGGACCGGGGTAAATCGGGACAGAAGTTCATTCATGATTTGAAACGCAGGAGAAAGCGCATTCCGCCTGAGATGCCGCAGGGGTCAGGGAAAGCAAGTGATCTCCGGAGAAGATTTGTAGATGATCCGTGTTCCAACAAATTGAGATTTTCCAGGAACCGGAGAAAAAATTTCTCTTTCGGACAAACAATTTTTGCAGCTTTTTAACTCGCCTGTCCGTCTATCTGAGAATCGAATGCCTCGATTTTATTTTTCCGTGTCCGGAACGAATTCTCCGTGAGTTCAGCTGAGATGGGGATCCGGGCAAGCCAAAGCCGTTTCGCAGGCACCTCGCTTTTTTTGCCGGATTATTTTTAATCCTTCCACATGTCCACATCGACCAGGCCCAGCTTGATTGCATATCGGACCAGTTCCATCGTGCTGTGAAGATTCAGTTTTTTCATAATGTTGGCACGGTGGTTTTCAACCGTTTTGGGGCTGATGAAAAGCCGCTCCGCGACATTTTTTGTGGGCAGCCCTTCAGCCAGCAGACGGGTGATCTCCTGCTCCCGGGGGGTCAAAGCGCTGTATTCGGAATTGGTGATTTTCGCTTCCTTAACCGGCAGGTTCATCAGGTTTTCAACAACCTGGTGGGACACGGAGCTGTCCAAAAAGTAATCGCCCTTTAAGACGGCTTCAAGCCCCTTCAGAAGTTTTTCGGTAGCGGATTCTTTTACTACATAACCTGTCGCTCCCGCCTGAAATGCTTCCGCGATATAATCAATTTTCGAATGCATGCTGACGATTAAAATGCGCGTGTCCGGCAGAAGATTGCGAATATCCCGGGTCAGTTCGATGCCGCTGATATCCGGCAGGGAGATGTCTACGATCGCAAGGTCGGGTTTGTGCTGCTTGGCCATTTTAAGCCCTTTAAACCCGTTTTCAGCTTCCGCTACCACCTTAAATCTCTTGTCGCGCTCAATAATGGTTTTCAGTCCTTCCCTGAAAAGGGGATGATCATCTACGATCAAAACGCTTTTCTGCTGAGCCACCTTTACTCTCCTTGTGGGGGGTATCGCCCTGAAAATTTTCTCGGCTTCCGGCTTTAGGATAACCCCTTTAAAAAACCGGTATTTTAACTACCAGAAATTCTAACTCATTTTCCCTATATAAAATTCGTAAAAAATAGTCAAATTATCTCTTTGCAAGAACTTGTCCGGATCTATCCGGATTTTTTCGTTTTCCATGATCCGGCGAACAAAAAAAACAAAAACACAACAGCCCTGTTTTTTGATATAAACAGACAGCACAGTCTCAATCCTTTTGATTTCGCCTTGTTTTTAAAAGGGTTTTCTTTATATTTTCTTTGTTATAGTTGAAAAATCCATAAACTTTTCCAATGATAATGTGAAATAAAGTGCAGACGCTGATAAAAGTCGGTTTTTGGATATTGGTTGCTTATTCAGGATATTGCGTTGTTGTTTTCGTGATGCAGCGACAGGTTCTGTTCCCTCGGTACCGGATTCGGCCGCCAAAAACAGTGCATATATCGCATCCGGAGAAAATTTGGTTGGACACCCGCGGCGGAAAGGTTGAAGCATGGTTTTTCCCCCCGGTACCAGGCGCAGTGCCCGCACCGGCGGTTATTTTTGCCCATGGAAACTCGGAATTGATCGATTTTTGGGCTCAGGAGTTGAAAAAGTTCAACGAGTTGGGACTTGGGGTGCTCATGGTTGAATATCCCGGGTATGGACGTTCGGAAGGGAATCCTTCACAGGAAAGCATTGCCGAAACTTTTGTGACGGCTTACGATGCTTTGGTCGTCCGCCGGGAGGTGGATCCCTCACGAATTGTATTATTCGGTCGATCCCTTGGCGGCGGAGCAATATGCCGCCTTGCCGCATTGCGTCCCTCGGCGGCGCTGATTCTGATGTCAACATTTATAAGTACCCAATCGATGGCTAAAAAATATCTGTTTCCCGGCCTGCTGATTCGGGACCCTTTTGAAAACATCTCGGTGGTCCATTCCTATTCAGGGCCGGTGCTGGTAATCCACGGAAAACAGGACGAGATCGTTCCTTATGCCCATGGCCTGGCACTCAGCCGAGCCGCTCGACATGGAAAAATGCTTACGTATGACTGCGGGCATAACGACTGTCCACCCAATTGGGATGATTTCTGGAAGGATATCGAATTATTTCTCCATGAAGCGAAAATCACGAAACGATCCGGAGAATCGGGATGAAAAGGAAAAGAGAGAAAGAGATCCTGCTGGTAGCGCTCGGCGGCAATGCCCTGATCCGCAAAGGCCATGAAGCCACCATTGAAGAACAGTTTGAAACCTTGAGAACCCCTCTCCGGCAAATCGCACGGCTTTCCGAATATTATCGGATCATCATTACCCACGGAAACGGTCCCCAGGTGGGTGATTTGCTCCTCAGGCAGGAATGCTGTAAAAAAATTCCCGAGTTGCCCCTGGAAATACTGGTGGCGCAAACCCAGGGCCAGATCGGGTACATGATCGAATCGACCCTGGATACCGAAATGATGACGATGCGTGCCTGTGCGCATAAGCCGTTGGTCAGCCTGATCAGTTATGTGGTTGTCGATGAAAAAGATCCGTCCTTTAAGAATCCCAGCAAGCCGATCGGTTCGTTTTATTCGAAAGAGGCGGCTGCGGCGCTTCCTTTCCGGACCGTAAAAACAGCAAAAGGATATCGGCGCGTCGTTGCTTCTCCCCGTCCGATCACCATTGTCGAAAAGTTTGAAATTAAAAAACTGATTGAGATGGACTTCATCATCATCTGCTGCGGCGGGGGCGGGATACCGGTGATACGGGAAGGACGGACCTTCTGCGGCGTTCAGGCGGTGATTGATAAAGACCTTGCGAGCGCCAAATTGGCCGAGGAGGTGGGGGTCGATATCTTCATGATTGCAACCGATGTGGATGGCGCCGCGATTCATTATGGGCAGCCGGGCCAGCAATTCCTTCGGGAGATGACCATAAAGGAAGCTGCTCGATATCTGGAGGAAGGTCACTTTCCCCCGGGGTCCATGGGACCGAAGGTTCTATCGGCCATGGAATTTGTCCGGAACGGAGGGAAACGGGCCGTGATTACCTCCATCGAAGCCATCGAAAAAGCGGTCGAAGGCAAAGCCGGGACCGAAATTACTAAATCGATATGAACGGAAACGAAAAAGACGCACTGCCCTCCTAAGCGATCAATCCTTTCAACTTTCCCTCCGGATTCTTCATTCTGATCATCGGATGCATTTTTTTTGCATGACTGAATCCATGCCATTGCGATTCTGGGTATGTTCTGGTAATAATTTGACAGGATATAATTTCATTCATGAAATTATTTGACATATATTTACAAAAACATATATAAGATTGCTTTTCTGGATGAACCAGGTGAAAGGTCGAGAAAAAAACAATTCGGAGGTGGAAAAGGATGTCGAAAAATTTTGATGGGCCGGATCATGCAACAAGGCTTCTTTCAACCAGAGAGGTCGCAACCTTTCTGAATATTAATGAAAAGGTGGTTTATGCCCTGATTTCCGAGAAGGGGCTGCCGGCAACAAAGATCACCGGCAAGTGGCTTTTCCCGAAACATCTGGTGGAGCAATGGATTGAAACCAGCACGATCAATTATCCGAAACCGATCACCCAGCTCCCGCCCTATCACGGCCTGGTGATTATCGCCGGAAGCAATGATCCCCTTCTGGATCGAACCCTTACCCTTTTCAACACGATCCATACCGACCATGTGGCGGTGTTTGGAAACCTGGGAAGCATGGGGGGTTTACGGGCGCTGCGTCGGAATTTCTGCCACATGGCATCCAGTCACCTGATCCAGGATGACGAGACGGAATACAATTTTGATTTTGCCGTAAAAGAACTCAGTATGATGCCTGCCGTGGTCAATTTTTGCCGACGGGAGCAAGGCCTGCTGGTGCAAAAGGGGAACCCGGAAAATATATCCTCTCTTTCCGATTTAATCCGG
>JAHDSC010000009.1 GCA_018432925.1 Desulfobacterales bacterium | reverse complement strand
CAAATGCGCGATTTTTACGTGCGCTTTTCCACCGGGGCAAAATCCCGCGGTTTGTCCGAGAAACAGATCGAAGCGATCTGGAAAATGATGATGAGTTTTGACGGGTACTCTTTCTGCAAACCCCACAGCGCATCCTACGCCCGCGTTTCCTTTCAGGCCGCTTACCTCAAGATCCATTATCCGGCCGAGTTCATGGCGGGGGTGATCAGCAACCAGGGAGGTTTTTACAGTACCTTTGCTTATGTTTCGGAAGCTCGGCGAATGGGGCTTGACATTCTTCCTCCGGATATCAATAACAGCGACATCCGATGGACAGGGCAGGGGAATGCCATCCGTGTGGGGCTGCTTTCCATCAAAGGGCTTGCGGCTGAAACTCAGGGCCGTATCGTTTTTCATCGCCGCTCCGGCCCTTATCGCAGCGTGCGAGACTTTATTGATCGCATTCGGCCAAATGATACCGAGGCGCGGGCGCTGATTCATTGTGGCGCCCTGGATGCATTTTCCGTAACCGGCAACCGGGCGGCACTGATCTGGGAACTGGTCCGCCGGCAAACAGCCGGATCAAACAAACCGATGCCCCGCAAACTTTTTGACGTTCCTTCGGACGCCCCTTCGCCTATACCTCCGGATAGCGAACACGACCGCCTCCGACGCGAGCTCTCGGTGCTCGGTTTTTTGTGTGATCGCCATCCCATGGAATTGTTTGCAGATACTTTAAATAGTCGAACGGTTAAGGCGGTTCATTTGGCGGATTTTATCGGAAAGCGGATTCGGATGGCCGCCTGGCTGATTACCGGCAAAGTAGTGTACACGAAGTGCGGAGAATCCATGGAGTTTTTGACCTTCGAGGATGAAACGGGAATTGTTGAAACTACATTTTTTCCGCAGGTCTACCGCTGTTTCTGCCACATGATCGATCGCGATCGGCCCTATCTTCTTTCCGGCAGAGTCCAACAGGACGGGGGCGCTGTCACCTTGACGGTTGAAAAGGTGGAACGTATTACATGCGGAAGGCAAGTCATGCGCGGTTAAAACAGCATGCATCATAAGACTTATAGATTTTTCGATAGATCGGCATATGTTCTTCGCTTCTTTCTACGGTCTTTACCGCTCCGTCTTTCGAGGCCGCTTCTTCTTTCCGGGATGTGAAGTGTATAAGAATACTGCCGACGGTCAAAACCGGAACGTCTGCCTCCATTATCTCTGAGATTTAGATTCTCAACATCAATTTTCATGCCGATAATTTCTTCAGGTTCGAGGATCGTAGAATCTTATATCCAAAGGGTTCCATTCAAAATTAAGAGCGGTCTTCCACGTCTTAAAATTATCAGATATCTTTGTAGTTTCCGATTAGTCGGGTAAAAACGATAACCGGCGAATGATATTTATTTGGGTTACCCTTTGAGAAAGCTGAAGATGCCCTATTTCCGTGGTTTTCATAAACTCGCAGCAACATTTGATGGCTTGACCCGTAACGCCTCGGGTCTGACGGGACCTTTGCGTGAAACCCCTTTTGCTCAATTTTTGAATTGGACTCAAATTGGACATCTTCATGAAAGGTCCATGTGTGGCGTTGCGTTTCGTCCTTTGTCATTGCGACGCGCACCTCATATGGCTCATCAGTCATGATTCGCAAGCTTTGCCAATGAAGCTTTTTCGAAGTCACCACTATTTTCATCCTTGAAATCCACAATCGATTCCCATGGCAAAAATCGACTTCCTTTAAATTGAGCGAAATGGAGCATTTTTCAAATGTCTCGAATCATCGCCTTTCGTTTGATTCGGTTTGTAATCAATCGAGAGAAATGATTTCACGAAAAGAAAAACAATAAGACATCCGACGAAAATGCCATAAAAATTTTAAGGAACTTGGCTTTATAGGATAGCAACATTTATGCCATTAAAGGAATGGATCGTGAACAGGGGAAGCTATTGGTGAGATGCAAAAAAAATATCAGTATAATTGGCTGGTTATATCAATGGAAAAACATTGTTTCGTTTTTTAAAAAAAAATTGTCTGCCGGATGGGCAACAACTGTGGTATTGTTGTAACAATTTTTTATGAAAAAAAGTAAACAGCGAACTTAAAAAACATATAATCCCGGCTTGATAATTGGTTTTTACTTAATCTGCCTTATCGTGGGAATTCATGGGGTGAATAATATTGAGATCCGTGATTTTGTATAGAAGTGTTTTATAGCTGATTTTTAAAATTTTTGCCGCTTTGCTCCGATTCCAGCCGGTCTGATCCAGAATATAGGAAATAACCTCTTTTTCGACCCTGTCAAGCGTTTTTTTCTTGATCTTTTTTAGAGAAAAAGATGCGCTTCCAGTTGAATTTTCGCCTTGAAGTTTTAAGATATCGGCGACAATGGAAGAGCTTTCTATGGTCGGTTTAACCGGAACCGATGATCGTTGGGGATTGGCGGTGATTGAAAGCTCCTCTACAATTTCCTCCCAGTCGCCGACTACCATCATTCTTCTGAGCAAGTTTTGAAGTTCCCTTACATTTCCAGGCCAATGATAAGCCATGAGTTTTTCCATGATCCGGTTGCTTGGTTTTGCAAGCTGATTGGTATCGAACTGAGAATTGTAGCTTTCTATGTAGTAGTCCAACAAAGAGGGAATGTCTTCCGGCCGGTTACGAAGCGGAGGGATGTATATTTTTATTATATTTAACCGATAATAGAGGTCCTCTCTAAATTTTCCGTTTTTGATGTGTTGCTCAAGCTCCTGATTGGTGGCTGCGATAACCCATGTATCCGTCTTTATTTCTTTTTCGGATCCCAAGGGGGCGAATTCCCCGCTTTGAAGGACGTGAAGGAGTTTCGCTTGAAGCGGAAGAGACATATCGCCGATTTCATCCAGAAATAAGACCCCTTCATGAGCTAATTCGAATTTTCCTCTTTTTTTCCTTTCAGCGCCGGTAAAAGCGCCTCGTTCATATCCGAAGAGTTCACTTTCAAGCAGTCCCTCCGGTAATGCGGCGCAATTCACCTTTACAAAGGGTTTGCCTCGCCTTGAAGAGTTAAGGTATAGGTTCTGTGCCACAACCTCTTTGCCGACACCGCTTTCTCCCGAAATAACGACGTTTAATCCCGCGTTGGCAACATGCTTAATAAGTTCCCTTATTCTTTCAATGCTCTGGCTAACTCCAATTAAAGGGATTTTCATTTTTGTCTCAATATTTACGGTTAGATTTTGCTTTTTGGGGTGGAAAGCAGGCCGGCGATTAATTTGTCAAGCTCAGAGAGTTCGAAAGGTTTTTCAAGTACGATGTCCGCATTCGCTTCCGTTGCCAATGCCTCGGGATGTTCTCCCCATCCGGTAATTGCGATAACAGGAATAGTCGGATATTTTTTTTTCACGATTGAAATAACCCCGACCCCGCTGATGTTTGGCATGACAAGGTCTGTTATGATCAAATCAAATTCCCCTTTTTCGGCATCAAGCAATTTTAGCCCATCCAGACCGTTGGAAGCGGAGATCACCTGATATTTTTTCTGACTCAGGTACTCGTATAAGCTTGTCAACACTTCTTCGTTGTCATCAATAATAAGTAGTTTATTGGATTTGCCCATTTCAGCCTCAAAAAAAATAATGAACCAACACTGCGTCTGGTAATTGTGTAAAATTTTTTTGCCGCCTGATCGATAGGAAGATAGCGACAAACACGGGTTGGGAAAAACGTCGACGCGTCGGTATCCGGAAAAATTTAAAATTTTTAAAAATGGTGCCGAAGGCCGGACTTGAACCGGCACGGGTCTCCCCACTACCCCCTCAAGATAGCGTGTCTACCAAGTTCCACCACTTCGGCGCAAAGGTGTTCTATTTTTGAGAACTTTTTTCCGTTTGATCCGCCTTCGCAGGCTGTGAAGCTTCTGGTAAGGATTGGGCGTCATTTTCAGGCACTGTCTGTGAAGCCGGCTGTTCTATCGGAGCTCTTGAGTTTTGCATAATGGAACTTCCGGTACGATGACCGGAAATATAAGCAAGCGTTAAAGAGGTCACCATAAAAACGATTGTCGCCACGGTGGTTGCCTTGCTTAAAAATGTTGAAGCTCCTGAACTGCCGAAAAGTGTCTGACTAGAGCCTCCACCGAAAGCAGCGCCCATATCCGCTCCTTTTCCCGTCTGCAGTAAAACGATCATGATAAGGGCGATACATACAATAACATGAATAATGATTAAAGCTATTGACATGGTTGATTACTTTGATTCCGGGTTGCCGGTTATGTAATTATGTTTGAAAATCAATGATTTTTCTGAACGTTTCTGCATCCAAGCTCGCTCCTCCTACGAGGGCTCCGTCAACATCGGGCATTGCCATCAATTCCGAAATATTGTTTGGCTTGACACTTCCTCCGTATAGTATTCGGATGGATTTGGCAAGTTTATTTCCGAAACATTTTACAAGTTTTGAACGCAGAAATGCATGAGCTTCTTGGGCCTGAATACGGGTGGCTGTTTTGCCGGTTCCGATCGCCCATACCGGTTCATATGCAATGACCAATGTTTTTAAATCATTCGAAGAGAAATTTTCTAACCCCTTTTTCACTTGTTTGTCAAGCACAGAAAATGTCTCTTTCGATTCGCGTTCCTTTTCTGATTCTCCCACGCAGAAAATCGGTATCAAATCATTTTGGATTGCGGCGGCTATTTTTCTGTTAACGGTCTGGTCTGTATCACCAAAATACCGCCGTCGTTCAGAGTGACCTATTATAACGTATTTGCATCCCGCTGATGCAATCATGGGGGCTGATATTTCACCCGTGTACGCTCCCTCTTTTTCCCAAAAAAGATTCTGGGCGCCGACCGAGATGAGGCTTCCTTTGGCGATATTCGCTACAGCAGCCAACGCCGTAAAGGGAGGCGCAATCATTACATCCGTATCGACATTTTTCTCTAAAAGAGTTAGGAGTCGTCTGGTTGTCTCAACAGCCTCGCTGCAAGTCTTGAACATTTTCCAGTTACCGGCGATAAGGGGTCGGCGATTCTCCATGGATCCATCTCCTTATGAGACCTTTGCAACACATTCTTTTTCATCCGGTTTCTGGGTCAGGTTCAAATTTCGACAACTTCGCAAAAATTCCATATACGGTGTTGCACTTTATCCATAATTTTTTGTGGTATAAATTATTCCATCCCGAACCTGAATGAAATTGAAAACATTTTAAAGGTCTGCTTATGTTAGTAATCTGCACTTTGCAGTGAGTTGCTCATCGCCAAGGAACCGGATCGATCTCAGCGTTTCCGGGCGGCGACCATAGCCACGAAGCGGAGGCGGCCGATTTAAAGTTGGGTACCGATCATGGCCGCGAGATCCACCATCCTGTTTGCATAAGCGGTTTCATTGTCATACCAGGCAATCACTTTTGCCATGTTATCAATGACATAAGTGTTTGGAGCATCAACAATGGAAGATAAAGTCGATCCATTGAAATCACAGGACACCAATGGAAGATCGTTACATCCAAGTATGCCCGCAAGAGATCCCTCTGAGGCCTGTTTAATGGCATCATTTACGTCGGAAACCGTAATTCCCGATTTTTCCAGTATCGCAACAAAGTCGACAGCCGACACATTCGGAGTCGGCACGCGAATGGCAAGTCCGTTGAGTTTTCCCGAGAGTTCCGGAATTACCAGAGACACGGCCCTGGCTGCACCCGTTGTTGTGGGAATCATCGAAAGCGCAGCCGCTCGGGCCCGACGAAGATCTTTGTGGGGAAGATCCACGAGACGCTGGTCGCCCGTATAAGAATGAACAGTGGTCATGAGCCCTGACCTTATGCCGAAGTTTTCAAGCAATACCTTGCACACCGGTGCCAGACAATTTGTGGTGCAAGAGGCATTTGAAATAATATGATGATTTCTTGGATCATACCGGTTGGAATTAACCCCCATGACAATGGTGATATCCGGATCTTTGGCGGGGGCCGATATGATAACCTTACGTGCTCCTGCGGCGAGGTGTTTCGATGCATTTTCAAGATCCCTGAAGATGCCGGTGCACTCAGCAACAATATCCACTCCATAATCTTTCCAGCGCAGATTTGATGGATCCTTTATAGATGTGAAGGCGATCGACTTTCCTCCCACTTCAATGGAGTCTGTTTTATCTTGAACATCAAGAGCCAGGCGACCGTGGACGGAATCGTAGGTAAGCAGATGAGCCATCGTGGCTGAATCCGTCAGATCGTTAATCGCGGCGACTTCAATATCCGAGCGATTGATTGTCGCCCTGAGAACAAGGCGGCCTATTCTTCCGAAACCGTTTATACCCAATTTTACGCTCATGACGCCTCCTTCGGTTTTGTTTTAACGCAATGCATCCGATTCGGTGCAAATATTATGGAATGAACGGGGGAAAATCGCATTTTTGAACCGGATCATGTTTTCCAGGAGGTTCCATCTGCTTCGTAAAGGAAATACGCCCCGCAGAAAAACCCCTGCGCTGCCTGATTCCGGTATGGGTCGTTTATGTGAAGGAAACCGGCGGTGTCCACTAATTAATCACCATTTGGAACTGTCAATGTTTGTTTCCTTTTAAAATTCCGCTGGCCAGTGAGATGCTTTTTCTGCCATATGCCTCCAGACATCCGGCAAGCTCGGCAAGGCCGGTGTCTTTCCTTGCGGTTGAGGCTTTAATCAGCATGGGAAGGTTGACCCCGGAAATTACTTCCACCCGACCTTCTTCCAGAAAAGAATAACTCAAATTTGAGGGTGTCCCACCGAACATATCCGTCAGGATAAGTATCCCTCTTTTATGATCTACCTTTTTAATCCCCTCCAAGATTTTTTTGCGGAGTTTTTCGGCATTTTCATTTAAATTGATAGAAACTGATATCATGGCTTCCGGTCTGGACCCAAGAATGAACTCAGCCGTATCAATAAGTGCATCTCCGAGCTGGCAGTGTGTAACAATAACGATTCCGATCATAAAACTCCTCAAATATCCGTTGCCTGTTATTTTCAGTTACTGGGTGGTTTCAGAAAACAATTTTGATCAAGAAAGGCAAGCTTTTTTATGGATTGCTTTTTTCGCCTGGAGGCGACCCGGGCAGCTCCGCTTCCGCATTCGGGAGACCCGACAAGGTCTCGGCAATAATATCACAGGCCGATATCCCGATGTATAATTTCAGCATTCTTCCCTGATTCTTTGATATGATCAAAAACAGATCGTGCAACCGCCACCGAGCGATGCCGACCTCCCGTACAGCCGATGGCAATGGTTAAATAGGCCTTTCCCTCCTTTTCATATAAAGGGATCAAATAATCCAGAAGGTCTAAATATTTTTTAAGAAATTTTTTGGTTTCATCGTTGCTTAGGACATAGTTTTTAATTTCTTGAGCCTCTCCATCTAAGGGTTTCAATTCAGAAACGAAAAATGGATTAACGAGAAATCGAACATCCATAATCAAGTCCGCGTCGTGAGGAAGACCAAATTTAAACCCGAATGACAAGACGTTGATCCTCATTGTCACCAGTTTTTTGGTTTTTTGTGCAAGATCCACAATAAGAGCCTTCAGATCATGCACATTGTAATGCGAAGTATTTATAATCTTATCCGCTGCTATTCTCAGGTCCTTCAATTGTTCTCGTTCCGCCCGTATCCCATCCAGCAAGGATTGGTTGTGAGACAGAGGATGGTGCCGGCGTGTTTGACTGTAACGCTGCAAAAGAATTTTCTCATCCGCTTCAAGAAAAAGAATTTTAAAATTGTATCCCTTGTTTCTCAGCGATTCAAAAACAGCGGCGTATTTTAAAAGGAAGCCTTTCTCTCGAAGGTCCATTACAAAAGCAAGACCGGAAATTTCAGAAGCATTTTCGATCGGCAATTCCAGAAATTTTGGGAGAAGGTCGACCGGCATGTTGTCGACGCAATAAAAACCGGCATCCTCAAATGCCGCAATTGCGGTGCTTTTTCCGGACCCTGAATACCCTGTAATAATGATTAGGTTTAAGTTTTTCACTTATAAACGATTTGTTTAAGGGTAAAAATATTCGGCGGATGAATTACCGTTGAAGGCGTGCGGCAGACTTGAATGAAATGTCTTGCCATGGTGGTTATGGTGGTTTGCCGTCGAAACATCCTCCCGCACCAGACGGACCATGCAATCGGACGCTCTTCAACTCCGCCGGATTTTATCGCCAATTAAAGAAATTGGTTGGTTTGAAACTGAAACAGTGGTGATTTCACAATGCAATCCCCGGTTGTTCATTAAAATTCTTCATCTTCCTCTTTGATGATCCTCAGAACTTCATCGCTGTCTTCAGCATTTAAGAGCTTTGACTTGAAGTGATCATTCTTGAGCAATCTTGAGATCCTGGCAAGCAGCTTCAGATGTACACCCGTTGAGTTTTCCGGAGTCACAAGAAGAAAAAAGATGTGCGTCGGTCGCCCGTCCATAGATTCAAAATCAACCCCCTTGCGGCTTAGACCAAATGCGAGGGTCAACGAATCAAGGATTTTTAGTTTGCCGTGCGGAATGCCGATACCCCCTCCAATGCCGGTACTTCCAAGCCGTTCTCTTTCCATGAGAACACCGACGAGATTCTCAGGATCTAAGCCGGTTGCTTGGGCGACGGGAGCGGCAAGCTCTCCGAGAACCCCTTTCTTGTCATATGATTTCAGATTAACCAGAATTGTATCTTTATGCAAAAAATCAAGAATCTTCATTATCTTCCATTTTCACAAAAAAATAATTACCCGGCGGGTTCGCTGTTTTAAGAGGCGCCCGACCTAAAGCGTATCGTCCCCCCTTAATTGCTGGGCTGAATTAATCCATACCGCCCGTTGTTGCGGCGATAAAGAACATTAATTTTTTCTGTCCTCGCATTTGTAAACACAAGGAAATTATTGTTCAAGAGTTCCATTTGCATAATTGCTTCTTCAATATCCATCGGTTTATATTCAATGTTCTTGATTTTTACGTGCCCGGCAGCCTCATCGGGTATTGATTCTGCTTCTTCAGCATTCGAACTTATGGGCTTGAGTTTTAATCCGCCACGGTATCCTCTGTTTTTTTCTTTGTTTTTCTTAATCTGTTTTTCGAGTTTGTCCATGACGATGTCGATTGCTGAATACATGTCGTTTGTCTCTTCCTTGCCGTTGATGCTCAATCCGTCTCCACTTATATTGATTTCAGCTAGATGGCGAAACTTTTCAACTGAAAGCACGACATTCGCTTCCGCAGGATTGTCAAGAAATCTGTCAAACCGATCGAGTTTCTCATGAATATATGACTTCAGATTTTCAGATGAATCAAGATTCTTAAACGTCACGGATGTCTGCATGCAAAAACCCCTTTAGATTTGTTTGCGTTTGCTGGACGGTAAGACTTTCAGCATTTCCCGGTACTTCGCAACGGTTCTTCGAGCAATATCGATGTTGGCTTCTTTTAAGAGTTGAGAAATTTTTTTGTCGCTGAATGGTTTTTTAGGATTTTCACCATTGATAATCTGTTTTATACTTTGCTGCACACTGGCGGAAGCAATGGCCTCGCCGTGAATTCGATTAATAGAACTGTTAAAAAAATATTTCAATTCGAAAATTCCCTGCGGAGTATAAGCATACTTGTTTGTTGTGACCCTGCTGATGGTGGATTCATGCATATTGATATCTTTTGCCACATCTCTGAGCACCATTGGTTTTAAATAGGAAATCCCCTTTTCGAAGAACTCGCGCTGAAAACGCAGTATGCTTTCCATAACCTTGTAGACGGTCTTTTGACGTTGGTGAATACTTCGGATCAGCCAGGCTGCGGAACGCAACTTGTCTTGAATATAATCTTTCGCACTGTCGGAAATATTTGTCCGACCGGTTAAAGAGTTTTTATACAAGGAGTTGACGCGGAGTCGTGGTATGCCTTCATCGTTGAGAACAATCACAAAATCATCTTCGAATTTATAGACAAAAATGTCGGGGTTAATATAGATCGGCTCTTCATCGCTGAATTGGCGTCCCGGTTTAGGCTCCAGTCCTTTTATAATGTCGACGGCGGAAACGATGTCCTCTATGGTTGTTTTTAGTGCCTTTGCGATGGCTTTGTAATTCTTGTTTTCAAGGTGATTGAGATGGTCGGATATAATATCCGTTACGATCGTGTTTTGAAGACCCAGACGAATCGCTTGAATCAGAAGACACTCGCGCAGATTTCTTGAGCAAACGCCACTCGGATCAAATGTGTGCATCACGGATAAAAATTGTTCCACCTTTTCCGGCGTGGATCCGCTCATGGATGCAATTTCCTCGATAGAGACATCCAGATAGCCGTCTTTATTGAGGTTTCCGATGATCAGACTCCCGATGGCTTCTTCCTCTTTTGTCGGTGATATCATCAACAACTGCCAAAGCAGATGTTCTTTCAGCGATTCCTTGCTGGAAATAAAAGTTTCGAAATTCGGTGTATCTTTTTTTTCCGTTTCAAAATGGACTCGATCCGGAGAATTGTATTCATCGATATAATTGCTCCAGTCGATATCATCGTGAATTTTTTCTTCTATCGTGACTTCTTTGGTGACAGGCGAATCGGAGGTTTCAACTTGGGAGGTTTCGGCAGTTTGATCCTCGGCGACAACTTCCTGAATTTCTTCAAGCGCAGGGTTTTCAACCAGTTCCTGCCTGATCAAGTCCATAAGCTCCAGTCGGGACAACTGCAGCAGTTTTATTGACATCTGAAGCTGCGGCGTCATGATCAGTTGCTGGGTTAATTTGAGATGCTGCCTTAGTTCAAGAGCCATGCTATAACCTGAATTGGTCTCCTAAATAGATTTTGCGGGCGGTTTCGCTTGAAGCGATTTTTTCAGGAGTGCCGAATTCGATGACCTTTCCGGCACTTAAGATATAAGCGATATCACAAACTCCGAGCGTCTCCCTGACATTGTGATCGGAAATCAGTATCCCGATCCCGCGTTTTTTTAGATGTTCAATGATGCTTTTAATGTCGATGATAGCTAGCGGATCAATCCCTGCAAAAGGTTCATCGAGCAGAATAAATGAGGGGTTTGTAGCAAGGGCACGAGATATTTCAAGCCGCCGTCGCTCTCCCCCCGAAAGAAAGTCGGCCTTCTGCGTGGAAAGATGTTTGATGCCCAATTCTTCGAGCAGTATATCCGCACGATGTTCTTGCTCAGATTTAGACAGCGGAAGCATTTCGAGAATGGCCATGATGTTTTGTTTCACACTCAGCTTTTTGAAAACGGAAGTCTCCTGCGGAAGGTAACCAACACCCTTTCGAGCTCTTAGGTACATTGGGCAATCCGTTATATCTTCATCGTCAAGTAAAATCTTTCCTGCCTCGTTTTTTATCATTCCAACGGTCATGTAGAAAGTTGTGGTTTTTCCGGCACCATTCGGACCCAGAAGTCCTACCACGCTGCTGCTTTCGACTTTCAAGCTGACGGAATCCACAACTCGCCTTCCATGATAGGTTTTTACAAGCTTTTCAAGAGACAATGTCGTCATTGATGAATAATTGCTGCATTCGATTGGTTCGGTTCGTTCGATTGGATAGATTTCTTAACGAAGATGATTCGGTTTCCTTTCTTCTGAATGAATAACGGCTTCCACCTGTTTTTCAACGCCGCTTTCCACTTCGATGCGTCCATCCGATCGGTAAAGGGTAATTTTTGAACCGGAAATGGAATCCTTTCCGCTTATAACCTTTGAGTCGGGTCCCGACAAGACAAGAACCTCCCGATCCGTAAAATATTCCGCTTTCTCTGCGGTCGCGATTCTGTCGCCGAACGTGATTTTTACATGACCGATCGCGACGATTTTTTCAATCGACCCTTCCGCCATGGGGAGGTCCTTATTTTGATCCGCTCCTTTTTTATTGAAAATTAAAAGCGTTTCACTATGAATAACCGTATCTCCTTGGATTACTTGGACGTTTCCGGTAAATTCGGCAAGTTTTGTCTTGTTGTCGGTAATCAGCTTGTCTGCCGTGATATGAATTCGACCTTTCTCAAGGTTTTTATCGGCAGAATCCGTTTTTTCTTCAGCATGGACGGAGGATGTTATAAATAATGTTGTGATCACCAACGTTGTCAACAAAAAAGCGGTTATTGACCATTTGCTATCGTTAGATACTGAGATCCTCACTGAAACTGCCTTTCACATTGCCTGAAAAAGAGGCAATTTGAGTGTTGAGGTCAAAAGACATGGCGGCCGCCGTCAGGTCGAATGAGTTTCCGAAAATGGCAACCGGAACATTTGAGAAAATGAACCGCCTGCCGTGCGTGTAATATAAATTATCGGTTTTAAGCAGGTAGTTTTCATTTTTCATCACCACGTTACCGGCAACCTCCATGTCATTTGAATCCGTATTCAAAACGCCGTTATCAGCAGTGAGATAAATCTTTCCACCGTCTTCAAGAAAAAATATTACGGACAATTTCTTGAAAATTGCCTGGTTATTTTGCTCCATAAATTGTGCGGACGCGGCATCCAAACTCCATTCCTTCTTCCCATCCCTTGTTGCGATCTGATGAACATTGTCTATCGAGATGTTTGCCTTACTTTCAAGAGATGAAATAATCTTTTCGGGTTCATTCAAGATGCGGCGATAGCCGATAAAGACTGCAAGGATAACGGCAAGCGTAACGAAAATAATCGAAATCAGCAACCGCGTTAATTTTTTAGGATTTTTATTCTTTATGCTGAACATTATAAAAACGTTCCAGGATGCTTTCCCAAACCCCCCGAGCTTTCAGCATGGCTTCACAGACCTCTCGTACAGCGCCGGTTCCTCCTTCACAGCTTGTAACCATATCGGCATTTTCAAGTATTATTTCGTGCGCGTTTTTTACGGCGATGGAAAGGCCGACTTTTTTCATCAACGACAGATCGGGCAGATCATCGCCCACAAACGCGATCTCTTCAGGCGGCACTCCGGTTCTTTCCGAAACCACATCCAGCACGGCGGCTTTGTCGCCGATTCCATCAAATATGTGGTCTATTCCGAGATTTTTACACCTGTGATACAGAGCCTTCGATTTCCTTCCGGTTACAACGCCCACTTTTATGCCGGCGTTTGTCAGCAGTCTTATACCCAGGCCGTCCTTTACATTAAAGACCTTGGTCTCTATGCCATTGTCATCGTAAATAATGCCGCCGTCGGTGAGTACACCGTCTACGTCCATTAGCAGGATCTTTATCTTTTTCAATCTGTCCGAGATCATGATGTGTCGTGAATTTATTTCATGTTTGTAAGCCGAAAAGAACCAGAAACGAATTCCCAACCTCTCCACCGACCCGATCTCGAAGTTGGGATAAAGCGTTCCATCTTCATGCTCAATCTGTGCAATCGGTTGAACTTCTTGCCTGGACCCTAGGCCGGATTGAAGGTTTTGAAACCGGTTCTACTCTTCAAACAAGCTCGCGATGCATTCGAGGCCCCGGTTTATGAATATATTCCGACGGTTTCTTCGAGTTTGAAATATATATTAATTCATAATGTCTAAAAGCACAATACCGAGGATTATAATGCATGTTCGATGGCTTTAAGCTGACAAAGCAGATCATAAAGGCTGTCAAGCCTTAATGAATTGGGACCGTCACAAAGTGCATTGTCGGGATCTTTATGAACCTCGATAAAGATTCCATCCGCTTCGCAAGCAATTGCTGCTCTGGCAAGAATCGGTGCAAATTCCCGCTGACCCCCGGAACTCCCGCCCGCTCCTCCGGGAAGCTGAACGCTGTGCGTCGCGTCGAATATCACGGGTGGGCCTTCATCTCTCATTATTTTTATGCCGCGAAAATCGACGACCAGATTGTTATATCCGAACATTGTGCCACGTTCCGTGATCAGAATCTGGTTGTTACCGGTAGAAGCTACTTTTTGCGCGATATTAACAATGTCCCAAGGAGCGAGGAACTGCCCTTTTTTGATATTGATCGGCTTGCCGGTTTTTGCGGCCGAAAGAACAAGATCGGTCTGCCGGCATAAAAAAGCGGGAATCTGTATTACGTCCAGAACGCGGGCCGCGGCTTCGACTTCGCTGGTTTGGTGAACATCGGAAAGAATGGCAAGCCCTAAATCTTGCTTGATATGCTTCAGAATTTTAAGTCCTTCCGTCAATCCGGGTCCTCTGAAGGCATTAACGGATGTCCGGTTGGCCTTATCGTACGATGCCTTAAAAATGAAAGGGATATCCAACTGCTGTGTCATTTCTTTCAGTAGGGAGGCGATTTCAAATGTCGAATCATAGTTTTCAATGACACACGGCCCCGAAATCAAAACAAACGGAAAATCCCGGCCGATGGATATATTCCTTATTTTTACAGAGTTTTTCATCATTCCTTTATCAATATATTAACTTAATATTAACTTATTTTAAAAAAATCGATTTCAGAGACTGTTTTCAATATTTACAAACGATTTCTGACTGTATCCGAAACCCGATTGCAGGTTTTGAAGCTACTTTGTAAAAAAATCGGCGTTTTTGTAAAAAGCTCGTCTTCGATGCGGCGCCCCATCTCCGGTCTTGTTACCTGTCCCTTTGATCCCTTAACAAATAATATTCGTCATAGCTGTATGATGAATGCAATGTTTGTCTTTTACACTTTATTATTTTAGGGGTGAATCGCTGCGAAGGGATTCTGTCGCCCCCTTCTTCCATGACTTGCGCGTTTTCCAAACGGAAATTTCCGGCGCACCGTACGTGCGAGTTGATCACAGTCGGATCACAGAAAAAGCAGACGGAAAAATAAACAGTTTTTAATCTATCGTGCGCATTGTTAAAAGTCAAGAAACGAAAAAACAGGCCTTGATCGGGTGCTTTTTAACTGTTATTATCCTTAACTTGGCTGTTCGCCGAAGCGTATAACCAAAGGTAAATGCTATCGCCTCGATTCATCTTCGTGCATCAATGATTCTTTTTGATGAACGGGCCCGGGTTGCCGATGGGTTTTCGACCAGGGCATCCAGTTGATAAGTCTTAACGGCAACCCTCATCCGGTTTTAATCCGGGTAAAAAAATGATCATATGAACAGGAAACGCACGGTGTGCATCTTGCAATTGAGGATGGGCATTGACTAATAATGATTTTTTGATTGATCGGGAAAAATGAAAGGTGAGTGATAACCGTTGAAAGTGACCGGTAAGAAATTTAAAATGTGGCTGATTTCCTTTGCGGCTTTTGCTGTGATCCTTCTGATCGCCTGGGTTTTATTGGTTCTCTTGGAGGGCGAAAGACCTTCCATTCAAATCGAACTTCCTTCTTCATCCGTGGGAGCCCCCCGGCGCATTTTTGTTTCACTGGCCGATGGAAAAAGTGGTTTGCGAAAAACATGGATCGGGCTTATCAAAGACGGTAAAGAGAATGTTTTGGTCGAAAAGAATTATCCAGCAGCCGGTTTTATTTCCGGCGGTGAAGTCCGTGAAGAATCCTTTGAGGTATTGCTTGATCCTAAAAAGCTGGGGATTTCCGATGGCAAGGCGATATTGCGTTTGGCTGCATGGGATTTTTCTTGGCGGCATTGGTGGCACGGCAACCGCACGGATTTGGAAAAGGAATTAACGATTGATACAAGACCGCCCGAGATCGATATTTTGACCCGGGTTCACAACGTGAGCCAGGGCGGATCGGGCCTTGTTATCTACAAAATATCCGAATCATGCCCGGAAAACGGTATCTATGTCGGAGAAAATTATTTTCCGGGTTATTCGGGACACTTTAAAAATCCCGACACCTTTATGGCCTTTTTTGCACTTGATCATACCCAGGGGCCGGGCACCCAAATTTTTGTTAAGGCAACCGATCCGGCCGGCAACAGTACTCTGGCCGGGTTCCCTTATTATATCCGACAAAGAACTTTCAAAAATGACATTCTTAATATTTCAGACACATTTCTTAATGCAAAAATGCCCGAATTTGATATTGATATTCAGGCCGATAGTCCAAACCCCCAGTTGGCCAAATTTCTGAGGGTCAACAGGGAACTGCGCAAGGAAAATTTTAAGAAAATAAAGGAAATCGGAGGGCAGACCGACCGGGTGTTGCACTGGAACGGGGATTTTTTGAGACTTCCGCAGGCTGCACCAAGGGCTGGATTTGCCGATCAACGCGAATACAGATATAAAGGCCGGGTGATTGATCATCAGGTCCACATGGGCGTGGATCTGGCATCGGTTTCCCAATCCCCGGTTCCCGCAGCAAACAACGGAAAGGTTGTATTCGTCGAAAATTTGGGTATTTATGGTAAGACCGTTGTTATTGATCATGGTTTCGGACTTTTCAGTATGTACGCTCACTTGAGTCAAGTGAATGCGGAAAATGGACAGAAGGTGTCAAAGGGGGATATCATCGGCCGAACCGGAATAACAGGCCTTGCGGGTGGAGATCATCTCCACTTCGGCGTTTTTATTCATAATACCTTTGTCAATCCGCTGGAGTGGTGGGATAAGGCTTGGATACAAAACAATATTTCAAGCAAAATCGATACGGTAAGCTCTTTATTGCAGTAGCCGCCTCGCATTTGTTTTCAAGAGCGGAATCGCACCGTATGATGCATCCATATGGTTTCATGATTGTATTAACGGGGAGTGTATCGTGAATGGAAAAAAATAGAATCAACAAGACGTACCGGGAAATCAATGAGAAGATCCGATCCGGAGAGGTTGTCGTGGTTACGGCGGACGAGATCATCGATATCGTCAAAGCGGAGGGGCCGATTGAAGCAGCAAGGCGTGTGGATGTCGTCACTACGGGAACTTTTGCACCCATGTGCTCTTCCGGGGCGTTTATCAATTTCGGGCATTCCGTTCCGGCCATAAAGGCTTCCAAGATTTGGATGAACAATGTGTCCGCATATGGCGGATTGGCGGCGGTGGATTGTTATCTCGGTGCTACACAGCCCTGCGAGGATGATCCTTTAAATAAGGTTTATCCCGGCGAATTCAACTATGGCGGAGGGCATGTGATTCAGGATCTTGTTGCCGGAAAGAAGGTGCTGTTAAAGGCAACGGGATACGGAACCGCCTGCTACCCCAACCGTATGATCGAAAAAGAGATTACCCTGCGAACCCTTCCCAATGCGATGTTATGCAATCCAAGAAACGGGTATCAGAATTATAACTGCGCGATTAACCTGACGAAGAAAACCGTTTATACATATATGGGCGTATTGAAGCCCAATGCAGGAAATGCAAATTACTGTTGCGCCGGGCAGTTGAGCCCGCTTTTGAACGATCCTTACTACCAGGTGATCGGCCTTGGAACCCGGATTTTCCTGGGCGGAGGCGAAGGCTATGTGATATGGCACGGGACTCAGCACAAACCTTCCGTAAAAAGGACGAAAAAGGGGATACCGGTTGTCCCTTCAGGGACTCTGTGCGTTATGGGAGACCTTAAAAAAATGAGCCCCAGATGGCTCATGGGAGCGAGCATTCAGGGTTATGGATGCTCTCTTGTCGTCGGCCTGGGTATTCCAATTCCCATATTGAACGAACAGATCGTTCAATATGCGGCCATATCCGACGAGGAGATATTTACCCAGATTGTTGATTATGGTTATGATTACGGAAACGGAATTTCAAAAAGCTATGGCCAGGTAAGTTATGCGGAGCTTAAGAGCGGTTTTATAACCTTCCGAGGCGAGAAAGTGCCTACGGTTCCCCTTTCAAGCCTGGTAAGGGCGCGCGAGATTGCGGATGTTTTGAAAAAAAAGATTACGAAGGGAGAATTTTTCCTTGGTGAACCGCAATTTACGCTTCCCGGTTGATTCGGTGAACGATCTGAGGAACAAGTAACGGTCACAAGAACAACACCGGAACCCGGAGCCGAGATTTTTATGGCTGAAACACTACGATCATTCATCGCTTTTGAGCTCCCGGAAAAGATTATTTCTTCCATTCGAAAGGTTCAGGAGGAAATAAAGGCTTATGGATTTGCCATGAGATGGGTCCGCCCGGAAAATATTCACCTGACTCTAAAATTCCTGGGAAACATCAACCAGGCGGATATTCCGGAGATTAGGAAACGGATGAGCGAAACGGCAGAAAAATATTCGCCCATGCGTCTTGCTGCAAAAGGAATCGGTGTCTTTCCCGGGATAAAACGGCCCCGGGTATTATGGGTGGGCCTGAATGGGCAGATCGACTCGCTGATCGGACTTCAAAAGACGATTGATGAAAAATTGGAGGCAATCGGATTGCCCCGTGAAAACAGAGCCTTTAAGGGCCATCTCACACTTGCGCGGGTAAAGGGGCATATTGATTCGAATCGGCTCGGTGAAGCAATGAAGGAGGTCGGGGGATTTGAATCAGAAGCGTTTATTGTGGATCAGATTGTTTTGTTTAAAAGCGAATTGAAACCCGGAGGATCTGTTTATACAAAGCTGATGAGCATTTCTCTGTAGGAGGTCGGAATGAGCATTACACCGGAAAAGGAAAAAGCGGTGGAAACCGCGATGGGCCAGATCGAACGCCAGTTCGGCAAAGGTTCGATTATGAAATTGGGAAGCAGGCCGATTATCGATGTGCCTGTAATTCCGACCGGATCCATCGCGCTTGACAAAGCGTTGGGAATTGGGGGGATTCCCAGGGGCCGTGTGACCGAAATATTTGGGCCGGAATCGTCCGGTAAAACCACCCTTGCGCTTCACGCGGTTGCCGGAGCGCAAAAACAAGGCGGGATCGCTGCTTTTATTGATGCCGAACATGCCCTGGACACCCTCTATGCAAGGAAACTGGGGGTCAATTGTGACGAACTTTTGGTATCACAGCCGGATACGGGGGAACAAGCGCTTGAAATAGCGGACATGCTGGTGAGAAGCGGAGCAATCGATGTAATGGTCATTGATTCGGTTGCGGCACTTGTGCCCAGAGCCGAAATAGAAGGAGAGATGGGCGATTCCCACATGGGCCTTCAAGCCAGGCTCATGTCGCAGGCATTAAGAAAACTGACGGGTACCATCAGCAAAACCATGACGGCGGTTATCTTTATCAATCAAATCCGGATGAAACTGGGTGTCGTATTCGGTAATCCCGAGACAACCACCGGAGGAAATGCGCTGAAGTTTTATTCTTCCGTCAGAATCGATATCCGGCGGACCGGTGCCATAAAGGATGGACAGGATATCGTGGGCAATCGAACAAAGACACGAATTGTGAAAAATAAATTGGCGCCTCCTTTTAAAGAAGCCGAATTTGATATCATGTATGGGGAAGGCATCTCTAGAACCGGGGATCTTCTGGATGTCGGAGTTGAGGCCGGAATCATCGACAAAAGCGGATCCTGGTATTCTTATGAAGGGGAACGAATCGGTCAGGGAAGAGAAAACGCAAAGAAATTCCTGGCGGAAAATCCGGATATCGGCGACGCTCTGTTTGCCAGGGTCAGAGATTCATTGGGCCTTTCAATTAAGAAAGAAGAAAGTGCTCCGGAAGAGGCATGAACGGCAAAGGGAGTGAATCTCCGGTCCCACTTATGTTCCATCGAGATGTTGTGGCAGAAAGCATCCACGATCCGCTCCAATTTGTGTTCCGGATCCAAGCTTATTGTCATTTATTGAAATTTGTGTTATAAGTATTTTGAATTATATAAAAAACATGAATTTTTCAATGAACGCTTTCTGTTCCAGTTGATATGAAGCTTCCATCAAAGGGATTTTTGATTGATTTTTCGATTCGCTCGCCGACTCTGCGGCAAGCCGGTGTAGGATGCTCGAAGTTGCGGTTCAAAAGTCTCGGTAATGAGTTTTCCACGGATGCGTCAATGGACTTTCACCAACGGAGCGATTAATGACAGGCAACGAAATACGAATAAAATTTCTTCAATATTTTGAAAAACATCACCACCAGATCGTGAGAAGCTCATCTCTTGTCCCCCAGGATGATCCAACCCTCCTTTTCACGAATGCAGGAATGGTCCAGTTTAAGCGTACCTTTCTCGGTGAAGAGAAAAGAGGTTATGCCAGAGCGGCAAGCTCTCAGAAATGCGTGCGAGCCGGCGGCAAACATAATGATTTGGAAAACGTAGGCTATACCGCAAGGCATCACACTTTCTTTGAGATGCTGGGCAACTTTTCCTTTGGTGATTATTTCAAGGAAAAGGCGATTGAGTTTGCGTGGGATCTGCTGACGAACGGATTTGGCCTGCCGAAAGAAAAGTTATGGGCTTCCGTTTACACGGACGATGACGAGGCTTTTGAGCTTTGGCGGAAAAATACGGATCTGCCGGAAGAACGAATTGTGCGATTTGGAGAAGAAGATAATTTTTGGTCGATGGGCGAAACGGGCCCCTGCGGTCCCTGTTCGGAGATAATTATCGATCGGGGAGAAAAGTTCGGATGCGATAGACCCGATTGCCGGATTGGATGTGAGTGTGATCGATATTTGGAAATTTGGAACCTGGTTTTTATGCAGTTCAACCGCGATGCTTCGGGAAAACTGACTCCACTGCCAAAACCCAGCATCGATACGGGGATGGGGCTTGAACGACTTGTTTCGATTATCCAGAATGTTCCCACCAATTACGACATCGACCTGATCGTTCCGATCATGCGGAAAGTCGAAAACCTTTCGGAAAAGAATATTGAGGATTCGCAGGAAACCGCGATTGCGATGAAAGTCATAGCAGACCACAGTCGGGCGGCGGCATTTCTTATCGGTGACGGGATACTTCCTTCCAATGAGGGAAGAGGATATGTGCTGCGACGGATCATACGTAGAGCGATTCGCTATGGACGAAATATCGGGCTTGCCAGGCCATTTCTTGATCAAACGGCGGGGGTCGTATTTGATATCATGAAATCCGCCTATCCGGAGCTTTCCGAGGCGAAAGCATTTATCACAAATGTAATAAAGAACGAGGAACTCCGATTTTCGGAAACACTGGACCATGGGCTGAAACTTTTAACCGATACGATTGCAAATATCCGGGATAAAGGTTTAGAAGAAATTCCCGGCGAAGTTGTGTTTAAATTATACGATACCTATGGATTTCCGGTTGATATTGTCAGGGATGTGGTCAGGGACGAGAAACTGGATATCGACATCAGAGGGTTCGACGAAGCGATGGAAGCCCAGCGGTCTAAATCCAGATCGATCGCCGCATTTTCCGAAGTCGGCGATGCTTACAAGAATCTCTCGGCAAAAGGAATAAAACCAAAATTCGTCGGTTATGACACGGTATCCTGCAGTTCCAAAGTCCTTCTGCTGGTGGAGTCGGGCAATGAAATTCAGGAGGCAACCACAGGTAATGTGGTTGAAGTAGTAACTGAAATCACCCCTTTTTACGGTGAAGCGGGCGGTCAGAGGGGTGATTCCGGAAAGCTTATCGGCAGTGGCGAAAATCAGACATTTGAAATGAAAGTTTCCGAAACCGTTAAAGACCCGACGGGCCTGATCATACACAAAGGTCAAATTGTTTCGGGAAGTATCAGGAAAGGGGAAACCGTCACGCTTGTCGTGGACATGGAAAAACGGTCCGCGGCCACCCGTAACCATACGGCTACGCATATTCTCCACTCGGCGCTTCGACAGGTTCTGGGTGATCATGTGAAACAAGCCGGTTCATTCGTAGCGCCTGAAAGACTTCGGTTTGATTTTACTCATTTTTCTCAAGTGGATACCGAAACCTTAAACCGGATCGAAACACTGGTTAACCGGCGAATCCGTGAAAACGTACCGGTACAAATCGAAGAAATGGACGCGGAGGCGGCATTTAAAACAGGGGCGACCGCCCTCTTTGAAGAAAAATACGGCGATCGGGTACGGGTGGTATCGCTTTCCGCCTTCAGCAAGGAGCTTTGCGGAGGAACCCATACGAATCGAACCGGTGATATCGGTTTTTTCAAAATTGTCGGAGAATCCAGCGTTTCGTCAGGGGTAAGGCGAATCGAAGCATTGACCGGAGAGGCGGCGCTTGCCTATGTGCAGCAGATGGCGAAAATTCTGCAGGATACCGCCCGTCTGGTCAAAGATAAACCGGAAACCCTTTCCCAAAAGATCGGCAAGATTCTTCTTGATTTTAAGGACACGGAAAAAGAGCTGGAAAAAACAAAGGCAAAGCTCGCTGAAATCAGTGCCGTCAAAACCCTGGACCCCATTCAATCCATCAACGGGGTGAAGGTTCTCGCCCAAAAGGTGGTGGTTGACAAACCTTCCGCCCTAAGAGAGTTGGCCGACCGGTTTAAGCAAAAGATCGGATCGGGAATTGTTGTGCTCGGAAGTATTTCAGGACCCAAGGTTCTTTTGATCGCGGTAGTCACGAATGATCTGATGGGTCGCTATCATGCCGGAAATCTCGTTAAAAAAGTGGCGGCAATTGTCGACGGCGGAGGGGGCGGAAGACCGGATATGGCTCAGGCGGGCGGAACCAGAACGGACAAACTGGATGAGGCGCTTAATCAAGTTTATGAACTTGTGGCGCAGGCATGATCCGAAAGCGTTTGCTTCAACGGCCCGGACGTTAACGATGGATCGCTCCTATAATACTGACACAGAGCTTTTTGCTCATCGACTTTTCATGAATCGCCGTTTGTTGCTTGCCATTTGTTAAAAAAATCATATCCTGCACCTTCTTAAAAATCCGGCTTCCGAGTCGCACCGCATCCTTGGACAGCCCGCGTCTTTCGACAAGTATGCGGGTTGCAGGGATAGACGGATGTAATATTTTTCAGTATTTTGCATTCCACTTTGTACTTTTTTGACGTTTCATCTCGAACCCTTCACAGAATCACAGGGTACAGCGACAATCAATAACCAGGGATAATTAACCGATAACGAACTGCCGATCATCGAGGGTGTTTTATGTCAGTAGGCCAAATTTGTAACCGACAAGTCGTTGTCACTTCCAAAGACAGCAGTATTTTTGAGGTGGCAAAGCTGATGCGGGATCACCATGTAGGTGATGTTATCGTGGTTGATTCCAGCGGGGTACAACCGGTTCCCATCGGTATCATTACCGACCGGGATATCGTGGTGGAGCTCATTGCCAAAGAAGTGGCGCTTGACTCGGTAACGGTAGCGGATGTAATGAGCTATGATTTGTTTACGGCGAGAGAGCAGGATGGTATCTGGAGCACCTTGGAATGCATGCGGGTGAGGGGAATCCGACGCATGCCGGTTGTTAATGAACAAGGAGGGCTGGAAGGCATTCTGACGGTGGATGATCTGCTTGAACTGTTCTCCGAGGAATTGACCTCGCTTGCCAAGGTGGCAATCCGCGAACAAAACCGGGAAAAAGAGGCTAGGGAGTAATCTTGCGGCATCGAGGGAATTTCGGCTGTCTGAATACACTTCGAAACAGGTCGGAGGCCGATGTGTGGCGTTTTCAGGATTATCTCCATAACGCCAGGACATCTTCTATGACCTGTTTCGGAACCTTGATCATATTTTCGTTTTCAAGTCTTCGAGCCGCCTCTTCAAGGGACGTTGGAGGATTTTTCATATCCCGAATCATTCCTGCGATATCCTCAATGACCGCCCAGGGATAGATAATCCATCGCCATTTGACGATTTTTCTGGCATAAAAGTCCGGTTCGATCTTAGAAAGCTTTTTGTGATGAAGAATGGCGGTAATTACCTGCGCCGGATTGAAACTTTTGATGTGCTCCAAAGCCAGGGCAAGGGTATCTCCCGTATCGCCGACGTCATCGACCAAGAGAACCTTCAATCCTTTTACATCCACGCAAAGCGGCAAGCAAAGACTGCATTGCAATTTCCGGACGCTTGCGTAGTGTTTAATCCGAATACTGATCAGATTCCCGACGTTCATGAAATCGCACAAAATTCTTGCGGGTACGTATCCACCGCGCGCAATGGCGACAATCACATCGGGTTGAAAACCCGCTTTTCTGATCATCCATGCAAGCCGACGTGACAGTTGGTAGGTTTGTTTCCAGGAGATCAGCTCGCACCTGAAAATTTTATTCATCCGGTCAAACCTTACCTTTTTTTGCGATATATCTTCATGTTCGGAAACCATGGAACAAAGTCCGGAGCCTTGCCGGGAATCGTTTCATGCATGCCGATAACAAGCGCCCCTTCCGGAAGAAGCCGATCATGAATCCGCTCCAATATCTCCTGTTGAAGGTCGGCATCAAAATAAGTAAAGGCCATATTGCGGCACAGAATCATATGGAAAAGACCCTCAGGGGCCTCGTGCCGGATATCCTGTCGAGTGAACTCGACCTTTTCCCGGAAATTTGCATGAAGGCAATACTGTGTGCCTGCCAAATCGAATGCACGGGCAACCCATCGACCGGGCAATTCCTGGATGCTGCTTAAAGAATAACAAGCTTTTTCAGCCCGCTCAAGCAAATTTTGATCCACTTCCGTTCCCGTAACGCGGATATCGACTCCTGGATAATCCTGCATGAGGAGGAAGTGCCAGATCAGCGCAAGGGTGTACGCTTCCTCGCCGGATGCACATCCCGCGCTCCAGCATCGAATCGTATTGTCTTCGCTGGTGGATGCCATTCGAGCAAATGCTGAAAGAATATTGCTGCCAAGGCATTCAAACACCCCTTTATCGCGTAAGAACCGGGAAATAGAAATACGACAGTAATTATCCAGGACATTCCATTCGGATGAATAGGTCCGCAAATAATCTTTATAGGCATTCACATCAGGTAATTGCAGCCGACGTAGGCGTCGACCGACGCGTCTGCAGACCTGCCTGCGCACTTTTCGAAAGCCCCGCCACTGCATTCGCAGGTGTGGCAGGGCCCACTGCATGAACCGGACGCATTCGTCATCTTTCATCCATTTCTCCTTCTGGTTTTTTGCGCTGTATAATTCGGCGGTCGGAGAGTGATTGGATCGGAAGAACAGATGAATTATCCAAGGATCCCAGCCCAAACTCATGGTTAAGGCTTCGTAACGAAAGAACAATGTATAATTTACTCTTTATAAAAATTTTAAAATGTGTCAAAGGATTCCATGGTCTTTATCATCCTTGCCGAAACATTTTTCATTTTTTTTTGCGAACGTGCTTGTTTTTTTGTGAATCCAACGTATTGAGATGCCTGCATCTGGCCGATTTTAAAGCCTTTCCCCCGCAGGTTCAATTTTGGTTTTGGAGCGAGGTTCCATTCTCAAAAAACGGGATGTATTCCTGTTTTTAAGCGCTTCGCCCCGCCTGGAATGCAAACCCGATGGAAGGTTTTGAAAATATTTCTATGATTTTTGAGGTATGCCATGAGAAAAGTCATTCATTCCGTAAACGCACCGAAAGCGGTCGGACCTTACAGTCAAGCAATTTGTGCCGGTGGATTCCTTTTTACATCCGGCCAATTACCCATTGATCCCGCTACCGGAAAATTTACTGAGGGAGGGATTAAAGAACACACCCGGCAGGTTATGGAGAACTTGAAAGCGGTATTGGAAGGAGCGGGGATTGATTTTTCAAAAGTTGTAAAAACAACCGTATATCTGGATGATATCAGAAACTTCAGCCGATTCAACGAAGTGTACGCTGAATATTTTCCTTCGCAGCAGCCGGCACGCAGCGCGCTTCAGGTCGCTGCACTGCCGTTGGGTGCGATGGTTGAAATCGAGATGATCGCCCTCGCAGAGTAGTTTCCCGTCATATCAAATTCGGCATCCAGGCCGGAGGCCGAGCGTATTTCCCGCACCGATCTCAGCGAAACGGAGGAACCGGCCCGAGAAAGGGAAGGGGGAAGATTCCTTTTTCCGGTTTCTGTGGGATTGCACGGAGCTTTTATTCCGCGATTGCAATATCGGAGCCGCAAAATTTTTGTTGAAAGATGGAGGATAATAACATGCCGAAGCAATTTTCCGAAGTGTCCGTGAATCAATTGCGTCCTTTTGTTGATCCTGACTCCCTTCCCTGCGAAAATACCGCGTCTCTCGAACCTTTGGAAAAAGGTGTGGTCGGCCAGAACCGGGGTGTCGATGCCATACAGTTCGGTATCGGATTGAAGGGTGACGGTTATAATATTTTTATCGCCGGTCCTCCGAAGGCCGGCCTGACCTATATTGCCAAGACTTTTTTGAAAGAAAGGGCAAGGCAGCAGCCGGTTCCACCTGACTGGTGCTATGTTTACAATTTCAAAGAACCGGATAAACCGAATTGTCTCAAACTACGCGCGGGATTAGGCAAGGAACTGAAAAAAGACATGGAAGATTTGATCAAAACCCTCCAGGCGAAAATTTCGGAGGTTTTTGATAGCGACGATTACCATGCCCGGGAGAAAGAGCTCAATCAGGCTTTCCAGAAAATAAAGGCGGAAATTGAAGCGGAGTTGGCGCCGGTCGCCAAAGAAAAGGGCTTCGTTATTCAGTTTTCCCAATTAGGAATGGTTCTGATTCCATTGAATAAAGAAGGCCAGCCCATGAGCCAGGAGGATTTAAATAAACTGGGAGATGAGGAGAAGAAAGACCTCCGGGAAAGAAGTGAAGAGATTCAGGATAAAATGAAAGAGGCTATCAAGCGGATTCGTGAAGCTGAATCGGAGTTTAAAGAAAAACACAAAAAACTGGATAATCAAATTGCCCTTTTCGCGGTTGAACACCTCATGGAAAGGTGCCTTGAAAAGTATCAAGACGAACCGGATGTCATGAAATTTGTCAAGGACACCCAGGAGGATATTCTTAAAAATATTGATGACTTCAAGAAAATCCAGGAGGAGTCTCAGCGAGCCGGTTCATTTCATGCTCCTCCCAAGGGAGGTACGTTTCGAAAATACGAAGTTAATTTGCTGATTGATAATTCGAAAACCGAAGGCGCTCCGGTTGTGATCGAATCCAATCCGGCCTATCCGAATCTGTTCGGCACTATCGAAAAACAGGCTTGGCTCGGCGCGCTTTTTACCGATTTTACCATGATCAAGCCCGGGGCTCTACACAAAGCCAACGGAGGTTACCTGGTGATGAAAGCACTGGACTTGTTGAAATGGTATCTTTCCTACGAGGCATTAAAACTGGCGCTTGGGCAAAAAGAAATCAAGATCGAGGATCCTGCGGAACTCTTCGGTTTGTTGAGCACGCGTACCATTCGCCCGAAACCCATTCCGCTGGACGTCAAGATTGTTTTGACCGGCTCTCCACACATCTACGAACTTCTTTACATCTTCGACGAACGTTTTCAGAAATTTTTCAAGGTGAAAGCCCACCTGGATGATCGGATGGATCGCGAAGAGACGGCCATCAATCAATTTGTAAGGATGATGAGCCGATTTTGCAGCGAACAGAATATTCGGCACGTCGATCGAACAGGGATTGCAAGATTTCTGGAATACAGCATGGAACGTACGGAAGATCGCGACAAGTTGAGCCTGGAGCTTGGAGATATATGCGATCTTCTAAAGGAGGCGGACTATTTCGCGGGTTTGGAGAATGCGCCGTTCATCCGGAAAAAACACGTGGATGATGCAATCGAGAAACGGATATATCGTGCGAGTCTGATTGAGGAACGCGTAAAGGATCTGGTCAAGAAAGATATTTTATGGGTCGAAACCACGGGATCTAAAGTGGGCCAGGTCAATGGACTGTCGGTTTTGATGACGGGGGATCATGAGTTCGGCAAACCCAATCGTATCACTGCAACGGTTTCGGTAGGAAGAAAAGGGGTGGTTGCCATTGAGAGGGAATCCGAACTGAGTGGTAAAATCCATACCAAGGGTGTGATGATTCTGAGCAGTTTTCTCAGAGAGCGATTCGCGCATAACAAGCCGATTTCCGTTACTGCGTCTCTTTGTTTTGAACAGAGCTACGGGATGGTTGAAGGGGATAGTGCTTCCAGTACGGAATTATACGCGATTTTAAGCGCATTGAGCGGCTTCCCGATTCGGCAGGGGATTGCCGTAACCGGTTCCGTGAGCCAGAAAGGAGAAATTCAGCCGGTCGGAGGGGTGACGCGGAAGATAGAAGGCTTTTTCGATATTTGTAAGCATAAAGGCCTTACCGGTGATCAAGGCGTTCTGATTCCTGAAAAGAATATTCGCAACCTGATGCTCAAACAAGAGGTTGTTGATGCCGTTCGTTCCGGGCATTTCCACATATGGCCGATTTTCAGCATAGAAGAAGGGGTCGAGATTCTGACAGGCGTAGAGGCCGGCAGGTTGCAGGCGGATGGAACATACCCTTCAGGGACTGTTTTTAGAAAAGCAGACGAAAGACTTCAGGAAATCGCCAAGATTGTAAAGGAGTTCGGAAAGACCGAAGAGGAAACCGGCAAAAGATAGTCAGAGAGCGAGCCGATATTTGGCGGTCTTGCTGTTTGAAACGCAACAGCGAGCGAATCAAAAATCAGATAAAAAGTCCTTATGATCGAAGAATCCCTGTAGCTTGTTGCAGGGTTCTTCAATTGGAAAAACATTGGGCGAGGGTAGACGGCGTCAATTATTTGGCATATCGATTGGTAAAATTGACGGAAATACCGGATGATTGATCCAACTTTATCTGTATACCCTTAAAAAATGAATCGGAGAAATCTCTGCAATCATTTTTCGAAGGCTGTGGGAGTCAGATGGAACCGCCGTATGCAATTCATCCTTCCGTAACATCAATTGCTTAAAATAAACAGAGACTTATAGATGTAATAACCGGCGATGATACTGATTCCGGCAACCAAACCGATACGGAATAGTTCTTTAAGCCATTCTTTATATTCTTCTCTGGTCAACCGAAGTCACTCCTTTTTTTCTAACGAATTTTATTGGTTTGAAATCAATTTTCATGCCAACCGTGTTTGACGGATGCACATGCATCCGCAGGTTTTCACATGCCGGCCGGATGATAACGTTTCGAAAAGTTTTATGGCTGTATAAGGATTGAACGGAATGCGGTTTGGTTTTATTCTGCCGGCCCCTGATTTTCTGATAGCAGCGATTTAGATTCTTTAGAAATCGGGCGGAAAAATGGATAAAAACCACTGTGACGGTTATCGATGGATGGAGTTAAGACCAATCGTTTCGAAGGCTCTAAAGGATAGATTGCCGAGGAATAAAAATAAAAATCGATGGGCTGAATTTTTAATTTTTATCCGGCGAACAACCGAAGATAATTTCAATTGACGCCTGTTTTGTTGCATCTGACCCGGTTCCGTTGATAAAGGATTTTTGGCGGTTGAATACCGGGATCGGCTACCGAAAGCGAAATTTGCGGCAGAGCCTCCATGGATTGAAATTTCAGCAACGCTTGGAACGATTGGACTCGATTTTTTTCAACTTCAAGAAAGGCGATAATTTTTACCACAGGAATCCAACAGGTATTTCGAAGATTACAATTTGATTTTGATTCGGAAGTTGAAAAAAATAGGGGCATTCGCAGAGACCCGGTTTATCGGATCATCTATATAACCAGCGGGAATGGGGCGAATAGAGGGAAATAATCCCCATGTTTTGATTTTCCCCGGGATTTGCGGTCCAAGCCGCCTTTGCCCCGATAGCGGCTTGTCGGGTTGCCGGATTAATTGGTTTTCCCATAGACCGGTTCTCCGGCATTGCGGTGATAATAAGGTCTTTTGTTTAATTCGTGATGTTTTCCGGAGGAAGGCTTATTGTCTCCGACCTCGGTGAATTCTTGCTCCAATGGATCGTGCATGCGCCATTTGCCAAAAAAATCGATACCCCGGGTGATGCTGTAAACAGACGTGAAAGCGCTGCTATCAAATTTTTTCCGGATCGGCCAACCTCGTCACAATTATTGCTTATATCCGAATTTCCGCAGTAATTCCCTGCGGCTTTGGATATTTTCCTCCGTTTCGATTCCCTTTGATGAAAACCCGTCAACGACCCCGAGTATTCCTCGCCCCTGCTGAGTTTGGGCCATAATGACTTCGACGGGATTTGCAGTTGCACAAAAAATACGACATACCTCGGGAACATTTTTAATCGCGTTTAAGACATTAACGGGAAACAGGTCTTTCATGAAAAGGATGAAGGTGTGCCCGGCTGAAAGATTGTAAGCGTTTTTTTTCGCCAATTCGATCAATGCATCATCCGTTCCGGTGTATCGCACAAGACATGGATCGGAGGCTTCGCAGAACGCCAGTCCGAATTTCGCAAACGGAACGGAATTGACCATTGCCTCATAAATATCTTCGACCGTTTTGATAAAATGTGAATGTCCCAATACGAGATTCAGTGCGTCAGGATTTTCAATTTTTATTGTTTTGATATCCATAAGATCCTCCTTTGCAAAAAATATCAAAGATAAGTCGTTTTTGTCGTAATCAGGCAACGATTGTCACACCGAAGTGAGCACATCACCCGTACCGGACAGACGGAAGAGAGATCTTCCGACTTGACGTTTTTCAAAGAAATTTAATAAAATGATATAACGTTTAATTGATTTTTTGGCAAACCCTAAAGGAAACCTTTTTTGAATGAAACCATCACAACGGTGCTTTCCGGTTCTCATCTTTGAACATGAGATAAAGGATTCACAAAAATGATCGAAAAAGGTTCTCTGGGAAGCATTTTGTGGTGGATTCGACAGACGCTTCTGATTTTACTGTCATGTTTTTTCCTGATATTCGGGGTTTGCATTCTGATATCGGGTTATCAGCTGCAGAATCCTTACTCTTTCATCCTGACTTTTTTCGCTTCCAACCTGATCATACTCATCAGCGCAGCTCTTCTGATCGTGTTTGTTTTTCAAATGAAGAAATTTCGTAAAAATTCAAGAGATAAAAAAAACGGATGAGATGGTCCGTTTTCTTGTTTTAAATTTGATTTCAGGCAAATCATCTACCTGGAAACGTAAACCAGCCGATTTGCCGATGACAAGGGGAACTGCCGGATGGTATGGGTCGTGGAAAAAAAGGTGTTTCATCATCTGCTGAATTTAGGATTTTCAAGAATTGAAATCCCGGTTCGAGTCAAATTCGAGTTTGAAGTGAAGGAAGGGAATTTCGTTCACGACAGCATATCCTTTCAAATCCTTTACAATAGATCGGCTCTCGAAAAATATTATCCGAAGCTGAAATCGAAATCCTTGGAAAAAGCCATGGAAAAAACAGTTAAAAAAGAAATCCGCAGTTACTTGAAAGCGCGCGGATACATAAAGAAGGAAGACCATCTCGGTTTTTAATTCGCCGGGCGTATTAACTTTTTCCCTGAAGCACGTCGATCATCGTATACGCCTTTCCCTTTTTCCCCTCTTCGATTCTTTCGGACAGGAAGAAAACAGCGTCAAGGGTTCCCCTTGCATAAACGTTGCGACCGTTTACATTATGTGAGAATACAAATTGGACGGTTTTGTCGTCGGAAATAAGGCGATAGGTGTGCCAGGCATGACCTTCCAGATATTTTTCCGGAATTCCCCATTCGGTTCTTTGTTTTTCCGGGTCGCGTTCTTTTTGAATGTCTTTTTCATGAAAAGGAATCCCGAGCCTGTTGAAATGTTGAATCATTGCCTTGGCAGTTCCACTTGTATCCGCCTTTCCTTTTTGATGGCTTTCCCTCAACTCAAGCTTATATCCATTAAAGAGGTCCGGAAATGTATCTGCCACCCATTCCATCATGGCTTGAAAGCCAACGATTTGCTTTGCCATGTTCGGTGCGATGACCGCCGAAATGGATGACATGGAAACGGTTTCTTCCAGAAGCTTCCGATTGCCCCCCGTTGTCCCCATTACAAAGGGTAAGCGGTGTTTACAGTAAAACATTGCATTACGGTTTGCCGCCGATGGATGAGTATAATCTACGCTAACGAAAGAACCATGTTTTTCGGCAATTTCAGCGATGACCTGTTCCCTGTGCACCGGTTGAATCAGGCGGAAGGATAAGGTGTCGACGATATATTCGGAATCAAGTATTTCCGGACCGGTCAGCGAGTACGGAATCAATTCAAACCTGGGGTCAATCATTGCATGTTGTGCCACAATTACCGCCATGTTGCCTGGAATTCCGTTTACCATGACTTTTATTTTTTTCATTTTGTATCTCCGATCGGATGCCTCCGGGAAGCCTTCGTCCCCTTCCGTCTTAAAGATTTTTCACAATGAATGTCAGACGGGGGAGCCGAACATCCTCGAGCGCCGATAGATTGTATTTCAGGGTTCGGACTGCAGTCGGAATATAGTTTTCAAAATCGGTTTTTCCCTTAACCCGGCTTAAATAGGAAAAGGCTCCGAGAATCTGCAGGTTTCGGGTTATCGAGCAGTATTTAAAACCGGTGTAAAAATGTTCCGTGACAATTCCGACATAAGAAGAGAGTTGCTCCGCGCATTCCTCCAGTAACTGAAATTGGACCGGGTGGGGGAGCGCCACATAGGGATCAATCAGTAAAGAGGCCAAGTCGTATTGCAGGGGGCCGATACGACCTCCCTGGAAGTCGATAAAATAATATTCATTGTTCTTAATCATGATATTCCGTGACTGCATGTCTCTGTGCATGAATCCATCGATGGAAAATTGAACCGCTCCATCGGCCAGGCATCTGAATTCATCTTCCAAATTTTCATAGCTGGCATCGATTCCGCAATATCCTTTTATGAAGGCATCCACAAAATATCGGCATTCTTTTTCTAAAATGAGTTCCCTGCTGTAATAGGGAGTCTGGTACGTCCATGAGAGATCAAAGCCCTTCCTGCCCCAGACGGAGAGCCGGATCAGGAGCTTGATAAGCGATTGGTAGTGGGCGACAATTTTTTCAGGACTTCCGGCCGCCTGAATGACACCTTGAAGATTTAGATCACCCAAATCCTCCATGAAAACAATTCCGGAGAATGCGTCATGACGATAGATCCGGGGAACCGGCAGCCCTTTGCTGTAAAGATGACGGCCAATGGATACAAAAGAGTCGATTTCGGCTTTTTCCGAATGGGTACGCATGCCGTGATCCGCCATTATGAGAGACCGGTCTCCGTCCTTCAAACGGTACCAGGTTCTATCGGATCCGTCTCCTTTGAGACGAATCGACTCCATCCTTTTGGATAAATGATCCGGCCAGATTTTTTTGAAGACACGGGGTGCCATGTTTTCAATAACTGCCTTTTTATACTTTTCCAAGGTTCCGATATCTTCCCAATAGCATCTTTCTGGAACAAAGGCCTTTATTTTACCGCCCTCTGCGATCCGTTTTTTGTAGACGTCCATGATATTGAAAAAGACGTTATTCGGAATGCAGTTGAGAATATCGGGGTCTATGACATGTATTCCTGTGAAAGCATACTTTTTAAAGGAACGGTTCGTGATCGGGTCATAAAAACCGGCAATGAATCCCTCTTGATCGACCGTTACATGGTTCAATCCCGAATAGTCGCGCAGCACGAGTGTGACGGGGTGACCATGGTTTACATGAAAGTCATAAACCTGTTTCAGGTCGATGTCCGTTAGAATATCGCTGTTTATTACCATAAAGGGACGATCGTCCCAAAAGTCGGCTACGTTTTTTATGGCTCCTCCCGTGCCCAGAATCACGGGTTCAAGTCGGATATGGACCGAAATGTCATAATGCTGCTGCGCGATGAAAGATGTAATTTTCTGATGTAAATGGTGAGTGTTGATAATAATGGATTCGCAACCGGCTTTCTGAAGGTTTTCAATGATGATATCCAGCAAGGGGCGCCCGTCGATAGGGAAAAGAGGTTTCGGCGTGCTTTCTGTGTACGGAAGAAGCCGGGTTCCAAAGCCTGCGGCGAGAATCATTGCCTTCATGTTTCGTGTTTTCGTATTTTTGAATGACGGTTGATAGGTTTTGAAGCCCCTGTATCGCCGGGGGATCGAACCGGATTATGGAACCTTTGCCTGCGACAAATGAACCGTATGAAATTTACCCGTTTTCCGGTGAACGACCCCGGGACATGATCGTGGCACCATTGATCCGGGAACGACTTATTAATCACGGCATGTGGCTCATATATCTTTTTATCGCATCTGCATAGAAATGAATGGGCGCGGTGTCCTCCAGGCTTTTAACCTCATGCGTGTTGAAAAATTCCATTGCATTTTCGTAATTTATTTTCGAAAGCGATTCGTTCCGATCGATTTCCCTGTTTTTATACATGCGTGCGCCTTTTGCTTGAATCTTTTTCAATCGCTCTTTTTTATTGATCGGGTTTTTAGGTTGCTTCATTAAAAAATTGAGCACGATCCAGTATGATTCGAAATAGGTTTTGAGAAAACTGGAAAATAATTTTAATTTTCTATAGCCCAGAGAAGTTACGTTATAAGTGTCGGGGAGAGTGGGATGAGGAATGAGAATCGCATCATTAATAAAGGATTTGACCGTTTTCCTCACAAAGTACTCCGGAGTCCGATCAATGTCATAGGCAAATTCATATTTAAAAAATTCCTGAAGAAATGCATAACTGGAAAAAAGGTCGGAGGCCGCAAACTGGAAAACATCCTTCTGCAGGATTGAAAGTGCGGTAAATGCAGAGGGAATGAAAAGAGCGATGCAATTGTTTTTGTAATATTCCAGCAGCGGACGCTTACTTTCATTAACTCGATAAATTGAATTGGCTGACAAGCCTTCCTGGTTCTTTGAAATCGGTTCGATAAATTTTCGTTGGACATAAGAATCAAGCGCATTTTCAATGGCATGATCCTGATCAAAAAAAAGTGTATCTGCCAACTTGACCTCTTGCGAATTAAGGTAATTCATATAGGTTTCGATTCGGAATTTTAATTGATCATAAGAAAATCTTTTTTTTGAACCGTTCAATATCGCACTTGCCACCAGGGAGTGGGGATTGATGACGGAAACTTTATTTATGGCATTGATGAACCGGTGCCCCAAATTTCGGCATAAGGCATTCTGCTCTTTTGGAGTCATTCCACTTAGATCATAGTCGTTCTGAGATAAAAGATCCTTAAAGGAGATGGGCTGATGAAACATTACATATACCCTGCCATACCGTTTTTTAAGGAACTTTCTTGCCCGAAATACCTGAAGCAGGCTTTCCGGTTTTTTTTGTCCCCCTTCAATCTCATTGAGATAAGAACTTTCTTCCAAGACCCGGTCATAGCCGACATAAGTCGGAACAAATATCATATCTTCGCAGGCGCCTTTTTTATATGCATCAATCAGGATGGAAAGGAGTCCCAGTTTGGGCAGAATCAATTTGCCGGTTCGACTGCGTCCTCCCTCTATGAAGAATTCGATGTTGAAACCTTCTTCCAGAAGTTTTTGAATATATTCTGAAAAAACTTTTGAATAAAGAACGGCGCCCCTGAAGGTTCGACGGATAAAAAATGCGCCGCCGCCTCTGAACAGAGGGCCCATCGGCCAGAAGGATAGATTCTTTCCCGCGGCGACATGCGGGCATGGCATGTTATTGGTGTAAAGGATATATGACAATATCAGATAATCCAAATGGCTCTTGTGACATGGAATGAGAATCAACGGACCTTTTTTGGACGTGTTTTTCACCTGGTTGAGTATTTCATGATTGAACGTAATACCGTCAAATAAAATCTTCAGGAACCATCCTACAACCACTGCACCGATTTCTATGATCACATTGTTGTATTTTGCGGCGATTTCATCAAGATATGCATGGGCCTTCCGGTACACCTTATGTATCGGCATCCCGCGTTTTTTCGAATAACGGCCCATGAAGTTTTGAAGCTCGGCATTTGTTAGGATGCTTTCTTTCAATTCTTCCGATGAGTGCAGGATCGGTCCGGTGATGCTTTGGCGGTGACGATTGATTTGATGGATAAGCTGATGCCGAAGCTCCAGCGCTAAATGTTCAACATTGCTCATCGGGTTTCGTTCAAGCTCGAGAAAATTTTGCAGATTGACCGGTTCTGAAATTTCTACAAGGATTTTTTCCGGATTTTTAAAGAGGGTGATCAGGCGCCTGATTTTTCCTGGATTTTCTTTCGGTTGGAGCAGAAGATCAATCAGCGTATGGGCGACCCGGTGTGGCTTCTTGCCGAAAATCATCAGCTGAGGAATGATATAAATGGGCCGGTTGATTATTTCCTGCATTTCGATGAGATATCGAATCGGGTCCGTTTTTGCTTTGACGAACCTGCGGTAGAATCCTTTTTTTTCCGACAAGGATAAGAACGCCGACCGTCCGGCAACCAACTCCCTCCTGATATAACCGCTGCTGTATGGATCGGAAAGCGTCAGGTTGTGATAAAGATAATTGAGATGTGACCAAAGAATCTTAACGAGACGGGATAATGGCTGCCATGCATAAACCCGATAGTTTAAGCCGATTTCGGGACATTTCAGTCCGAGCTGGCTGTATCGGGTGTGAAAAAAGAGATACTCAAAATAGCTTTTATGTTTGTTCACGTAAATGACGATGGCATCATTTGGGATATTCCGGAGAACAGCGATTTGATCTTTGTTTATTTTAATACCGGAATAAAAAAGTTTGAGCAGAAAAGATGCGATAAAGCCGAAATGCTTCGGTAGGTAGCATATATAATGGACATGCGTTGCCTGGGCGGCATCGTTTGTACCTCGCATGGCATTCGTTTTGAATTTCAACCACATCGCCTTAAGTGATTTCATCATGGCAAGAATCCATCTTCGATTGTTGTGATGCCGAAACCCTGATATGTCAAAATTACAATTGAATCAACCCGGGAAAACCGGTATTTTTTGTTAATGAATCCAATGAACTTCAGGAGTTTAAAATTTTTTAAAAATAGCAAAAAGGCATTTCGATTGCAATCTTTATATTGTAATGCGAATGTACGGAAATAGTTGATTCGAAGCGGTCATTATCTTTCGGGCGGCAATCACCGATATCCGGAGTTGAAAAATCAGGGAATTTTCGGATATCAGAATTTTGGTTCCATGGTAAAATTTTAAGGTAAAATTTTAAGCTTGCGTTAAAAAAAATGTTGTGATACTTGCACATTGCATAATATGTTTTTCAACAAAATGAAGATGAACTTGTTTGATTTCGCAGCTATTTTCGAGTGACTTGTCCGTTCCGGAGAATTGAAAAACAATTGGTCAGGTTAATGATGCATATTAAAATAAAAAATCAATTTAAGTTTAAGTAAAGGAGGATGATTTTTTATGAAAACTCTAATTGGTGGAGCGGTAGCAGCCGTACTGGGTATCATAGGGCTTTCGATTTGGTTTAGTGAGTTTTTGCAGCTTTTAGCCGGTGCTGTTCCGATAATGCTTTTGCTCGGAGGCGGTTTAGCCATTTATCTGGGCTTCGACGAACTTAAAGACAGCTGGAAAAAAGAAGAAACGGTTGTCGAGACCTCTTTCAAGACGGATGAAGTGGATAAATACAAAAAGGAAATTGATGAACTGAAAAAGGAAATCGAAACCCTGAAGACGGAAAAAGCATAGAATTTTTATGATGGCGAAATAAGAGCCCTATTCAAACGATGTGGGGCTCTTTTTTGTTTTTTTGATCCGATGCTTTTATGGCCGAAGTCGCAAGAAAATCCGCTCTTTCGTTTCCCTCGATGCCGGTATGCCCTTTTACCTTGACAAATTTCAGATCATTGAATTTTAGAATCAGTTTTCGGATGGATTCTATTAACTTCATATTTTTTTTGGGTTTCCATCCGAGAACAAAAATTCCATATGCATAGTTGCTGTCGGTAAAAACCCTGATCGGAAGACTAGTGTCTTTCAACTCCGCCAGGCCGGCCCGGATCGCCTCAAGTTCCGCGATGTTATTCGTAGCGATACCGATATATCTCGATATTTCCTTTTCGTGTTTTCCGAAACGAAGCAGAACCCCGATTCCAGACGGTCCGGGATTTCCGGATGAAGCACCGTCCGTATAGATGCAGATCGAATCCCGAAATATTTCCGAGTCGGAAGCGTCGGTTTTATTTTCGACCGGCTTTTTGCTGATCTCCGGAAGCTTCCTTTCCGCATTTTTGTTGTCGTAACCTTTCTCCGGGGCTTCTGATGAATCGAGAGGTTTGACGCTTTTTTCGTGAACCCAGTAATTGTAATCCTGATCGATCTGATATCTGATCAAGACCTTTCCATTTTCAACCAGCAGTTTTTCGTCCTTGTCGCAGGCCACCCAAACCTTGTTTTTCCGAAATCGCATACGTTTCCATTGGGTGAGGTTCTCTTTCTTACTCAATTGGATTTCCTTCTTTTCGATTTTACCCTTGTTTACTTATAAAATAACTTCTCATCATCTGTTTTCCAAGGAATATTCCGCTTTTCGGCAAAACGGTATCAATGCATCTACCCTGTCGCTCGACTTCGGAGGCAAACGTTACCTGTTGCCGAAAGCTCTCTGCTTGCTTTGTCAGCGGAAAACTCAAGGTGCGTAATATTCGGACAGATCTTCAATTTTTGGCTCTTCCGATGGGTTATCGATAAAGATAATACGATCGGCTGATGTTTTTAAATGCCTCCAGATCCGGCTGCCAGGATTCTTCGATCCTCTTAATTGGGTCCTGGTTTTCAATGCGCTGGCGGATTGCTGGATCTCCCAAAATCAGGTCAATGGGAAGTCGGTCAAATTCATACTCGTATGGCGGAAGTTTCCACTCAAATTCATCTTCGTGATGGAGCCTGACGGCTTGAAGCAATTTAAGGGTGCTGATATAAGGTTTGTACAAATAAGGATCCGTAATGTGAATCTGGAATCCTCTGCACAAGGTGTTTTTCCATTTGCCGGAAGTCGGTTCGAAGGCATGCCGTCTGAGTATTGCACCCATAAACTCGCGATTACCCGCAAACTCCATGATTTTTTCGATATCAATAAACGGTGCCCCAAAGGTTTCAAACGGTTGAGTTGTTCCCCGTCCTTCGGAGATGTTGGTTCCCTCCCACATAACCTGTCCGGGATAAACCATGGCAGACACGGGAGTTGGAAGATTAGGAGATGGAGGAATCCACGGGAGCCCGGTATCCTTGAAATACATATCCCTCTTCCATTCTTTCATGGGGATCACTTTGAGATTGCAGCCGATGCCGTAAAAATCGTTAAACAGGATCGAAAGTTCGCCGATTGTCATTCCATGCCGCATGGGTATGGGGTAGCGACCGACAAACGATCTGTATTCGGGCGATAAACAGTTTCCTTCCATGATGGAGCCGGTTATCGGGTTGGGACGATCAAAAACCAGCACCTTTTTATCGAACCGTTTCGCTGCCTCCAGGCAGTAGGACATCGTGTAAATAAACGTATAAACCCGTGTTCCCACATCCTGCAGATCGACGATAAGGACGTCTATGGGATCGAACATTTCCTGCGTGGGGATTCGGTTTTGTCCGTATAGACTGAATACAGGAACCCCTAAAATCGGGTCGGTTATATCGGAGGATTCGATCATGTTGTCTTGTTTTTCCCCGAAAAATCCATGCTGCGGTGAGTAGAGCGCCTTCACTTGTCCGGGAAGAATCCGGTTAATCAGCTCCCGGGCATGGCAAAGATTGCAACTCACCGAGGCTGGGTTGCAAAGGATGCCGATCCGGTTTTTAAAAACCCACGCGGGTGGATTATCACAAAATACCTCGAGACCGGTTCTGACAGTAACCATATGTTGTTTTTTTCCTCCTTTAAAGTTCGGACACGCTCGATTGTTTTGCCAAGTTTCGCAGGGGAAGGATTTATTCCTATTAGCATATCAACGGGGATAGATCAAAAATGAAAATAAAATCATGCCGCTTCCGGATTTCCCTTCCTCTTCATAGAGGTAGAGAAAAGGATTTTTAAAAAACTTGACAAAAATAAAAATAAAAAATAGCTATAATGGTTTATTTATTCGGGTACTGACCAGAAGGAGCCGTTTCCGATCTGCTAAGCTGACGGCAACCCTGTATCATCGAGGCGGGAGATTGGGCGGATTCATATTAAACTTTAACGGAATGAAAATTCATCTCAGGGGAATTGTCATCCTTGTGGGCAACTTCGGTAGCGGAAAAACCGAAGTTGCCATAAACCTTGCCGTTAATGGAAGACGCGAAGGCTTAAACGTTCGAATCGCGGATCTCGATCTTGTCACTCGCTATTTCAGAACCCGCGAGGTGAGACGCTTTCTTTCCAACCTGGGAATCGAGGTGGTTGTACCAGCGGAAAAATATCTGCATGCCGATCTTCCGATTTTAAGCCCCGCAATTGCAGGAATGATTCGTCGGCCCGGCCAGTTGACATTGCTCGACGCAGGAGGGGATGATATCGGTGCCACTGTGCTTGCAACGCTCGCTGATTTTCTGAAGGATAAAAGCGTTCATATGCTCCAAGTTGTGAATCCATTTCGACCCTTTACCGATACCGTAAAGGGATGCCTGAAAATCCGGGACGAGATTGAAAAGGCGTCAAAAATGACCATTACCGGTATCGTCGGAAATGCAAATTTAATCGATGAAACAACGATTGAAGATATTTACGGTGGATATGATTTTGTTAGCGAATTATCCCGGGAAAGCGGATTGCCGCTTATGTTTATCACTGCCGCAGTTGAACTGCTGCCGAAAATCGATATGAAACGTTTTTCATGCCCGGTTTTACCGATTCGAAGGCAACTCGTTTTACCCTGGCAAAAAGGCCGCTGAGATGAGATCGGAGCGAAGGAATGGATTGCATGACATATAAGTTTTCTATTGATGTTGACAGGTGCAAGGGATGCGGATTGTGTGTCAGCGTATGTCCGAAAAAAGTATTGGAAATTTCCGACAAGGTCAATAAGAAAGGTTATTTTCCGGTTAGGCAGGCGCATCCCGAAGACTGCAACTTTTGCGGTGCATGCTATCTCATGTGCCCGGATGTGGCGATAAGCATTACCGAAACCGCTGAAGATGACCGAGAACAGGAATGAGGGGGGAAAGATGGGCAAAATTTTAATGAAAGGAAACGAGGCGATCGGAGAAGCCGCAGTTCGAGCGGGATGCTTGAGCTATTTTGCCTATCCGATTACCCCTCAATCGGAAGTTTCCGAATATTTAGCCAGACGGATGCCGGAAGTCGGCGGTGTCTTTTTGCAGGGTGAAAGCGAGGTGGCGGTGTCGTACATGATTTTCGGCGCCGTGGGTTGCGGCGCACGAGCTTTTACAACCTCATCGAGTCCGGGTATCAGCCTGATGAGTGAAGGAATCAGCTACATAGCAGGTGCGGAATTACCGGCGGTTTTTATCAATATCCAACGAGGCGGCCCGGGACTGGGCGGAATTCTCCCTTCCCAGGGAGATTACTTTCAATCAACGAAAGGCGGCGGCCACGGTGATTACCATTTGATGGTGATGGCGCCGGCCGGTGTGCAGGAGGCTGTCGAAATGGTGATGATGGCCTTTCCGCTGGCGGAGAAATATCGCAACCCCGTGATGATTCTCGGCGACGGCTTGATCGGTCAAATGATGGAACCCATAACATTTCCGGATCATCTCCGGACCGAACCTCCCAACAAAGATGAATGGGCCAGCAACGGCATGGACACCCGTAAAAGCAGCAAACCCAACCTCGTTAAGTCCTTGTTTTTGGATCCGAAAGAACTCAATGCTCATAATCTCCTGTTGAAAGCCAAGTATGAACGGATGAAAAAGGAAGATGTCCGATATGAACCTTATAATATAGATTCGGATTACCAAATTCTTATCGTCAGTTACGGCACTATGAGCAGAGTCTGTAAAACAGCGATCGACAACATGAAAGAAGACGGAATGGAAGTGGGGATGATAAGACCTCAGACCCTCTTTCCATTTCCCGAAGCGGCGATACATGATGCGGCCTCCAAAGCCGGTTGCCGGGTGGTTGTGAGTATCGAAATGAGCGTGGGCCAGATGGTGGAAGATGTGGAGCGGTGTGTTCGGGGAAAATGCCCCGTTGAATGGTACGGAAAATGCGGGGGTGAAGTACCGACGCCGGAAGAGATAGCCGGCGCGGTTCGGTCGCTTCTTGAAAAAAACGCCGGATCATTCGGCGCCAAATATTAAGGATATAAATCATGGGAAGGATATTCAGGAAACCGGAGGTTATGACCGATGAACCGACCCACTATTGTCCGGGATGCACTCATGGGCTGATTCATCGTTTGGTTGCGGAAGTCATCGATGAACTGGGTATCCGTGGACGGACGGTTGGCATTGCACCGGTTGGATGCGCTGTTTTCATCTATAATTATATCAGTGTCGACTTTCAGGAGTCGGCCCATGGCCGGGCACCGGCAATGGCCACCGGAATCAAGAGGGTCCGCCCGGACCTGATTGTTTTTACCTACCAGGGAGACGGAGACCTTGCAAGTATCGGAATCGCTGAGATTATTCATGCGGCGAATCGGGGGGAAAAGTTTACTACCATTTTTGTCAACAATGCGGTTTATGGAATGACCGGTGGGCAGATGGCGCCGACTACGATGCCGGGTCAGCGAACGACGACTTCTCCTTTCGGGAGAAAGGTGGAAGAGGTCGGAATGCCCATTAAGATTGCCGAACTACTTTCGACGATTGAAACACCCGGGTATATAACTCGGCAGACGGTGATAAAGCCTAAATATATCGTTCAGGCAAAGAAGGCGATAAAAAAAGCCTTTAAGTATCAAATGGAAGGAAGATGCTTCAGCCTGGTGGAAGTGGTGAGTATCTGTCCCACCAACTGGGGCTTGACCCCGGTGGAGGCGGTAAAGTGGGCCGAAGAAACCATGCTGTCCTACTACAAACTGGGCGATTGCAAAACGCCCGACTCGCATAAGGGAGTCTAAATGCAGAATGAAGCGATTTTTGCCGGTTTCGGTGGCCAGGGGATCCTGCTCAGCGGAAAGATTCTTGCCCAGGCGGCGATGGTGCAAGGTCTCGAAGTCGCATGGGTGCCTTCTTATGGCCCGGAAATGCGCGGGGGGACGGCATATTGCATGGTGGTGATCAGCGATCGGCCAATCGGCTCTCCAATCATCAAAAATCCCAGGCACCTGGTAGCCATGAACCTGCCGTCATTGGAAAAATTCGCTCCGCTGGTGAAACCGCGCGGAGTCGTATTGATCAACAGTTCATTGATTTCCATCCGGGCCGGACGCAATGATGTGGATGAAATGGTTATTCCGGTAACGGATATCGCGAAAGATCTGGGTAATGTGAAAGTCGCCAACATTGTTGCCCTGGCCGCGTTTGTCGCAAGAAGCAGAATCGTCGATTTTGATTTGCTTCGGGAGGCTGTAACAGGGGAATTCGCCAGAAAGGGAAATCTGCTTGCACTCAATATGGAGGCCTTGGATCGGGGTAAAGATGCAGCGCTGAGGTTCCGCTAATTTTTTTCATTTGCCCCGGCTGCCTGGAAACCGGTAGCAACCGTTTTCGCTTGTCCGAATTTGAAAGACGATCAATGAAAATATCCGTTCCCGATTATATCCTGTCGATAAAGGCATATCCTCCCGGAAAACCGCTTGAAGCGCTTGAACGGGAATACGGTATCGACAATTCGATCAAGCTTGCTTCGAATGAGAACCCTTTGGGGCCGTCTCCTTTGGCGTTGCAGGCCATTGAAACGGCAATGAAGAAGCTTCATCGGTATCCGGACGGCAGCGGTCATGATCCCATTAAAAAAATCTCTGAAAAAATCGGCGTTGCTCCCCATAACATCGTTTTGGGAAACGGAAGCGATGAAATTATCGCAATGCTCGTCCGCGCCCTTCTTCAACCCGGTGATGAAGCGATTTTACCCCGTCCGTCATTTCTCATTTACGAGATCATGGTTCGCTCGGTCGGGGCGGTTCCCGTTTACGTCCCTCTGAAGCGGCTTTCAATCGATCTGCCCGGCATAGAAAACCGAATCACTTCCAGAACCCGCATGGTTTTTATTTGCAATCCAAACAATCCAACCGGAACGGTTGTTTCTAAAAAAGAATTTAATGAATTTCTGAATAGTATACCTCCGGGAATCATAGTGGTCGTGGACGAAGCATACATTGAATTCGTGAGGGACCCGAACTGCTTATACAGCATGGATTATCAGGACGACAATAGGCCGCTGGTCACGCTTCGCACCTTTTCCAAGGTATATGGTTTGGCCGGGCTTCGAATCGGTTACGGGGTGATGCCGAAAGAATTATCGGAACTGTTAAACCGGATTCGGCTCCCCTTTAATGCCAATTCACTGGCACAGGTTGCCGCCGCTGCGGCACTTGATGACACCATGTTTCTCCATAAGACGATCCACCTGGTTCATGAAGGGCTTGATTTCTTGTATGATTGCATGGAACGGCTTGGACTGGAATACTTTCCTTCACAGGCAAATTTTTTTCTTATAAATGTGAAGCGGGATGCAGATGAAATTTTTGAAAATATGTTGAGAAAGGGTGTGATTGTCCGGTCCATGACATCTTACGGCTATCCGGAATATATTCGAATTAATGTCGGGCTTCCTGTTGAAAATGTTCGTTTTGTAAAGGCCTTGTCGGAAGTCATCCAATCATAACGGGTTTTCACCGAATGAAAATCCGGTAAGTGGATGAAGGGAATGTAGAGAATTTGCCAAAACTTATCATTACAATCGATGGGCCTGCGGGTGCAGGTAAAACAACCGTAAGTCGGATTCTTGCTCATCGCCTCGGGTATAAATATATTGACACGGGAGCGCTTTATCGGGCTGTTGCCTTTGAGGTCAGAGCTGCGGGATTGAGTCCCCATGACGATGCGGGAATAGAAAAGCTCTGCAGCATCATCCATTTAAAATTTGTACGAAATGAAAAAGGGCTGCGGCTTCAATCCAATGACTTGGATATTACCGATCAAATTCGTGAACCGGAGATAACCATGTTGGCATCTGAGGTTTCTTCTAATCCCTCGGTGAGAAGGTATCTTTTGGATTTACAAAGAGATATGGCCAAAGGAAAAGGGGTGGTGGCCGAAGGTCGGGATATGGGGACGGTCGTGTTTCCTAACGCGGATATAAAATTTTATCTGGACGCATCTCCGAAAACAAGGGCGGTTCGGCGCCATAAAGAATTCATGTCTGTTTCTTCGCAAACTCTGAAGGAGGTTGAAAGGGACATTAAAAAACGGGATAAAAACGACAGTACCAGAATTTTCGCACCTCTGAAGCCGGCTGAAGATGCAACCATCATAGATTCCACCGACCTCACCTTGCATCAGGTGGTGGAATTGATGCTATGCCATATCGAAAATGCGTTCGGATGATTCATCGGCCGTATGATAAAATCAGTCGATCGGCTGGAAAATTTTTCGGCCGATTTCTTTTGTAAGCGGAACCCACGAAATTATTTATTGTTTTTTTTAAAATTATTTGCTACTTATGTCAAATTATGCAACCGATTTCAGGTTGTCATAGAATATAGGCTAAGGGGGGTAATCTTTTATGGTGGAAAATGCGACAAAAACCGATTCAAAGGAACCGTCGGATTTAAGTGATTTTTTAGATCCGGCAGTTACAAAGCAGGAAAAAGAAGCAAAACCAGTTACGATTCTTGATGACAAAACGGATGAAAAATCATCAAGAGGTGATCAGGCCCTGGGTGACAATGAAAAAGACCTAATAGATATGTACGAGGAAAGCTTCAAGCGCTTCGCGGAAGGCGAAGTCGTTACCGGCAAGATAATTTCGGTCGACAGGGATCATGTTCTTGTTGATATCGGATACAAATCGGAAGGTCAGATACCCATCAATGAATTCAAAGATGAAGAGGGCAATTTAAACGCCAATGTGGGTGATATCGTAGAAGTAATGGTTGAGTGGTGGGATGACGAGGATGAGATCGTCATCCTTTCTAAAGAAAAAGCAGCCAAGGTTAAAATATGGGAGGAAATCAAAAAGGCCTACGATGAAGATGGTATCATTGAAGGAGTCATTGTGAACCGGGTGAAAGGCGGGTTTTCAGTGGATATCGGGGTTCAGGCTTTTTTGCCGGGCTCTCAGGCCGATTTGCGTCCGATCAGAAATCTTGATGAGATGGTTGGGAAGACTTTTACTTTCAAGATATTGAAATATAACCGAAAAAGGAGCAACATCGTTCTATCCAGGCGAGCGATACTTGAACAAGAGCGCGAAATGAAACGAGCTTCGACACTGTCTGCCATGGAAGACGGAAAAGTTGTGTCCGGGATTGTAAAAAATCTTACCGAATATGGTGTGTTTGTCGATCTGGGCGGAGTGGACGGCCTGCTCCATATTACCGATATTTCATGGGGCCGTGTTAAACATCCCTCCGAACTCTTTTCGGTTGGAGATAGGATCAATGTGAAGATCCTTAATTTTGACATTGAAAAGGAACGGGTTTCCTTGGGAATGAAACAACTTACGGAAGATCCCTGGCTGAGAGCGGAGGAAAAATATCCGGTCGGCTCTCGCGTAAACGGAAAGGTGGTCAGCCTAACCGATTATGGCGCATTTCTGGAGCTGGAAGAAGGGATCGAGGGACTCATTCACGTTTCAGAGATGTCGTGGACCCGAAAGATCCGTCATCCTTCCAAAGTGGTATCCGTTGGTGAAATGGTGGAGGCGGTGGTACTGGATATCAATCCGGCAAATCGGCGTATTTCTCTTGGAATGAAGCAGGTAGTTCCAAATCCGTGGGATGTGATCAGTGAAAAATATCCGGTTGGCACAACAATTGAGGGCAAAATAAAGAACATTACCGATTTTGGTCTTTTTATCGGTATCGATGAGGGGATAGATGGACTTGTCCATATTTCGGATATTTCATGGACGAAACGAATTAAACATCCATCCGAAATCTATAAGAAAGGTGATGTTGTTCAGGCCATTGTTCTAGATATCGAAAAAGAAAACGAAAGGTTTTCTTTGGGCATAAAACAGTTGGAACCCGATCCCTGGACGACCGTTGCCCAGCGATATGAAGTTGGAAAAGAAATTACCGGGACGATTACCAATCTGACTGATTTTGGAATCTTTGTGGAACTGGAAGAAGGAATCGAGGGCCTGATTCACGTATCTGAAATAAGCAAGGAAAAAATCAAAACCCCGGTCGGCAAGTTCAATGTAGGGGATTTGATCACGGCAAAAGTCATGAATATCAACAGCGAGGAAAGGAGAATCGGCCTTTCAATCAAGCGGCTGGAAATCGATGACGAGCAGACCTTTTTGAGCGACTATGTGAGCAAAATGGGGCCCGCAAGTTCGAGCTTTGGAGAAATTCTGCGGGAGAATCTTCAAGAAAAGTTAGGCGAAAAGGATTAGTCGAGAGGTTTCTCAGCACATCATGCTTGAAGATAAAATAAGGGCAGAGCGTTATCCGGATATTTCATGAAATTTTTGGGCCGTATGTTTTTATGTAGGATGAATCCCGTACAATGGCGGGATATCCCGGGCAAACCCGATTCCTGAAATATCCGGCCCACCCATCGGTCCCAGGTTCTGCAAAACCAGGCGTATTCCCGGATGGTTACCGAACAATAGATTTTTGCCCACATTTTTAAACGAACATCATGTTTTCTCGCAGACATCCCTTCCTTTATTTTATTCTGGTCTTTTCAGCGATAATCGCCGGAACCTTGATCATTATGTCGATGCTTTTCTCCATTCGTGCCGGGCGGGTCGATGCGGGGGGAGAAAAAGTAGGCATTATTGAAATTACAGGCGTTATTGCGGATTCCAAAGCTGCGATAGAGGATTTAAAAAAATTCCGTGAGGATGATTCGATCAAGGCTATTGTTTTGCGGATTAATTCCCCAGGGGGTGCGGTCGGACCTTCTCAAGAGATTTTTAGAGAGGTGAGAAAGACCGTAACATCGAAAAAAGTGGTGGCTTCCATGGGTTCCATTGCAGCATCGGGGGGCTATTATGTGGCGGCAGGTTCCGATGGAATTGTCGCAAATCCGGGAACGATCACCGGCAGCATCGGGGTTATCGTGGGTTATACTAATTTTGAAGAGATTTTCAATAAGATCGGATTGGTTCCGGTTGTCATCAAAAGCGGGGCATACAAAGACATGGCTTCGCCGGTGAGAGAAATGACCGATGACGAAAGAAAGATTCTTCAAAATTTTGTGAATAAGATCCATGATCAATTCATCCGGGATGTCGCCACGGGTAGAAGTATGGTTTTGACCCAGGTGGCGTCGTTTGCCGATGGACGGATTTTTTCAGGAGAGGAGGCTCAATCTTTAGGGCTTATCGACCGTCTGGGAAACCTGGAGGATGCGGTTGAATGGGCGGGCCGTATGGCTGGAATCAAAGGCAAAATAACTTCGGTTTATGCCCGGGAGAAAAAATTTTCGCTCCTGGAATACATTATGGATTCCTCGGTAGAAGATCTGGCAAATCGAATAATTTACCCCTGTTTGCAGGGAGGGTTTATTTATCGGCCGAACGGCGCTCAGGATTTGCCAGTTTTTACGACAAAACCCTGAGTGCGGTCTGTAGTAAAACAAGGGGTGTTCGTTGGCAGCGTCCTTTTTCCCAGACTTTTGCTTTTTTTCTTAAAGGTGATTTTCAAAGTTTTGATCGGGTTCATGATCGATGCCCGCACCAGGCGTTCAGCCGCAGGAACGGATTCGGTGTTTTAAGGATTGAACGCCTTGCCCCGACATAGAGAGAGCGAATCCTGGGGCAGGTTTTGAGAAATCGCCTCCAGCAAATGCCGCATCATTATCGACACAAGGGTATCTGACCGCTCTTTGGAGAGCGGTTTTTTTTAATTGCCTTTTATTCAAATATACTCACATTTCCCAAACCGATACGAATAATTTCGGGGATGTCGTCGATCAACGAAATTACGCTGGAAGGTTGATTCGGTACCGATCCCCCATCAATAACTATATCTATGCTGGATCTGAAATAATCGTTTATCAACGATGGATCTTGAAAAACACTGCCATCCGGCATCGTTGCGCTTGTTGAAATAATCGGATTTCCCAATTCCTTTACTAACGCCAGACAGATCGCATTATCAGGGACCCTTATTCCGACGGTTTTCCGTTTGGTTAACATGATTTTCGGAACCAGTTTTGAACCCTTCAGTATAAACGTATAAGGACCGGGCAGGAGCCGTTTCATGGTCTTATATGCATAATTTGAAACTTTGGCGTAATCGCTGATGTGTTTGAGGTCTGCGCAGATAAAACTGAATGGCTGATCCTTGCTCCGTTGCTTTATCTGGTAAATTCGCTCAATCGCCTTTTTACTCATCAGGTCACAGCCGATTCCGTAATATGTATCGGTTGGATAGGCGATGACACACTCTCGGTTGAGTATGCGGACAACATCTCTGATTTTTCGCTCCTGAGGGTTTGATGGATTGATTTCGATAAGCATGATGTTTTTTCAGAATCTCGCACTCGAATCGAACGGTCATAAATAATATGCCGGATGGAACATCCGGCATTTTCGGCATCTATCTATTACGGACCTGCATGTATTGTCAAGGCCGCAATTAAATGATTGCTAAAGACCGTTCCATTTGTTATTCGATTTAAAAAACGTTTGACGGGAGGAACTTTATGACGAAAACACCACTTACGGAGGCGTTTTCTTTTGATGATGTTTTATTGATTCCGAAATACTCTGATGTACTGCCGAAAGATATAGAAACCCGTACTCGGTTGACTAGAAATCTTATACTAAACATACCGATCGTCAGCGCCGCAATGGACACGGTAACCGAGGCTGAAACGGCCATAACGATGGCGCGCGAAGGCGGCATGGGTTTTATACACCGTAACATGAGCATTAAAAACCAGGCCAGAGAGGTAGACAAGGTAAAAAAATCAGAAAGCGGCATGATCGTTGATCCTGTTACGATTCATCCCGATCAGACAGTGTCCGAGGTATTGAAACTGATGGAACGATACCATATCTCCGGCGTTCCGGTTGTAAAAGGGGAACAACTGGTCGGCATCGTCACCAACAGGGATCTTCGGTTTGAAACGGATCTTGGAAAAAAAGTATCCGAGGTCATGACAAAGGAGAATCTTATAACGGTTTCCGAAGGGATTACCCTCGAAGAATCCAAGAAGCTGCTTCACAAGCACCGGATTGAAAAACTTTTGGTCACTGACAAAAAAGGACGGCTCACCGGCTTGATAACAATCAAGGATATTGAAAAGATCAAAAAATATCCGAATGCATCCAAAGATCAAATGGGCCGGCTCCGGGTGGGTGCCGCAGTCGGTGTCGGCCGGGATATGGAAGAACGAGCGGAAGCGCTTCTGAGGGCGGGTGCCGATGTTTTGTTGATCGACACTTCCCACGGTTATTCCAAGAATGTCATTGAAGCCGTAAAAACATTGAAAAGCACATTTGAAGAAATTCAGCTGATCGCCGGCAATGTCGGTACGGAAGAGGGAGCCGAGGCTCTGATACGGGCCGGTGTTGATGGCGTGAAAATTGGAATCGGACCCGGATCTATCTGCACGACACGCATTGTGGCCGGTATCGGTATACCTCAGATAACCGCAATAATGAATTGCAAGTCTATCTCCAACAAAACCGATGTTCCCTTGATCGCTGATGGCGGGGTCAAATTTTCCGGTGACATTACCAAAGCGATTGGAGCCGGTTGCCATGTGGTGATGATCGGTGGACTTTTCGCCGGGACCGAAGAAAGCCCCGGGGAGACCATAATTTATCAGGGTCGCAGTTATAAGGTCTACAGGGGAATGGGTTCGGTCGAAGCCATGAAAAAAGGAAGTAAAGATCGGTACTATCAGGGAGAAGAGGCCGAGGACAACAAACTGGTCCCGGAAGGGATTGTCGGACGTGTTCCTTACAGAGGTTCCCTCTCCGCAACCGTTTTTCAACTGATCGGCGGATTGAAGGCCGGAATGGGATATGTAGGCTGCAAGACCGTGAAAGAACTCAGGGAAAAGGCACAATTTATAAAAATAAGCGCTGCGGGCTTGCGGGAGAGTCATGTTCACGACGTCATCATTACACAGGAAGCACCTAATTATCGCTTGGATCTACTGAAGAGCGAAGGATGAAACACCAATTTTCCGTTATCTCCGTAAGTCAAGATTGCCCCCCAAACAGGACGTCATCAGTTTAGTCATGGACCATACACCCGATTTCGTTCATCTGCATGTCCACACCCAATACAGCCTTCTGGACGGCGCAATCCGGATCGACGCACTTTTAAAAAGAGCTTTGGATTTCGGCATGCATTCCGTCGCCATTACCGACCATGGGACTATGTTCGGCGCGGTCGAATTTTATCAGAAGGCGAACAAAGCGGGAATTAAACCGATTATCGGTTGCGAATGCTACGTCGCGCCGCGAAGCCGTTTGGATAAAACGCCGCTCGATAATAAAAAGCTTTCTCATTTGATTCTTCTCGCGAGAAATCATGATGGATACCGGAACCTGTGCAAGCTGGCCTCCATCGCTCAGCTTGAAGGATTTTATTACAAGCCGCGTGTCGACAAGGAAATTTTAAAAACATACCATGCAGGCATCATTGCGCTTTCCGCATGCCTGCAAGGTGAAATTCCCCGGCTGATTACAGAAGGCAGAATGAAAGAGGCGGACGAAGCGGCTCGATTCTACCTGGACATATTCGGGGAAGAGAATTTTTATCTTGAGATTCAAAACAACGGAATGGATATCCAGCAAAAAGTCAACCAGGCGCTTTTCGATATGAGCAAACGGCTTTCCATTCCGCTGGTGGCAACCAACGACTGCCACTATCTAGACAAAGAAGACACGCGTGCTCATGATGTTCTTTTATGTATCCAGACCGGGAAGACGGTTCATGATTCGGACCGGCTGAAATTCAAGACGGACCAGCTTTACTTCAAATCCAAGACAGAGATGCATTCGGGTTTGGGGAGTTTCCCGGGAGCATTGGATTGCAGCGTTGAGATTGCGAAACGGTGCGATGTTACATTTGATTTTAAATACCATTTCCCCAAATACGAAGTATCCTCCGAAAAATCAACCGAGCAGCTTTTTGAGGAAGAGGTCCGTGCAGGATTTGAAGGGATATTACAGCGGGCGATCCTAAAAAAACCGGATATTGACAGACAGATTTATTCGGACCGGATTCATCATGAAATATCGCTGATCAAAAAGATGGGTTTTTGCGGATATTTTTTGATTGTGGCGGATTTCATACATTATGCCAAGAAAAACAATATTCCCGTCGGGCCCGGAAGAGGATCTGCCGCAGGAAGCCTTGTCGCATATTCGCTTGGGATTACCGATCTCGATCCGATCGAGCATGGTTTGATTTTTGAACGCTTTCTCAATCCGGATCGAATCAGCATGCCGGATATCGACGTCGATTTTTGTATCAACGGAAGAGAAGAAGTATTTAAGTATGTGGCCGATAAATACGGGGGCGGGGAATATGTAGCCCAGATTATTACCTTCGGCAAATTGAAGACCCGGGCCGTCATACGGGACGTGGGACGCGCCCTTGATATCCCTTTGCGGGAGGTGGATGCGATTGCGAAGATGGTACCGGATGTCTTGAATATCAGTCTGGATGACGCCCTGAAACAGGAACCCCGGCTCATGGATCTGACGGAGAAAAACCCCGAGGTTTCGGAGTTGATAAAGATCTGTCGGGTGCTCGAAGGTTTACCCCGGCATGCTTCTACACATGCCGCAGGAGTTGTGATTTCAGATAAACCCCTTGTGGAATATTTGCCCCTATATCGCGGGAAAAAGGGAGAGGTTGTCACCCAGTTCGATATGAAGGTGGTCGAAAATATCGGACTCGTAAAGTTTGATTTTTTAGGGCTTCGCAACCTTACCGTTATTGCCGATACCCTCGCCCTGATCGCCGAGCAGGGGAAAAATCCCCCGGACCTGTCGAACCTCGACTTCAATGATGCAAAGGTCTATCACCTCCTTTCTTCCGGGGACACAACCGGTGTTTTTCAACTGGAAAGCTCCGGTATGAAGGATCTCCTGATCCGATTAAAACCCGCATGCTTCGAAGATATCACGGCACTGGTCGCACTGTACCGGCCCGGTCCCATGGGAAGCGGAATGGTGGAAGATTTCGTGGAACGAAAGCACGGGAGAAAACCGGTTGAATATTTGATTCCCGAACTGGAACCCATACTTAAGGAAACCTACGGCGTTATCCTTTACCAGGAACAGGTCATGAAGATTGCCGGTGTACTCGCGAGTTATTCCATGGCGGAAGCGGATGGATTGCGTAAAGCGATGGGAAAGAAAATCACCGAAATTATGGCGACGCACAGAGAACGCTTCATGCAGGGCGCCGTGAATAACGGTATTCCTTCCGTCAAAGCTCAAAATATATTTGATTTGATGGAAAAATTCGGCGGATATGGATTTAATAAATCGCACAGTGCCGCATACGCGCTTATTGCATATCAGACAGCCTACCTGAAAGCTCACTTTCCTGTTGAATTCATGGCCGCGCTACTCACCAGTGAAATGCATTCTACCGATGATGTGGTCAAATATATCGGCGAATGCCGTCGCCACGACATCCCTGTACTCCCCCCGGACATAAATGAAAGCGGCAAGGGATTTACCGTTTCCGGTCCAAAAATCAGATTTGGACTGGTTGCCGTGAAAAATGTTGGAGAAAGCGCGATCGAATCGATTCTCGATGCCAGAAAGGAGGGGAGGTTTTCCTCCTTGTTTACATTCTGTGAACGGGTGGATCTGAAAAAAGTCAACAAAAGAGTCATCGAAAGCCTCATAAAATGCGGGGCCTTTGATTCCACCGGGCATCGTCGTTGCCAAATGACGGCATCGCTGGAAGAAGCCTTGGATTATGGCCAAAGGGTTCAGAAAGAAAAATCGGATCCCCAGATGGGACTGTTTGGCGGGTTGGAAAACAATCAGGAGATAAACCTTCCGTCGATGCCCGAGATTGAAGAATGGGACCAAAAACAGCTTCTGGCCTTTGAGAAGGAATCCCTCGGTTTTTATATAACCGGACACCCTTTAAGCCGGTATGAACCACTGCTGGAAAAATTTGCGAACGCTAATACGATCACCTTGAGAGAGATGGAAGACGGTGCTGCGGTCCGGATTGGCGGCATTGTTGCAACCACCAAGACCATCAAAACCAAAAAAGGCGATCTGATGGCCTTTGTTACCATAGAGGACCTGGATGGGTTGGTTGAGGCAACCGTTTTTTCATCGTTATATGCCTCGGCAAACGATCTGTTGGCGGATGATAATCTGATTTTTATTCAAGGGAGAATTCAAAAGGATGAAAGTTCAGTAAAGTTAGTGGCGGAATCGGTTATACCTCTGGAAAAGGCGGAAGAGGTATGGGTCGCAAGCATTCATTTTAACCTGGATATCAACCGAACGGAAAAAGCGTTAATTTTAAAATTGTATGACATTCTCCGAAGGCATCCTGGTTCGTGCCCTGCATATATCCATCTGGTAAACCCCGAGAAAACGGAAACGATCGTGTCGTTGCCGGAAACCATGAAGTTACAGGCGGGTTCATCCTTAATCCGTGAAGTGAACGGGCTGTTCGGATATAAGGTGGTGGAGACGATCTGTAGCGAAGCGACATCTTCATCGAATTCAAATACTCTTCGAGAAAATAAGAGGAAAGGAAGATTTGAATATGCCTGAACGGAAGAGCCCGGCGTATTCCGTAATATTGGCAGGCGGTTCGGGAACACGCCTCTGGCCTTTGTCAAGAGAACGTTATCCCAAACAGCTGGTTAATTTCTTTGGTGGAGACTCCCTAATTCAAATCACCATGAAAAGAATGATTCCGGTGCTGAATTCTGAAAGAATCCGGGTTGTGTGCGGAGAGGATCATTGCGGTGAAGTTGCAAGGCACATGGAGGAAATCGGCATTCCTTCTCACGATAAGATAATCTGCGAACCCTGCGGCAGGAATACGGGGCCCGCCATTCTCCTTAGCGTGTTTAATATCCTGGGAAAAGAAAATGATGCAATTATCTGTGTCTTTCCATCAGATCACGTCATCCGGGACACGGACAGTTTCCATCAAAAATTAAAAATCGCATTGAAGCTCGCTGAGATGGGGTTTGTGGTGACTTTTGGAATTAAACCCCATTATCCGGAAACGGGATACGGGTATATTGAAGGTCTTAAAAAAGTGTCCGAAGATGTTCTTACGGTAAAAAGATTTGTTGAAAAACCGGATGTAAAAACGGCGAAAAAATATATTCAATCCGGCAGGTTTTTCTGGAACAGCGGCATGTTTGCTTTCAAGGCATCCGTCATCATGGAGGAGTTCAAAGTATTCCAGCCCGAACTTTTCAAAAAAATGGAAGAACTTTTCTGCAGGAATGAACCGGTGACGAAGAAAGAATATGAACAGCTGCCGAACATATCCATCGATTATGCCGTGATGGAAAAAACGAGCAGAGGAGTGGTGATCGATTCGGATTTCGGGTGGAGCGACATCGGATCATGGAAGTCTTTTTATGATTATCATCCGAAGGATGAAAACAACAGTGTGATTGATGGGGATGTGATCAGCAGGAATACCCGGAACTGCTTGATACTGGGAAGCCGGCGGTTGATCGCAGCCAACAACCTAAATGGCATCGTAATCGTGGAAACCGGGGACTCCGTATTTGTTTCCGACATGGATACCAGCAGAGAGGTAAAATGCATTGTTGAAAAGCTCAAGGAAAAGGGGCGCGCCGAATGTAACAAACATCCGACAATGAATTATCAATGGGGAAGCGAAATCGTATTGGAGGAGAAAGAAAATTTTAATGTAACCCGTTTTATGATATACCCGGCTTGCAGGCTGAGGGTGACGGGTGACGGCTCTTCCGAAAAGCAACTGCTGGCAGTCAATGGCCGGCTAACGATAACAACGGATAATCAAAGCAGGCTTTTGCAGAAGGGCGAATCAACGGTTATTCGCGGGAACACTTTTGTTGAGCTTGAAAACAGTGGAAAAAAACCGCTTCACATCGTTCAGGTGGAAATACGTCCAACCGATGGGTAACGCCCGTATTTTCATCGATCAGGTACATATCAAAAGACAGCCGGTTGTTTTTCAGGAATTACGATGTGAGCGCAGAGAGGCGCAAATTACGATATAAACCGGTGAATCCCTGCCTCCTTTTTTTGATTCACGGAAAGATCAACTGAAAAAGAAAGTGAGAAACGATGAAAGTTCCTTTACTTGACCTTAAAATTCAGTATCAAACAATCAAGAACGAGATATTGAAAGTTGTTGAAGAAATTTTCGAGAATCAGAGTTTTATTCTCGGCCCCCGGGTCGAGACCCTGGAAAAGGAAATCGCCGCCTATTGCCTTTCGGGGTACGCCGTCGGCGTTTCCTCCGGTTCCGATGCGCTTCTTGTTTCCCTTATGGCTGCCGGTATCGGTCCTGGCGATATCGTCATCACGACACCCTATACTTTTTTCGCGACAGCCGGTTCGATCGCCCGGATCGGTGCAAGACCTGCTTTCGCAGATATTGATCCGGACACCTATAATATCTCTCCCGAATGTTTGGAAAGTTTGATCACGCGTATGACCTCCGAAGAACAATCAAGGATTAAATCGGTGATCCCGGTTCATCTTTACGGGCAATGCGCGGACATGGATCCTATTTTGAAGATCGCTCGAAAATACAATCTTTTTGTCATTGAAGATGCGGCACAGGCCATCGGTTCGGAGTACAAGGGGAGGCGGGCCGGATCAATGGGCGATGTGGGATGTTTCTCATTTTTTCCATCGAAAAATCTGGGCGCTTTCGGTGACGGCGGGATCGTTACCACTCATTCAAAGGATCTTTATGAAAGATTGCGGATCCTTCGGGCTCACGGATCGCAACCCAAGTATCATCATCTGGTGATCGGGGGCAATTTCCGATTGGATGCTCTTCAGGCAGCCGTTGTTTCGGTGAAACTGAGGCACCTTGACGAATGGACGAAAGCACGACAACGGAATGCATCCGAATACAGAAAACTTTTTCAAAAAGCCGGGATAGAGCGGATTATCAAACTTCCGAAAGAAACTGAACAGCGCCACATATACAATCAGTTCGTCATCGGCGTTCCGGAAAGAAGGGACGAACTTCATCTGTTTTTAAAGGAATCGGGTATAGGAACGGAAATTTACTACCCTGTTCCCATGCATCTTCAGGAGTGCTTTTCCTATCTGAATTATCAAAAAGGAGCTTTCCCCGCTTCAGAATATGCAGCATTGCACACCTTGGCTCTTCCTGTTTATCCGGAACTCTCGGCGGATCAGCTGGCATATGTCGTTGAAAAGATTAAAGCGTTTTATTCCGAGAAATGAAAATTTGTCCAAGTGCAGCTGATGTTTGTTTCCAGGCCACGCACCGGAATTTCTTTTGAACGACTGCGACGCTTGGAATCCATTGACGGTATCAGCGCTGTGCGGCTATTGCATGGAAAAGCCCCTCGGGATACGGGAGCAGTGGTTCGGATTATCCTTTCATGCCGTCAACTCATTTGCGGTTCTTGGAAGGCAAAACAAAGCCCATTGTCATCCGTCCGGGGCGGAAGGTAGATACCCCGGCGAATCGGACGGGAGGTTCACTATCATGCGGTGGATTCTTCAGGGGGCCGATCGGTCCATCCTGCCGTATGTCTCTTCATAAGCTTCCTTTGCCTCTTTCTGCAAAAGATTCTCGTGGCCCATGTAGCGGGGTGAAAAATGAAAAATGGTAAACTGTTTTACCCCGGCTTTTGCCGCGAGGGTTCCGGCCTGACGGGCGGTGAGATGAAATTTTTTTTCGGCGATCTCCCGGTGTTTATCAAGAAACGCGGATTCAATGAACAGGTGATCGGAATCTTTGGCAAGCTCAATAACTTTTTCCACGTTGGCTTTATTGTAACCGATATCTGCAAGGTATGTAATTTTTTGCCCCGGCGTTATCAAGGCGATTCGACTTGAAAGATCACCCAGCTTCATTTTTATTATCTTTTCATTTTTTCCACCGGGCTTGATTTCAAAGTCTGAATCCGGATCCTTACGGCTGAAAAGGGCCTGTTTGAATTCTTTAAGCCATGGGCCGATTTCAAGCCCGAGATTGTGCAGTCGGTCTTTCATAATATTCACATGGAAGCGTTCTTCCATGCTGAATCCAAGACACGGGATGCTGTGATCCAATATCACTGCGGAAACGCAAAAAGCCGGTTCCTTCAGTAAAATTCCGTCGAAAGGCTGCCGGATCGTTTCCGGGTCCGGAAGAAATCCGTTTTGACACCGGTATTGTTTCACAATGAGGCAATCGGCGCGGATCTCGGCAGCACGGATGACAAACCGATGATCGTAGTGCTTTACAAGGTTCCACGAATAACCAGCCAACCTTCCTTCAATATTTTTCAAAAAACCATGGGGGCCGAATATACAGAGGTTTTTCTCGCGCCCTAAAAACAGTCGGAGAAGACTGTCAAACCCGGCGAAATGATCCATGTGAGTATGAGTGATAAAAACATCACTTATCTTGAGAACATCCTTAGCTGAAAGTGAACAGGTATCTCCCAGATCAAAAATCAGAGCGCGTTTTTCAAAAAGGAAGGAAATGTAGAGACCGGGATCATCGAAAGGCCCGTTGATAAGCCTTGGATAGAACGAGGGTCGCATGGACTATGGGAGTAATTTTGCAACTTGCTTGTTGATACAGAAGTATATATCTTCGTCTGAACCGTAAACGTCAATCACATGTTTATTGCTGATCAGTTTTTCGATGACAAAAGCTGTCACGTAAAGGCTGACGATATGCGGTTGGGAGACAAGATTCCTAAAGGGCGCAATCTGATAGTCAATATCAAAATCTTCGGAACGTACCAATTTTTCCAGGCAAAGTTTGATCTGTTCTTCGACGACGTTTTTACTGGTGGTTTCGACCAGATTGTCTTCGACGAGCTTCATGGCGATGGCATTGGAAAGCGGGTCGATGCAATCTCTCACGCTGGTTATCGCCTGCCGTCGTGCATGTTCTTTGGAAGATTCGATCTTGGATAGTATGCTTGACTCGCGGGTACTCGGCCGGAACACTTTAGACATGGAATGTAACCTTTTTAATTCGAATATCCATTGGCGCTTGCAACGCCCAAAAACTTTTTTGAAAAACAACTGCGTTGAAAAGAATATTTTTAAAAAGCCCGGCAGTATCTACGATTTTTTTTCGATGCCTAACAATGCCATCCATTGGACCGATAAAGGCACTTCTCTATCGAAAGATGCCGGAAAACCTGATTCCATTAAGTGCATCATAATGGCAACCACAAGGATTTGCAAGAAAAATGTTTACGTTTCTTCGATAACAATTTGTGGCGTTTTTCGCCCGTTCCATCGATTCCAGCGCAACCGGAATGCAATCCGATCGAAATGTTCGTTATGCGAAACGACGGGATCGATGTTGAAATGAATGGCATTCAGGGTCTGACCGGTGTCGCCGGAAACCTGGGTCAATCGCATGCGCCGGTGATGCCGGCCCACGATTTTTGATGATGAAACCTTTATGTTTCTGGCCATAAAAAGCGGTTCTTCGTTTCCCGCACCGAATGGCTTTAATGCATCCATTTCATCAATGAGACGGGGAGAAATGTCCTCGAAATCGAGTTCGCAGTCAATGCAGATTTTGGGGATGAAATCATTCGGCCGGGTTGTTTTTCGGATTGTACTCTCAAAGTCTTCTTTAAAACGTTCCAGATATTTCAGGTTCATTTTCAGACCCGCAGCCATGGAATGCCCTCCAAAGTCTTCCAGGTCACTTGAACATGCTCGCAGACCTTCATACAGATCGAATCCCGGTATGCTTCTAGCGGATCCCCTTCCGACGCCGTTCCTCATCGTTATCAGTACCACGGGACGAAAGTATTTTTCCGCCAGCTTGGAAGCAACAATTCCAAGAACCCCTTCATGCCATTTTTGATCGAATAAAATCAGAGCATTGTTTTGGAGCTCGTTCGGGTGGCTGTTTATATATTGATGGATGTCATCCAGGATGTTCTTTTCGGTGGCCTGTCGCAGGCTGTTCATTTCATTGAGAGACTGGGCGATTTGCTCCGCGGACTCCAAGTTATTCGAGATAAGCAGTTCCAGAGCCGTTTTCGCGTGATCCATGCGCCCGGCCGCATTCAACCGGGGGGCCAGCTTGAAGACGATATCTTCCGTTTCGGCCATATTCCTAGTGATTCCGCATTGTTCCATTAGAGCTCTCAGGCCGGGTCGATTCCCGGAACTGATAATACCTAACCCTGTTTTTGCCAGGATTCGATTTTCATTTGCAAGAGGCACAATATCGGCCAGAGTTCCAAGCGCAACCAGATCACAGAAATTTTTCAGATTCGGTTCCCGGCCGCTTTTCCAGAAATTCATATCACGCATATGTTTTCTCAGACAGACCAAGAGACAGAATGCAACACCGACCCCGGCGAGATCGTCGAAACCGGATTTGCAGTCATAACGCTTTGGGTTGACAACGGCGACAGCCGATGGTCTGGTTTCGGATATTCGATGGTGGTCCGTTATGATCACATCGATTCCGGTTTCTTGAGCGGCTTTAACGGCTTCGTGGCAACCGGATCCGCAGTCGACGGTGACGATGAGATTAATTCCATCAGGCAATGCGTGGCCCAGAATATGACTGATTTGCATGCCGTATCCCTCTTTCGTTCGATGCGGGATATAGTAAGATACGTTTGCGCCCGCTTCACGAAAAAATTCATACAGAATGGCTGTGGAAGTGATTCCGTCCACATCATAATCGCCGAAAATTAAGATTTTTTCATTATTTATGAATGCGGAAAAGATCCGTTTGACGGCGAGATCCATATCTTTTATGGAAAAAGGAGGGCGGATATTGCTTAGGGAGGGATTAAGGAAACGTACGGCATCCTTCAGGGAATCAATTTTTCGATTCATCAGGATTTTTGCCGTGATCGGGCTGCAACCTAAATGCCTGCTGATCTCGGCTACCGAAGTTGGATCCGGTTTCAATATTTCCCATTGTTTTTTCATCGATTCACCGTATACTCCATAATAAAAATTTGGACAATACCCAAGGCACAAAACAGCTACAGCTGAAGTCCGGGGTGATCCTCTCAGATTTCGATCCGGAGGTAAGGAACGAAGCGAAACAAAAAAACACGCTTCGCCAAGACGTTACTGACGCCTCTTTTGCTTTTGGAAAGGATTTGGTATTGAAAAAAAACGGGATATGGTGGTATCTAACCACTGGAAAGATGGACGGATATTTTTTTGACGGTTTCATCCGTGCTTTTCTAAATTTCATTTGGACGCAAAAAGATTATTGCCGATTTTCGAAAATAACCGATTGATTCTTTCTGGAAAACGGTAGACAACGTTGGAAACCATTGAGAAACATTACCGCACCGATCGCAGGGAAATCGGTTTCCTGCGCTTTATTTTTGAGGCATATGACGGCATTGCGGTATTAAAAACCCTTGACCCTGAGCAGGGTGTCGTGGCGCTTCACATTTCACCGGGATGCGAAGGGGATGTGGAAACAATTTTGCGGGACCTTGCACGCGATATCATGATTGAACCGATGACTTTGGAAAAAAGATAAGGGTCGGGGGCAGAGAGATTCAATGGAATGGAAAGGGGCTGAAAAAGGATCCATGGATTTTAAATATCTTTACATAAACACCATGGGATGTCAGATGAACGTATATGATTCCGAAAAGATCGCATCGGTTTTGAGATCCTCCGGATACAAAATGACTTCTTCTTTGAAAATTGCCGATCTCATTGTCCTAAATACGTGTGCGATCCGGGAAAAGGCCGAACAGAAGGCCTACAGTTTCTTGGGGCGTCTCGAGGATTTGAAAAGAGAAAAGCCGGATCTGATTATCGGGATGGGTGGATGCATTGCGCAGCAGGAAGGTGAGAAAATTCTGCGAAAGATGCCTTATATTGATCTTGTCTTCGGCACCCATGCAATTGGTCGGTTGCCGGGGCATATCGAAGAGATTGAGAAGAAAGGACGTCGTATCGTCGATATCGAAATGTCGGAGAGCATTCAGGAGATTGAAACCGCCGGTGGGCCGGAGAACGGGGTCAAGCCCACGTGTTTTGTGACCATCATGCAGGGTTGTGATAATTTTTGCACCTACTGTGTGGTTCCTTATGTGCGAGGCCGCGAGACAAGCCGAAAACCTGAAAATATCATTCAAGAAATCGCTGAATACGTTGAACGTGGTGCGCGGGAAGTCACACTTCTGGGTCAGAACGTCAACAGTTACGGGAAAAAGGAAGGGCTGTTCTCCTTTCCGAAGCTACTATCGCTTGTTAACGATATCGAGAAACTCTTGAGAATCCGGTTTACCACCTCCCATCCCAAAGACCTTTCAGATGATCTGATTCGTTCATTTAAAAACATTGAAAAACTGTGCAATCATCTCCATCTGCCGGTCCAGTCCGGATCGAATCGGATTCTGGAACGCATGAATCGGAAATATACCCGGCAGCTTTACCTTGAAAAAATCGATAAACTGCGACATTTTTGCCCGGATATTGCGATTACTTCCGACATTATTGTGGGTTTTCCGGGGGAAACGCGAAAAGACTTCAACGATACGCTGGATTTGATTAAAAGCGTGGAATATGATAGTGTTTATGCGTTTATGTACTCGGATCGTCCAAACGCACTCTCATCCGAATTTTCCGACAAGGTTGAAGATCATGAAAAGAAAGACCGATTGAAAAGGATATTGGACATTCAGTCCGCTATTACCATAAAAAAGAATGAAGCGCTGGTTGGGTCAGATTACCCTGTTCTTGTTGAAGGTTTAAGCAATAAGCAGGGAGGGGCGGGCCGGCAGTTGCAATGGAAAGGGAGAACATCAAGTAATAAGATTGTAAATTTTCATTTCAATAAAAACGATCTCCCCGAAATAAAAAACTGCAGCGGCAAGATAGTCACCGTCCGAATTGAGACCGCATTTCCCCATTCCCTGCGGGGTAAACCGGTCGGTATTGAACCCTCATCTCTTGGCTCGAAAGGAGAAGAAAGTTATGCTGCGTAAGGTAAGCATAGCAGGAATGACCATGGATCCGGCGTCAAACACCCCGATTATTATCCTGAAGTCGGTCGAGGATGGTCAGACGATTCCCATTTGGATCGGTTTGCTCGAAGCCACTTCCATCGTATCCGTGCTTCAAAATATCAATTTCGAGCGGCCGATGACCCATGATCTCTTTAAAAATTTTCTGGATCTGCTGAATATTGAGGTATCCAAAGTCGAGGTTTGCGATTTGAAGGATAACACCTTTTTTGCCAGAATATATTTTAATTCCGATGAAAAAAGTTTCAGCATGGATGCCAGACCCAGCGACGCGATTGCCATCGCCCTTCGATTCAATGCTTCCATTTATGTCGACGACAGGGTTATCGAAAAGTCCAAAATGACGGAAAGAGATGCGGAAGCAGTGGATAAAAGCGAAGAGGGAAAAAAGTGGGCGGAATATCTTGAAAACCTTTCTCCGGAAGACTTCGGCAAGTTCAAGGTATAACCTGAATTGTTCATAACCATTTGAAATTACATTTAATGATTGATCTTCATACACATTCGATTTTCAGTGACGGAGCATTGATACCATCCGAACTGGTACGGCGCGCTGAATTCACGGGTCTGAAAGGAATCGGGATAACGGACCACGGAGATTTATCCAATATCGATTTTATTATCCCACGGATTGTGGCGATTGCAGAAAATCTGAATCATGTTTTGCATATAAAAGTGATTCCGGGCATAGAGATCACTCATGTTCCCCCCACTCTGATTGCAGATACCGCCAACAAGGCCCGCGCACTGGGTGCGAAAGTCATTATCGTCCATGGAGAAACGCTGGTGGAACCGGTTGCGCCGGGTACCAACCGGGCCGCATTAGAAGCGGATATCGACATTATTGCCCATCCCGGACTGATTTCCGAAGAAGAAGCCTGCCGGGCCAAGGAGCGAGGCATTTTTTTGGAGATATCGGCACGCAAGGGGCACTCCCTGACCAACGGCCACGTTGCCCGGATTGCCGGGAAAACCGGAGCAAAACTGGTGATTAATACCGATGCGCATGATCCGGGTGACCTGATCGATAAAAAAATGGCGGAACGCATCGTCCGTGGAGCCGGATTAACTGAAAAAGATTTTTCGATGATGCAGAAAAATGCATCCATATTTCTTTGAGTGGTCTGTGTATTATTAAAGAATACGGCCGGCCGTCCTCAAACAGCCCCTAAATTGAAACCCTGAACTTCATCTCACAGCGGGGAGCCTGCTTGGTTGCTGTCAACCTTTTTAAGAGCTTCCGTGCGGTTCCACTTTTTAATTATTCACTCAAGTTTTCCACCTCTCAATTGTCCATATGACCAATTTGACATGCGGTTTGTATTGTTTCATTTTTAAAGAGGGACGTGGAGGCTGGTGTTCAGAAAAGGCCATTATTATTTATAAAATGAATATATATTTATAAGATGAATATAATTTTCTAAAACTTGACAAGGTCATTTTTCTTTAATAATATGATATATAATTAGCGATCATAAGTAAAAAGTGAGCCTTTCATTTTAGCTGCCTTGCTCCAGATAGGAAGGGGCAATGAAACCTTTTAAAGGAGGGGGATTCCCATGGCAAAGAAAAAAGATGTTAAAAAAGAGGCTAAGAAAAAAGAAAAAGAGTTAAAGGTCGGCGCAACCCAGAAAAAAGAAAATGTGAAGAAAATGGATATCTGCACCAAGGCTCCAGAGTGGGCGGAACATGAAAGATTCCAGGATGCGGATCAACCCTGCGATGATCACAGGGAAGGTAGAGAAGAATAATTGACCCGAGATGCGCTTGAGAAGTCGATCATGAAAAATGTATTTTAAGGGGCTATGGGATTCGGTCGAATAATTTCATAGCCCTTTCTCCGCTGAATGAGAATGTTTCAACGATTCGAGATCAATAAGTAAATTTTCCGTTTTCGTAGATCGTAACTTTCTCGCCCGATGAAAGATGCGCCACGACCCTTTTTTTCTCCGTGTTGACGAGATCCCAGTGAAGGGCCGAATCGTTGAACCCCAGCTCTGCTTTCCGATCTTTTGTCAGTTTTCCGGGATCGCCGCTGTACGTGTCCGCATAGGAAGAACCGAGCGCAATGTGGCAGTTTCCGTATTTTCCCCCATAGTTTTCGTCGAAAAGGGTGCTGGCCATAAATTTATCGATTTTCGAAAATCTTTTGTCTGTCAGTGAAAACTCACCCAGTTTATTTGCCCCCTTATCCATCGAGATCTGTTTTCGTGCAAAATCTTCCCCCATTTCCGCCTGTATTTTCACAGCCGAGCCTTTTTTAAATTCCAGCCGAACGCCTTGCACATAATTGCCGCTTCGGTAAGAGGGCTGGTCGGCATAATATATCCCCTCGGTTCCTCTCCAGTCCGGAGACAGAAATATCTCAAAACTTGGTATGTTGTGGCCGGAAAGGCCGATCCACCGGCGATTTTCTCCGGGAACAATTTTTAAGTCAACATTTTGGGATACGATATGGTAATATTCAACTCGCATGCCGTTCAACCATTTCTTAATGGATACCGCGTTCTTGAAAATTTGCATCCACTCGAGGGTTGGAGATTTCTTGTCGAGAAAGCATGCGTTTACGATTTGAGCCGCATATTCCTCCAAGGTAAGCCGGGCATGTCCGGCGAGTTCTTCCGTCGGCAGAATACACAGGGTCCAGCCAAAAGCGCCTGCCATTTCCCGTTGTTCGAGAATATCACGCAAATATTTTCTGGCGACTGCGGCCCGAGCGATTTTTTGGGGATCGATTCCACTCAAATGTGTTATGGACTCGGGGGCATGTAAAAAAATACTCCCATTCAGATTGCTGAAGAGTTCCTTATCCCCCGGCGGCTGGAACACAAGTTGCCTGGGATTCGACCGTTCAAAAAACCTTTGTTCCATCGTAAAAGTGGGCTCTACCCGCTGGACGGGATTCATGCCCATGTCCAGGATTTTGGCAAATAGAATTTCAGCCAGCCGTTTTGCGGGCATGCTGTAACGGATTAAGATGATATCGTTTTTTTTGAATTTGCCGGTTCTCGCTTTTTTGAGGCCCCACAACAGGACATCGGCATATTTATCCAGATGTTTCTCCGTGAGCACTGTCTTTCTCCTTGTTTTATGCGTCATCTTCATTTACTGAAATCCGGTTACTTTGCTGAAAGCTTTCTTTGAGCCTGAGGATTTCATTTCTCAACCCCACGCTGACCGCCGCATATCCATCGAGGCGAGTGTCAATTTTCAGCCCGATCGCTTCAAGTTCCGAAGCCGGATACGGACGCCCGAAAATGACTCGGATTGGCGAAGGTCTTGGAAGCCGTTTTCCGGTCTTCAACGCGCGATGGGCTCCACTGATATAAACCGGAATCACTTTTACCTCAATCTCTTTTGAAAGGATTCCGACACCTTTTTTAAAGTCTTTTATCCGTCCGTTGATGCTTCTGGCACCTTCTGGAAAGATGCATAGGATTTTTCCGCTTTTCAATACAAAGGCGGATGCCTGCAGCGCGTCCATCAAGTTTCTTGATGGATCAATCGGAATCACCCTCATCAGCTTGATGAAATTTCGGACCACCGGTACATCGAAATAAAGCTGATATGCCAGAAAAAAAAGACGGCTTCGCAAAATCCCGGGAACCGCGCTGAAAATGATAAATGCATCCAAATAACTTGAATGGTTGGGAGTCAGCAGATATGGCTCTGCGCCGATATTTTCTCTTCCATATACCCTGAGCCTGAAAAAAAACTTAAAAACGGAATCCAAAATGAAAGATCCGACAAACGTAAAAAACCTTGCACCGGTTCCAGCGCGGGTGTCAATTTTATCGAGGAGGGTGTCCGGCGGTGCGGAACGGAAAATATCTTTCCAGGAACGTTCCGTTTCGCGGTAGCGCTTTTCTTTTTTTGAAAGAGCTTCTTCCATGTATTTTGAAAGCTCGCCGACTGTAAAGAATTTTGGGAATTCGTCTTCTTTTAAAAGGATGCCGAATTTTTCCTCCAGCGCCGTCATCAACTGGATGGCTCCCATCGAATCGATGCCGAGATCGAGTTCGGAAT
>JAHDSC010000057.1 GCA_018432925.1 Desulfobacterales bacterium | reverse complement strand
TCACTTCATCGAGGTAATGACCTGCCCGGGCGGATGCATCGGCGGCGGAGGCCAGCCGAGGTTCACAACCGACGAGGTTAGACAAAAGAGGATTGAAGCCATATATCAGGAAGACGAGGGAAAAGAGCTCCGCAAATCCCACGACAACCCGGAAATCAGACAGATTTACGAAGAGTTCCTGGGAAAACCGCTGAGCGAAAAATCCCACCATCTGCTTCATACGAAATATACGAAGCGTTCAACGGTTTAGCCGTTGTTCGGCAAGGCTTTCATAAGACGCGGGGCCGTTGCCCCGCGTCTTTTTTGTCCTTGTAATAAAATGCTTCGGGTCCCCCCATTGATCGATCGCAACCGCCCTGCCAAGAGACCTCATCTCGTTTTCGAAGCGGATTCGGCATTCGTTATTGCCTTCATTCAAACATGGCTTTCCCGGGTAGATCAGATAATCGCCACGGTATCCGGCAGGTGTCAGTTGGGGCATCACTACGTTGGCGCCGAATCGGATTCCCTTTTCCCTTCCCAGCGGATCCATCGCCTGAAGCGCCGTGGTCGATGCGATATTGACGTCCTTTAGCACGAGGCGCGCGGCGGCGATCATCAGAAGCGAGCGTCTGAAAATTTCGTTGCGCCTTCGGTCAACCGATTGATGATGTTTGTACATCGGCGTATCCGGATGGCAAATATAAGGTCCCATTCCGATCATATCGATATCGATGTCCCTGAAAAAAAGGATGTCGTCGGCCAGCATGGAAATCGTCTGGCCCGGCAATCCGATCATAACCCCTGTTCCCACCTGGTATCCGATCTCTTTTAAAACCTCCAGACACCGTAGCCGGGACTCCAGGCGCTGCCGGGGGGGATGGATTTTTTTAAACAGCCCCGGATGGGAGGTCTCGATCCTCAGCAGGTATCGATGGGCGCCCGCATTAAAAAAACGGCGGTAATTCTCCGGACTCTGCTCTCCGACGCACAGCGTGATTCCGAGACCATCGGACAGTTTTTCCGAAACAGTCTGTCTTTTGATCTCCCGAACGACATCGGTGACAAAGTCAATAAACGACGCGTCCCGTCTTTCACCGGACTGCAGAACAATCGAGCCGAGACCGTTCGCAGCGCACTCATACGCCGCCGCAACAATTTCCTTTTTCGTCAAACAATACCGGTTAACCTTTTGATTGCTCTTCCGAAGGCCGCAATACAGACAGTCCATGGTACAGATATTGGAAAATTCAATCAGCCCCCGAAGGTAAACTTTATCCGAACATCTTTCCATGAGTGTCCGACCTGCGGCTTGAGATATCATTTCGAGCTCTTCGGCCTCAACGGCCGAAAGAAGCCGAATGATATCATCCCGGCTGAAAACGTCCTGTCGGAGCACCTCTTCGATACGACTCATTTTCCGGTCTCTTGAAAATATTGAAGGATGTCCTTGACCGCCTCATCCGGAACCGGGTCATTGGAATATACGATAATCCCTTTTTTATCGGTCAGTTGGATTCTCCCGGATATCCCGAAGGCCATTTCGGTATCGATTTTCTCTCCCTCAAAGGACCACCGGTTGCCGTAAATTTTCGCGGGAATGGCGAAAAAACCATAGCGATGCCGGATATAGTCGATGATGCACATTGGTGCAGATTCCATAATCTACCTCTGAGTTCCTCGATCCCCATGGATCTTCGACGCGATGGGGCGCTTTCAAACCACTTCGGATAATTTAAAAATAAAGATCCCGCTCGCCGCCAATGGTTCTCTGATAATACTTCATGAATGAATCAAAGATCTGCGGCATTTTTTCACGGACCTCGGAGATCTCCCGGGCAATCACCTCCTCGCCAAGCGCCTTGGTTGATTCAGAGGCAAAATCGTCCAGCCACTCCCGGAAGGTGATCACGGCGTTCAACTTGCAGAAGTTGCCCTCTTTTCCGGAACGAAGCAGATCCATGATACACTTTCCGGTCCGGCCGCAACGGTAACCCGCGGTGCAAAAGGATGTGATGTAACCCATACGGGCCAGTTCCCCGATGACCTCATCGAGGCTGCGAGTATCTCCCAGGATGAACTGCTGCCTTTTCCCTTGCTGTTCCGGGCGATCATCCGAATAAGCCCCCAGACCGATTTTTGAGGAGGCATCAGTCTGGGTGATACCCAAGGGAATGAGTTCCCTTCGGATGCGGGAATTTTCCCGGGCGGTCAATATCATCCCCGTGTAAGGCACGGAAAGACGTAGCACAACGACCGCTTTTCTGAAATCATCATCGCCGATCTTGTATTTTGTACTCGAAGTGAAAGGGGTGTTTTCAGCGGGTTCGATACGCGGAAATGAAATGGTATGGGGACCGATTCCAAAAACCCGCTCCAGCTCCATGGCATGATACAACAGTCCCATGACCTCGAACTTCCAGTCATAAAGGCCGAAGAGGGCTCCGATTCCCACATCGTCCACCCCGGCTTCCAGCGCCCGATGCATGCAGTAGAGCCGCCACGGGTAATCGCTTTTCAGGGTTCCCACCGGATGCACCTTGCGATAGGTTTCATGATGGTAGGTTTCCTGAAAAACCTGGTACGTGCCGATCCCGATATCATGCAGCATCTTCAAATCCTCTATGGGAAGGGGGGCGGCGTTGACATTGACCCGGCGTATCTGACCATATCCATGCCTGGTCTTCATTTTGACGCTGTATATGTTCTGCAGGGCCTGGGCGATGTATTCGGCATCGGATTCCGGATGTTCTCCGCACACTGCGATAAGCCGCTTGTGTCCGATTTTTCCGGCCAGGATCTCACATTCTTTTCGTATTTCTTCCATGGAGAGCACACCACGCGTCGCCGCTTCATTATCGCGCCGGAAACCGCAATAAAGGCAATTATTGACACATTTCGTGCTCATGTAAAGCGGCGCAAAAGTCACAATTCGGTTATCATAAACCTTTTTTTTGACAGCCAACGCAGCCGCTTCCATTTCTGAGACAAGCTCCGGATCGGCAACATTAAGCAACATGGCGGTTTCATCCGGGGTCAGGGTTTCAATGGCAAGTGATTTCTGAATGATATCTCTGACCGCCTGGGCATCAGGATGGACGTTTCGCTTCAAGGTATCGAGCATCTCGCCGTCGTTTATAAAATCTTTTCCCTCCCGCAGATATTTATCCCGCTGGTCCAACTTGATTCGGCATGCAATCCAATCGTTTATTTGAGACATCCTTATACCCTCCCTGTTTGATCCATTTCATCGGTCTTTTAAGGAATTTGAAACCGTCCGCCCGGTTTCACCCTGCGAGGTTCCCGATTGCTACCCGCAGAATCAGAGGCGGTCCATCGATTTTTTAAATCCGCTCTTCTTTTTGACGGCGCCCGAAAAAAAACCGGCCTTACCCGATACGGTAAGGCCGGCCGAACGATTTTTTTGGAAATATGCAATTTCCCGGCCCCTTGGCTTCAGATAAACAATTCCTTACCGCAGGATAGGATTTGGAATCATCATAACGAATCACGCTGAAAAATCAAGTTCAATTTCAAAGAGATTTCAGGAGCGTTTCATTTCCTATCAATTTTCTTGACAGATGGCCGAAAAATAATCCCTTGTCCGGAATCTGTTTGGATGATAAATATCCTGATCCAAGTTCCCATTTTCCGTTTCATACAGTATTCACCTCCAACCGATCCGCTGTCCGACGTTTCAGCGGCATGCAATGAAAAGAATTTGAATGAATATTTTCAACTTATCAAATGAACAGCTGGCGGGGCAACGTTTGATGGTGGGTTTCAACGGAACCGAACTCAACCGCGAACTCATGTTTTTGATCGACACATTAAAAGTCGGAGGGATCATTCTCTTTGCCGGAAACGTATCCACCCCGGATCAAATCGAGCATCTCTGCGGATCCGCCCAGGCATATGCGATATCCTGCGGCCAGCCGCCATTGTTTATCGCCATCGACCAGGAAGGCGGACAGGTCGCCAGGCTAAAGGCCCCGTTTACGCAGTTTCCGGGCAATTCGAAGATGGGAGGGGAAAATGACGCCGAATACTTTGCCAGAACAACCGCCGAGGAACTCACACGCGTCGGCATCAATATGGATATGGCTCCTGTTCTGGACGTGGTCCCGGAAGGGATTCAAGGTGTGATGTCCCAAAGGGTCTTTGGAAACGATCCCCAGTGGGTATCTCATCTGGGCGTCAAAGTGATTGAAAATCTTCAAAACAACGGAGTAATGGCGGTTGCCAAGCATTTTCCGGGAATCGGTCGTACCACGCTGGATTCTCATCTGGATCTGCCGACGCTGAGCGTTGAAAGGAAGACATTGGAATTTTTCGACCTGCTGCCGTTTGATGCGGCTATAAAACGCAATGTGGCGGGAATCATGCTTTCTCATATACTTTATACCGACATCGATCCCGAATGGCCGGCCAGCCTGTCAACGGAAATCGCAAGGGATCTTCTGAGAAATCGAATGGGGTTCCGGGGAATCGTAATAACGGACGATCTGGACATGGGAGCGATCCATAAGCATTACGACATTGAAACGGTCATGGAACGAATTCTTTCCGCGGATATCGATATCGCCCTGATATGCCACAAGGGCCCGAAAATTGAAAATGCGTTCGAGCGGATACGAAAGGGCTTCAGAGACTCCGGCGAAACAAGGGCGAAAGGAATGGAATCGATTCAAAGAATCAGAAAGCTGAAAACAAAATATTTGGCGACGGAGAACCTTCGGGCGGTATGAAACCCGAACGGAAGGAATTAAGAATCGATTTCTAAGAATACCATCCGGTCAGTTTGCCGCCCTCGAATAGACGTCGAGATTCATGTCGGCGGTTTCCCCCCGGATTAAATGATGGTAACCGAGGGCCGCCACCATGGCCGCATTATCCCCGCAAAGGTCAAAAGAAGGGATATGTACCGTGATTTCCTTACACTCCGCATCCCGACGGAGTTTTTCTCTCAATCGTTTGTTCGCCGCCACACCGCCTACCAGGGCAATGTGCCCGCATTGCTTTTCCATTGCAGCATGAATCGCCTTGTATGACAGGACCTCGACCACCGACTCCTGAAAACCCGCCGCGATATCCGGGATTTGTTTCTTATAATCGTCCTTGTGGGTTTGTATATAACGGTTGACCGCGGTTTTTATACCGCTGAAACTGAAATCGAAGGCGGATTTGTCCAGATAGGATCTCGGAAACGGGATTATGCTTCGGTCTCCTTTTTCAGCCAGCATTTCAATGACGCGACCGCCCGGATAACCGAGATCCAGCATTTTGGCGACCTTGTCAAAGGCTTCTCCTACGGCATCATCCCTGGTTTGCCCCATGAGATCCATCCGGGTATGCGCCGTCACGTAATAAATTCCGGTATGTCCTCCCGAGGCCAGCAGCGCCACGAACGGAAACGGAGGCGGATCGGACTCCAGAAACACCGAATTGACATGACCTTGGAGATGATTAACGCCGACCCATGGAATATCCAACGCGTAAGCAAAGGCCTTTGCAAATGAAAAGCCGACCAGCAAAGCCCCTATCAAGCCGGGGCCCTGGGTTGCGGCAATTGCATCAATCCGTCGGGCGTCGATGCCGCTACTCCTTATGGCTTCGTCAACCACCGGGACGATGGCTTCCATATGCTTTCTGGAGGCAAGTTCAGGAACGACCCCGCCATATCTCTTATGAACCGCGACCTGGGAAGAAATTACCGAAGATAAAATGGTCCTGCCGTCGATTACAATCGAAGCAGCGGTTTCATCACAGGAGGTTTCAATGCCAAGTACATTCATAAAACGCAATTCGCCCGCAAAACGAAAAGAAACGGTCGGCAGATACATTCATAACGGGCAAGATTAAAAAATGATTTCTTCTTGTAAGTGATCATGTCCGGCGGGCGCGACAAAAAAACAAATGTGTGGAAGTCACCCCCAGGCAAATCCTTTCAAGAGCAAATTTGAAAGGGAGGCATGGATTTTCAAACGGTAACGGGGTGAATTTTAAGCAGTAATCAGGTGCTTACTTTTTTTCCCCTGCATCCTCCGGATGCGCGGTGTGCCGGATCGCTCAATTCTTGCACAGGGATTGTCCCTCTTGGCCCCTGGCGATCCAAGCCAACAGGTTGGAAAAGGATACCCGGACTTTGTGCAACAGATGGTTTTTATCCCCGTTTCGGTCTTCTCTTCTCGTCAAGGTTCCATCCATTCCAGCTGATCGCCTGAATTCTTTCTTTCAACGATTTCCCCGATGACAAACCCTTTTTCGCCCAATCCGTTCAGCCTCTCTAAAACATCCTGAACCGACTTTTCAGGCACAACCGCTATCATTCCGATACCGTTATTGAAGGTACGCATCATTTCATTTTCGGATACATTGCCTGCCTTCTGCAAAAAGGTGAAAACAGGGGGTACTTCCCAGCTGCCTTTTCTTATTACCACTTTGCACGCCTTGGGAATGATTCGGAGAATATTGTCTGAAATACCGCCGCCGGTTATATGAGCAAGACCCAATACCGGAAGATCTCTTATCAAACGCTGTATGGTTTCCGAATAGATCTTTGTCGGTGCCAGAAGCTCTTCTCCGATGGTTCCGGCCAGCCCGGGTAACTTCGAGTCAATGCTCAGGTTCAGTTTATCGAAACAAATCTTTCGGACCAGGGAATAACCGTTGCTGTGAAGACCGCTGGATGCGATTCCGATCAGTCGGTTGCCGACACGGATCTCCGAACCGTCAATGATTTTACTGTTATCAACGATTCCAACAGTAAACCCGGCGAGATCATATTCATTTTCCCGGTAAATTCCGGGCATTTCAGCGGTTTCACCACCGATCAGCGCACAGTTGGCCTGTTTGCATCCCTCAACGATTCCTTTTATAATATCGGTGGCAATATCGGTGTTCAGCTTCCCCATGGAAAGATAATCGAGGAAAAAAAGAGGCTTGGCTCCCTGGACGGCAATATCATTGACACACATGGCAACCAGATCGATTCCGACGGTGTCGTGCTTGTCCATCATATAGGCAATCTTCAGTTTGGTTCCCACTCCGTCTGTTGAACTCACCAATACGGGCTTTTCAAAATCGGCCACGTTAAGGGAGAACAGCCCTCCGAAGCCACCGATTTCACCCATTACACCGGTTCTGGGCGTTTCTTTAGCGATCTTTTTTATGATGCTGACAAAGTTATTGGCCTTATCGATATCAACACCCGCATCGGCGTAAGTCAGAGAGTTGCTCATACGGTTTTTCCCCCATGTATCCGATTTATAAAAATAATCAAAAACTAAACCGATTCGGGATAAAAGTCAAAACAAATTTTTTGACATACAAGACCGGGTATTGTAACTATAAGTTCTTAATAATTTTGTTCCAAAATTTACCGAAAGGCTTTTTCCATGGATAGATTTGCGAGACTCGATCGCCTGCCTCCCTATGTATTTGCAACCGTTAACGCCATAAAAATGAATGCCCGCCGAGCCGGAAAAGATATTATCGACATGGGAATGGGAAATCCCGATCTTGCGACTCCGCCTCACATTGTTGATAAGCTCGTGGAGGCGGTTCAAAAACCCCATAATCATCGGTATTCAGCATCCAGGGGAATCACCCGGCTTCGAATCGCAATTTCGAATTGGTATAAACGCAGGTTTGATGTGACAATCGATCCTGAAACCGAAGCCATTGTCACCATCGGGGTCAAGGAAGGAATATCCCATCTGATACTCGTGACGATTCGGCCTGGTGACGTCGTGTTTACCCCGAATCCGACCTACCCCATTCATCCTTATTCAGCCATCATTGCGGGCGGCGATGTCCGGGGCATTCCGCTTCGGCCGGAGATCGATTTTTTTGAAAAACTGATGAGCGCGACAAAACAAACCTGGCCACGGCCCAAGATTTTAATTATCAGCTATCCCCACAATCCCACAACGGAAGTGGTATCTCTTGAATTTTTCGAAAAAATTGTAAATTACGCCAAAGAAAACGAGATCATGGTTATTCACGACTTCGCGTATGGAGATCTGACTTATGATGGGTATGAGGCTCCCAGTTTTCTTCAGGCAAAGGGAGCAAAAGAAGTCGGCGTGGAATTTTTCTCGCTTTCAAAAAGCTATAGTATGCCCGGCTGGAGAATCGGTTTTTGTGTCGGCAATAAAGAGATGGTCGGTGCCTTGAGTCGAATAAAGAGCTATCTTGATTACGGTCCTTTTCAGCCGATTCAAATCGCGTCGATCATCGCCCTGGACGGTCCGCAGGATTGCGTCGAAGAGATACGCAATACGTACCGATCTCGACGGGATTCGCTCATATCCGGTCTCAACCGTATCGGCTGGGATGTCAACAGCCCGAAAGGAACCATGTTCGTCTGGGCGAAAATACCCCAGAAGTACTTGAAGATGGGGTCCGTGGAATTTGCGAAACTTCTGATTAATGAAGCCCAGGTCGCTGTCTCACCCGGCCTGGGATTCGGGGAGTATGGTGACGATTTCGTACGGTTCGCGCTCATTGAAAACAACATGCGTATCAACCAGGCGATCCGGGGAATCAGAAAAATAATGTAATGGATGGATCGCCGAAAGAAACATCCCGCATGGAAAAACCCGGTCAACCATTCAAAGGAATATCAGCATGAAAAAAATTAATGTCGGGCTAATCGGTTGCGGCACGGTCGGTTCGGGAGTCGCCAAAATTCTTATGGAAAACACGGATCTCATCCGCGCCAGGGTTGGAGCCGACCTGATACTGAGACGGGTGGCGGATATCGATCGGAAGCGAGACAGAGGTATCCGGTTTGATGAAGGAGTCCTGATTACCGATAGTTACAAAGTGGTTGACGATCCCGACATCGATATCATTGTTGAAATGATCGGCGGCGAAGAGGTTTCCAGGGACATGATTTTGCGAGCGATTCATAATGGGAAACAAGTCGTCACCGCGAACAAGGCGCTTCTTGCCTCCCACGGCAATACGATATTCCGGGAGGCAGCCGGAAAAGGGGTGGATCTGGCCTTTGAGGCAAGCGTGGGCGGATGCATGCCGGTCATCAAGACATTGCGGGAATCCCTGGTCGGCAATCGGGTAAAATCAATGATCGGAATTCTAAACGGTACCTGCAACTATATCCTGTCCAAAATTTCCGACGAAGGATGTACTTTCAAAACCGCCCTCTCGGAGGCCCAGTCCCGCGGGTTTGCCGAGGCGAATCCATCGCTGGATGTGGACGGGCTGGATACCGCCCACAAGCTGGCCATTTTAACATCTCTTGCCTACGGGATGGAAATCAATCTGCATGACATCTATATCGAAGGCATTTCGAACATCGCCCCGCTGGATATCGAATTCGCCCGGGATTTCGGATACCGGATCAAGCTTCTGGTTATCAGCAAAAACTGGGAGAATGCCGTTGAGGCCAGGGTTCATCCGACCATGATACCTTTCGACAATCTCCTTTCCAATGTCAACGGCACATTCAATGCAATTACAATTACCGGCGATGCGGTCGGCGATATCCTCCTTTACGGACATGGCGCAGGCATGATGCCGACGGCCAGCGCGGTCGTCAGCGATATCGTGGATCTCGCACGAAACATTCTATCCGGAGCGAAATCCAGAATTCCATTGCTGTCATACCAGATGAATCATATACGAAAAATTCCGATCATGCCGATTGATGATATCTCCACTCATTACTACTTCCGGTTTTCCGCATTGGATCGACCCGGCGTTCTTTCCAGGATATCCGGCATCCTGGGAGACCATAAAATCAGCATCAAGTCCGTGCACCAGAAAGGGAGAAAGTCAGGCGGTTCCGTGCCGATCGTTATGCTCACGCACATTGCCAGGGAAGCGGATGTCCGAAAAGCGCTTTCCGAAATCGCCCTGCTGGATATCGTGAGCGACAGGCCGGTCCTTATCCGAATCGAGAATGAAAACCAAGAAGACTGAATTGGATGGGGAATGGATCTTCCATAACATTACGATTTTTCCCGGCCGAAACCATAACACATTTAGGAGAGGCATTATGCATATTGTTTGTTCGGATCTGGAGGGGGTTTTTGTTCCTGAAATCTGGATTAATGTGGCTAAGAAAACCGGCATCGATGCACTCAAACTGACCACGCGGGATATAGCCGACTATGATGTTCTAATGAACAAGCGTCTTTCCATTCTTCGGGAAAATGGGCTGAAGCTGAAAGATATTCAAGACGTTATTGAGACAATGGACCCTCTGGAGGGAGCGGTGAATTTTCTTGCCTGGATCAGAGAACGAACCCAGATCATCATTGTTTCCGACACGTTCGTTCAATTCGCGGGGCCGTTAATGAAAAAACTCGGTTGGCCGACTCTTTTCTGCCACTCATTATCCGTGAGCCCGGATGGTTCGGTGGCCGGATATCATCTGCGCCAGCAAAACAGCAAACAGAAAACCGTAATTTCTCTGAAAAGCCTAAACTACGAGATCATCGCCATCGGTGATTCCTATAACGATATCAACATGCTGAAGGAAGCGGGGACGGGAATTCTTTTCACCCCGCCGGAAAATGTGAAAAATGAATTCCCGGAACTGCCCGTTGCATACAACTATGACGAGCTGAAAAAAGTGATTCAACCCTTGCTTACCGCCGATTCCATTTAGAATATTTTATGCGATATTTCATCTCATCGATTCATTCCGATTGATAAAACCGGGCACTCCGGTGAGATGAAAAATGAGATGTCGAATCGATTCCGGTTTCAAACAAAGGATATTGCATGCCGGCTTATCAAACAACATACCGGGTAATCTACGGTGACACGGACAATATGGGATATGGCTACTATGCCAACTACCTGCGCTGGTTTGAAATCGGCCGCGCGGAAATGCTCCGGTCATGGGGACTTTCCTATAAGATGATTGAAACACAGGGAATTTTTCTCCCCGCATCGGAAGCCCGGTGCAAGTATATGCATCCTGTCAAATACGACGATCTATTAATCATAGAAACTTCCATCGACACCAGTTTCAAGGGAGCCGTTAAATTCGATTACCGTATACGGAGCGAAGACGGCCAAAAAATCCATGCCGTCGGTTTTACAAAGCATGCCTGTATCGACCGCAACGGCAAGGTCGTCCGACCGCCCAGGTTTTTGATGGAAATCATTGAAAAAAATACCGAAACCGAATAGTTACCGTCCGCATACCCGCGGACAATTCGTTTATCATTCTCATTAGTTGATCGAACGGACAGATCATTCGCACCCTTGACCACCCGGAAAACACGGATGGAAACGACAAATCCTTCAGGCATACATATGCTGTATATGCGGGAAAATTCCGAGGGGATTATCTTCAAAGCATTCGTCCAACCCAAATCATCCAAAAACAAGATCGCCGGGCTTCATGGCGATGCCCTTAAAATCAATCTTACCGCACCGCCCGTCGATGGGGCGGCAAACAAAATGTGTATCCAGTACCTGGCAAAATGCCTCAAGGTCTCAAAATCCTCCCTGGAAATCATTTCGGGGCAAACCGGCCGCGCAAAGCTGATTCTTTTGCGATTAGCAGCCGGAAGTGATCCGAACCAAGAGCTGAAGCGTTTGAAAGCATTAATTTTATCATTATTACAGCCGGAAAAAACACCTTGACAATTTTTCATGTTTTAGATAAAAAGACAAATTACCTGATGCGGGGTGGAGCAGTCTGGTAGCTCGTCGGGCTCATAACCCGAAGGTCGTTGGTTCAAATCCAGCCCCCGCTACCAATAAAAACAAAGGGTTACAACTCATAAGGTTGTAGCCCTTTTAAGTTTTTGGGATTGTGTAAGCGTTATGTAAGCAAATAATAAAAAAAGCGGGGTATTAAACCCGCTTCTTTCCGAAAATTAATTATCAATTTTGCTATCGGATCGGTTACAGTTCTTACCTGCCTGATGATTTTTTCCGCCAAAAGCAAAAAAGCGGGACAATCCCGCCTTTCTGCAATGAATCTTCGTAAATTCAAACTGTTTCGCCGTTATTGGCTAAAAACGGCTTCAGCATTTAGCGTATGAGAAACGATCTACTTTCAGCCCATATCAAGGTATGGCCTTTTTATTTTATCCCCCTAAACGTGCGTTATACGGCCCCGGTTAACTCGTCCCAGGTCATTAAATGCGTCCATGAACAAAAACACAGATATTTCCGGCTCCTGAAGTGTCAAGCGTCAAAGCTGTTCCCGGTGAAAGCGCCATTCCGCCCCTGGTGGAAAAGTCCCATTGGATGGAGCTGTTTTCAGCCATTGAAACAGGTCCGATAAGCGCCGCCGTGACAGCCGCGCCTGTTTTGCCTTGGCCGACTGTCAGGGTCAAAGCCGCTCCAACATTGATTGTCAGATGATCCACAACGATTGATTTTCCTGAAACGGCTGCCACAAGCTCTTCGCAACCGCTTGCATCCGCCGATACTCCATTGACAATGAATCCGAATTCACCCGCCTGTGGTGTCGTGATTGAAATTGCCATAATTCCTCCGTTTGTTTTTTTGTTTTTGAGTAAAGCGCGGCGTTCTGGACGGTGAACCCCGCGCTCTTGTCGCCGTGCCAACTCCCATATTGTTTCACGGCGAATCGATACGCGGCTTATTTCCGCCGTGTTATAATTTTTTTAAACTTCTCGGCAATTTTGCCAATTCTCCAATCTGTTTCCGAATCCGAAGGTAAAAGGTCCCTGGCGCTGGGTAGCTTTGAACCTGGGATTGTCCGGCTGCCGGTGATCTCTGAATATTCGCCAATGTCAGGGATTCCGTCCCGAAGCTCTTGAAACTTTTCTAAATCAAGTTCGGGTGAAAGCTTCATGCCCTCCATGGTTTTAACGGCTTCCCGGCAATACGCCAAAGCCTTGACAATCGCCTTCTGATTGCTGGCCGCCGTGGTTTTTTCGGTCATGTCGATTAGGTTTTGTTTTTTTCCTTCAAATCTTGCGGAAGGCTTAATCTGCATAAACTTTGCATGAAGGTCTTGAAAAAACTCAATTTCGCGGTCAATCCGGCTGTCGGCGGTGTCGAACAATTCGGCTTCTAAATTGCTTATCTGGCCCTCCGCGTCCAGGCGCCTGCTTCTCATTTCGGCCATTTTCCGGGTAATCTCAGCGCGAAGGTCCGCAGCTTCTTGTTCAAGCCTTTTCAATTCCCGCTCTTCATTTGCCGCCACGTCGGAAGCCGCCGGAAGGCCTTCGAGTTCGGCTTTCAGTTCGGCAATTTTGGAAGCGGCTTCCGTTCGCTTTTTTAGAAGTTCGGCCTGCTTTTCCGCTAAGATCTGTTGCGTCAGTGGGTGATTTTCAATAGTTTGAAGAATTTCTGCTGAATTCATGATTTATTTTCCTTTCATTTTTGATGTTTTTTCATAATCTTTCATGGCTTGTGGCTTTTCGCCTGGCCGAAGTGGCATATAGCCAAATACGCCCGGAATTCTAATAATTCCCTGCAAGCTTAAAATATATTCCCGATTCAAAAACCATGCCGCTTTCCGGTGTTCGTCCGATTCAAAAGGCATTTCATTACCTAAACACCAGCCGTAAATAAGGTGTTCGATTTGTCGGCCGGTAAGTCCTTGATTAATTTTAGATTTCATTAAAATTGTCATTAGTTCCTCTTGTTTTTTTTTGCTTGTTCCCAATACGTCGGTCGGCCTGGTCCCCTGGTCGCCGTGTTGTCTGTTTCAAGCTTTAATTGTTTCATGGCGCTTAGAAATTGGCTCTGTGCATCCCTTATTGTCGCCAATAATGGGTGTGCCTTCACCCCGCCCCGGTCGCCTTGAACCGTCATTCCTTCAGCCTGAACCACGGCCATGGCCGAATGTTTCAAATCAAAGGCTTCCATTGCAGCGTCCAGAATCGCCAGTGAAGCGTCGTCGCCGAATTCAAATTGTTCCAGGATTGATTTTTTAAGCTTTTGTGCTTTATCTGATAGCTTCATCTTTCCTCCTTTTGGCAATAAAGAAAAAAATTAAATGCGCTTTCGTTGAAGGAGCCACCCGGTTAATTCACCTGAAAGCTCTTATGATTTAACCCCATATCCCCTTGTTATTATTACATAATCAGAATGGAGTGTTTTCCCATTCATGTAGCTTTCTTTTTATTTCTGTTTCGTCAACCTCGATGGTCTTCTGGCGATTAATCCACCTTAAGCATTGAACCAGAAATTTTTTAACAACGGCTGGCGGTGTCCCGTTTCGGATCTGCAATCTAATCGCCGGATCGCCGCTGATGAGTTCGGCGGTGCTTCCTGACAGTGTGACGTTTTCCATTTCTTCCCCGGTGCATATGTTTTCGTGCCGATTGCAAAGGATGAGCTGATAAAAATATCCAATCCGCCTATCCGTGTCCGTCATGCGTTTCAGTAATTGAATCCGTTCCGGCTCGTTCCGATAGCCGCGCAAATCGAGAAAGCCGTCACGTTCGCCGTTTAAAAGCCTGAAGAAATCACTGAAACTGATCGTGATTGATTCTGCCTGTAAATCATCCTCGTTGATGTTTAGTTGTACCTGCATAAGATAATTTCCTTTCTGGTTAAATTTATCAGGCCTTTGCCTGTTTTCAGCCGTCCTTTGGCTGTTTTGGGTGCTTGAATGCTTTCAAATTATTGCCTGTTTTAGCGGAAAGCCTTTTTCGTCTTTCGTCCAAGCGCCTTCGGGACACTTCCCAAGGTCAATGACTGGCTTTCTGGAAAGCTCGCAAAACAAGGTGCCATGCCGTCAAACCCCTTTAAGCTGGCATGCTGGCATTGAATCCCTAAGCATTTTGCTTTTACCGGTTCGGCTTCCTGGCCTTCCGGTAGTCCAGCTTTCACCCAGTCCCTAACCTTAAACTTTCCTTTCTCCTGCATTTCCGAAGGGTCCTTTCCGTCGATAGGCGGCCAGCGCTTGGCCTGCTTGTAGTGTAGTTTCCACCATTTAAAAAATTCCTTTCCGCCGGCTTGGTCGCTGTCCAGTGCAATCAGTATGCTTTCAGCGTCTTTTAATGTTTCGTTCGTGCCGGTATCCGGTCTTGATTGTGCGTTGCCAAGTGCAATGGTCCCCACAAAATCCCCGGCTTGCTGGTGTACTAAAAGCGCGTCAAGCTCGGATTCTACAATAAGCCATGCCTGGCTATCGCTCGAACATGGCAAAACAAGCGGCTTGGTGTCGCTGCCGGATATCAAAACATAGCGGCTGTCTTTTTCGGTCTTCATGCTTTCGTCCGGCCGCCTAATTCTTAATCGAATTACTTTTCCGTCAAGAACGTAAGGAATTACCAATCCCGCCGGTATCCAAAGCTTTTTCTTTTCCTTCGCTCCAAGTCCCCATGTCTGCCGATCTCGGTAAAAATCATTTGGATTCCAGCCAAGTTTAAAAGCCTGAATAGTTTCGTCCGTTAAACCCCGGCCGTGAAGCCAATCCCTGGCTTGCTTCGGTATCCGGTTTCGGATCCATTCCAGAAAAACAGCCGCCTTTTCCTGCCATTTAATCTTAGGTGGTTCGGTCGTTCTCGGCGTCCAGGTCGGCTTCCGTTTAGGCAATGGCAAGACTTCGAAAGCCGGTGCAACATTCAGGTAATGGCAGGCTTCCCGGAATTCCATATTTCTAAAATCCCGAAGGTATTGAATCGTATCCCCGCGCTTTCCGCATTGCCGGCACCAATAACGGCCGGATTCCGGCCAAACACGAAAGCGGTCAGTGCCGCCGCAGAAGGGACAACTTCCGGCATATTCGCCGCCGCCTGTGGTCGCTTGCTTGACAAAGTTGAAGCCGTCTTGTTGAAAAAGTTCAATTAAATCCATTTTTGCCCCAAAATCCTGAACACTTGCAAAACCCTTCAGGGTGTCATATCTATTTGAAAATATTTAAAATAGTCTTCATTTTCCAATCAAATCCTGAATAGTCTGAACACTTTTTATATAAAGTTCTCTATAGGAGGCCAAAATTGTAATAAAAAAGTTTATTAAAAAACCCTTCAGACTCTTCAGACTCTTCAGGTTTTTATGCCAATTCCAACATAGAAAACGCCTTTGTAATCTTGATAGGAGTCAAAGCGGTCTTTAATATCCCTTCCGAACCGTGTCCCGCTAAGTGGCTTATGGCCGTTTTCTTCACACCAAACCTGGTAAGCCTTGTATAATTCCCCAGCCTTAACTCCCGCATGGTCGGCAATCAAACAGGTATCGTCTAAGAAGTGCTGAATAATGTCTTCAGCTCGCCGGTATTCTTCAGTCGCCGCCTTTACGGTCTCCGGTGGGTTCAAGCCTTCCCTTTGCCAGGCAAGACAACCCCGAACCAGCCAAGCCAGAATCCCCGAAGCTTCGGCCTGCAACTTTTCCGGCAGTTTCGGGTCCGCCTGGTGTTCGTTCGGCCTGCTCGGTGCGTCTATAAAACTTTGCGTAAATGGGATTAAATGAATCCTTTGCCAAAGCGCGAAGTCGCCTGCCGGTGCCTTTGGCCTGTTGTTCGTCATTAATAAAAGCAGGTGCGAAGGTTTGAATTCGACGTGACGTTTCGCGTGTACTCCGCGCGCGTTCAGGGTGTCGCCGCCGCAAAGTTCTTTCACCCGTGAAGCATTCAGCTTTCGGCCTTCGTCCGTCTCGCTTACAAAAACAAGCCGTTTACCGCGCAAGGAAAGAACGGCCGAATTCGGCGCTCCGCTCGATCTGGCAAATTTTTGTTCTAATAATAGTTCGGCTTCGGCTTTCAGTGCGTAGTCACCAAGAACGGCCTTTATTGCTTCAAGCAGGGTGCCTTTTCCGTTCCGGCCGGCTCCCCAAAAAACAGGGATAACATGGTGTTCGGTGCTGCCGGTGACGCCATAGCCAAGCAAGCGCGCGATATATGAAATAAGTTCCGCGTCCTTATGAAAGACTTCAAAAAGAAATCGTTCCCAGGTCGGCGCGGCTTCGTCCAGTCCCCGCCATTCAGTAGGTGCAGCCGTCTTTATGAAATCTTCCGGCCGGCCTGCTCGGTACTTGCCGGTTAGTAAGTCAATGACTCCGTTCCGGCAGGCTAAAAGCATTGGCTCCCGGTCCCATTCGTTCCCGGTCAAGCCGTGTCCGGCTGCCGCCAAAAATAAAACGTCGCGCTTTCGTTTGGCCGTCTGAAGGTCCCTAACCCGCTTTAATAATTCTTTTCGCCGGCTTTCGGCGGATTCAGCCGCCGCCTTGTCGCCTTGTTTGGTCGCGCTTGTCGCCTGCCAGCCTTGCCGGTTTGCTTCCGTCGCGTAAAGGTTCACAACTTCGCTAAGTGCTGCCGTCACTTCGCCGGTCAAGTCTTCTTGCCAGTGGTGGCCATTAAAGACAAACCAATCCGCCGCCGCGTGGTCGAATGTAAAACGGTTTTCGTAAATTTCCCAAAAAAACCAGGCGTCGCCGTCTTCATTTCCTGCCAGCGCCTTGAAAACGTCTTTTCCCTGCAATGGGTCGCCTTCCGGGTCCGTCTCAAATTCTTTCGCTTCTGCTTCAACTTTTTCTTTTACAGCGTTCCGAATTGCGTTTAGCATGTTTTTCACCTTAGGCCCGGCTTTGCTCTATGATCTCATCGGTGTGTGATTCCGTCCAAAGTAAACGCCCGTTCGGAAGTTTAACCGGTCGGATCCCCAAGTAGTGACCATTAACACATAAGCCACGCCGGACAGTCGCCGCCGTTACACAAAGCTTTCTGGCAAATTCGTTTGTAGTTAAAAAGTTTTCGTTTTTTTCCATGATAAAAATTCCTTTCGCTTGGATTTAATTGCTTTCTATCATTAGAAAAAAACGGTATAAGGTAGGTGCTTATTCCGTAGAAATAAAAAAACCCCTATATTTCAAGGGGTTATTGTTTTGAATTGCTGCTGTAAGAAGTGTTTTAATGGAAGTTTGTTATTCGGAAGGGTCTTTTTTTTTGGATTCATAGTCAATATTTTCGTCAAATTCTACACTTTTTATCGTTCTTTCCTTTCCTGCAAGCCGCAAATATTCCGCGCAAGGAATAAAGTCGCCGCTTCGGTAGCATTTAGGCGTTTTCCCTGCTGTAGCATGGGGACACTTAGCGCAAAGCTCGTCCGCGCTGGCTCTTTTTTCTTCGGTAGAATACTTTTCTTCCGGCTTGTACTGTTCATCGAAAATTTTTTCATACACTATAAGCCATTGGTCCCGAACCGTCGATAATGGTCGGCCAACTTTTTTTGCAATTTGTCTAAAAGTAGTCTTTACCGGCTGTCGGCCTGCTGCTGAATATAAATCCCACACCTGAAGAAGTTGTTCGGTCAAGGGAAGCCATTTAAGCCGCGAATTGTCTTCACGGCTGGCTTTTTTCTTGGCAATAATACTGTCGATTTCCGCCATGATTGCTTCTTTACTCCTTGACAGGTCAACACTGACAAGCAGAGTGTCTTCAAGATTTTCGCCGATTAGAACTTTCAATATATTTTGTGCGTTCTTAAGAATCTCATTTTTCCAGGCGGATATAAATTCTTTGCTTTCGGTTTGCTGGCTGTCTTCTAATTTCAGCCAAGTTTTCATTCGCGCTTCAAATAGTCCCCGATCAGCGTAAGCTGCTGGCCGAATTTGCTCTGTTTTTCGGATTTCATTATGGCTTTCTTCGGATAAATATTTTTCAAACCGTTCGTCTATTTTTGCTATGTCGTAAATTGTTTCTTTATGCGTTTCTCGAAAAACTCGGCCTTCTTCTTTCAGCTTTTCTTTCGCTGCCGGATTTCGCTGTTCAAATTCCCAAGTTGCTCGGCTCAAGGCTTCGGTTTGCTTGTCCGGTGGTATTCTCTTTTTTGCCATTTTAAGCCCCTCATCTCACCAAGTGGATTGTTTCCTTGATTTCCTTCGGCTGCTCAATTCCGGCCTGCTCTAATATCCAAGCTTCAATCTTTTCGTGCCATTTACGAAGCAAATCAAGCGGCCGTCGCCGGTAGTGCTTTTCAGCCGTCGCGCTCGGTTTGTGTCCCATTAGTTGTGCTGCAATTCCAGCAGGGACTTCAACCCATTCGGACAATGTACCGAAGGATCTCCTTAACCCGTGCAAGGTTAAGCCTTCGATTCCTGCTTTCGCCAAGGCTTTATTATGGTATATTCGCGGCTCAACAAGTCTGCCGGTTCTACTTGTCGGACTGCTAAAAACATATTCGTTGCGTCGCGGAAGTGCGTTAAGTATGGCCTCAACATAAGGCGTTAGTGGAATTGTCCGCGTTCCGTCAACTTTGTCGTGGATCGTCAAAGCGTTCCACTGAAAGTCAAGGCCTTGCCATTTCAAGCTTGCAAGCTCGTTTCGTCTCGCGCCGGTTAGTAGAAGGGTCTGAAGGTATGCTGATATCGTGGGATTATGCAATCCACGAACCGCCTCGAACCATGCGTTTAACTGCTCGCGCTGGAGACAATCACCTCTCGCTCGTTTTCTCGGCAAGGTCTCTTTCTTTATTCGGCGCGTGCATACATTGGCCGTTATGAGTCCGCTATATTCTGACCGCTCCGAACACCAATTAAGAAAAGTCCGAAAGGCATCATAAGCTATACGTGCCTGTGTTCCCCTGGTGGTCGCTTCATTTGTGGCCCAGGCACTTATTATTTCCGGCGTCAAGTCCACTAATTTTAATTCAAGTAATGGTGCCAAGGGTCCCGGTTTCTTAGCGCCTTTCCCCCTTTTCACCTTTTCGCCGCCTGGTTGTGCGGCTCGTACATGGTCAAGATAATGCCTTTCGCTCCATTTATCGCGTCTGTCTTCAAGGTAAATGCCCCATATTTCGCCAATGGTCTGTTCTTTCCATTCGGCTTCGGCCTGCTTTCGCCTGGTAGCTGCAATACGTTCTTTTTTTTCCAGGCGTGGATCGATTCCCTTGTCGATTAATCCTTGCAAGCGTCGCGCTTCCTGACGCGCCGAATCAATCGTATAGGTACGGATATCGCCAATTTTAACCCGAAGGGTCTTTCCGTCAAGCCGTCCCTGGAAAATATAAACCTTGCCGCCTATGGTGGTCCTGACGCCAAGTCCAGGGACTTCAGAATCCCATAAAAAAGCCTGTTGTTTTTCCTGTGAACACTGAAATTCTCGAATCCTGTTAGCCGTCAGTTTTTGGCGTGCCATTTGTCCCCCTTTTGCTTATCGGGTTAAAAACCCAAAGGTCATTAACCTTCGGGTCTGCAAATTTATGTAAGCACTATGTAAGCACTTTTCTACAATATTTATCAATGTTAGTCAATATGTTTTTTATGACGCCAAACTATAAGCAACTGAATTATTGACTTTTTAATAGATATCGAAAATGTCTATCAATGCCTGTCAATGCCGTTTTAATCGGTCTCATAACCCGAAGGTCGTTGGTTCAAATCCAGCCCCCGCTACCAATAAAAATAAGGGGTTACAACTCATGAGGTTGTAGCCCTTTTCAGTTTTTCCGACCGGTTTCTAACCAAGCATGGAAAATTCGTATAGAGAGTACAAGGCGTTTAATGATCTGGAAGGTTGTGATACGGGAGCGATGACGGCTCAGCCTATGGCCTGCCAAAGCCAGCCACGGCGCACACCGCAGAGTGCTGGAGCTTTGGCCCACTCCGTGCGCGGTTCAAGGCGTAAAGCCTTTACGTTTCGGGTCGCCACCCCCGAACCCCTGAAAGTGAATCTGGTAGGAACTCAGGCCCCGCGGTTGCCTGGTTCGCCCGGTTTCGGCATGGGGACCGCGGCCCGCACCAAAACCATCGCTTAAATTATATGTAAATTATTTTGCACCAAAAAACAATGCGATTTTTTATGACGAAAAAATACCAAAAACAAGGGCATTTTCGGTTAGAATTTCCCCGTTTTTTTGGCCAAACCTGATGACACTTTACATTCCTTACCCATATATTGTTGGATGTTTTTATTGACACTACTATATATAGAGTGATAAAAAAATTTTTAAGAAAATAAAAGGATTCAGAGGATGAAGGGTGTATCCAAAATTGCTGGAATGAAGTCACTCAATGACGATTTCGAAAAGTTATTGAGTAACCTCGAACCAACCGTTTCCCAGAGGGCAGCAATCAAAAATCATAGGGCAACAATTGATCAAACTCTCAAAAATAGCCCTGAATTGACACTCTTAGATCAAAACAGGCCTTCATTCCTTACCGGATCATATAAGAGAAGCACACTTATACGTCCAATCAACGATGTAGACCTATATGTTGTGGTTCATTATGCCCGGCATGCTGAAGATACACAGCCCAAGAATGTGTTAAAAATTATTCGCAAAATCCTAAGGAATAGATACCCTAGAACTATCTTAAAGGAGGATTCACCATGCGTGGTTGTTAAATTTGCAGATTATTATTTTGAAGTTGTTCCGACATATTCATTCAGTGACAATGCCGATCAGTTCGCAGTTCCAAATGGCAACGGCACAGAATGGCTACTATGTTTTCCAAACATCCCACAAAAATGGTTATCTGAATCAAATCATAAAAATAATGCGAAATTTGTCCCAATGATCAAAATCCTTAAACAATGGAACCGTGAAAAAAACATTGGGTTGAAGTCGTTCCACTTGGAATTGATAACAGGATTGGTTTTTGATCATGTGGCAGACATAAATAACTATCCACAGGCAATATATGATTGGATGTTTTATGTTTGCCGATGGCTTCATGAAAATTCCAACCCCTTCATTTCGGAACCGGGGAAACCTGGAACATACGTTGATGAATATTTGTTTGTAACCGATAGAAAGCTAAGGATTGCCAGATACAAAGTTCTAAAGGGTCTCGAAAATGCTCAAAGGGCTTATTATGATTATTTAAATGGAAAATTTGGGAGTGCCAAATCAATCTACAGTCAATTGTTCGGAGCAAAATTCCCCTCACCAGCCCAACCTAAATTAATAGCAGATCCACCCAAATTGCAGCATACGCCACCACCTCCGCAGCCAATAAACCCATTTGCTAGTGGCATGGGACTTGGTAATGCACTTGCTCAAAATTATAATGCAACCAAACCTCAATTGGGTATCGAAAATAAAGAGAGTCTTCTGTCAAAATTAGCAGAAGCCAGAATGGAACATGAAAAAAATAAAGGATTAGGATTAGGTATCTTAGCAAGATCACTGAAGAATTATAAAAAATAGGGATATTATTTGTGAGCGAACAAATCGTTGACCATCTCATCCATGAATGCAAGAGAATCAAAGATGACTGCGAATATACCGCAGAGGCACATCATAATATTGCTCATCGAAAAGAATGTATCGGGTTTTGGCTTAAAATCATACCAGCTTTATTAGCTGCTGGAAGTGGCGCGGCAGTCCTGCTTGGGGCACAAATCTGGGTTGCCTGGTTAGCGGTGATTTCAGGTGCTGTATTTGCCTATCCATCAATCGCGAATCCTGACGGTCAAGCTAATGAACACACTAAGGCAGCCAAGGAATTTACCGTGCTGAAACATGACGTCCGATCTTTGCATGAGTCCTTCTGTAGAGAAATGGGGCAAACGGAATTTTATATTGCTGTCCGCGTATTGCGGGAAAGATATAACTGTATAGTCAGATATAGCCCAAAAACGACAGATGACTCATTTGAAAAGGCAGGGGAAAAAATCAAAGCAGGTAAACATGAACCCGATTTTCAATAACATTCGTCCTTTTCAACAATGCAAATAGATTGAAATGAACATTGATCCGGAAGAAGAAAGAAAACGCCTTTATTCTGAGACTCGAACTGACCTCCTAACGCGTCAACTATCAAATTCTGAAAAGTTGGACGGGGCAATTCTTACATTATCGACAGCAGCATTAGGAGTCTCCATTGCATTTATTGAAAATATTGTCCCTCTTGAAATAGCCCAATATGTAATTTTCTTAATTTTTTCTTGGTGCCTTTTTGGTGCTTCAATCATTTCGACCTTGGTTTCTTTCATAACAAGCCAAATAGCGATTAAGACTCAATTATACTTTGCCGAGGAATATTACCTGAAAAAAAAGGATGAATTTCTTACTAAACCAAATAAAGCCGCGAAATATACAGACAGGTTAAACTATTCTTCGGCATTTTTATTTATTGCAGCTTTACTTTTTACTATAGCTTTTGCCACGATTAACTTAGGGGGTCAAAAAACTATGGCGAATAACAACATAAAAAATACAACACAGCGCGGAGCTACTGTTCCTAATTTGCGACCTGTTTCAGGGGTTCAGAATGGAGCTACCGTTCCAACTATGCAGCCAGTACCAACTGGACAGCAGGGTGGTAGTTCGGCATCGAGTGGGGGTGGCTCTGGTTCGCAGAGCGGTGGCGGTCAATCCGGCCAGTCTTCACAAGGCTCTAAGTAATAATATCCACTCCACAATTTATTGTTTATTATCTCCCGGCGGAATTATACGTCCGGCTTTTGGCTTGATAGCTGTCTTTTTCTTGACATATCTTTCCCGCCGTTTGGCCTTTATCCTATCCCGGTTCCGTTCATAATACCGTTTTGACTTTGCCACATTTGCCCGCTTCCGTTCTTCCTGCGTCATTTTATCCACGGCATCCATTTCCATGATCACGGCAAGGAGTCTTTGGACCCCGGCATAATACAGCTTCCGGGCAGCGTCAATGCTGATATCATGGGCCTTGGCAATGTCCTTGTATGACCACTTGGCAAAAAACCTTTTTATGAAAACCGATGTTTGCTTGAAGTTGGCCTCATAATGCCGGAAAAGGTTCTCGGCTTCGGTGATGAAAACTTGAGCTTCCTTAGCTGACAACCGGGGATCACCGGCTTTATCCACCCCCATTGACAGGGTTGACCGGTGTGTCTCCCGTGACCGTTGGAAAAGGGCCGTTAAGATGATTTTTTCATCCCAACCCGAAAATTTCAAGTGCCGGGTTTGCCGAAGTCAAAAGGAATTTGAACACCACCGTCAATGGCGCACAATCATACAGCGCATGCGTTGAAATCGATCTGTTTTCCAACAGAAATTTTTTCCTTGTTCCGGCAATATCATATCTGATGGATTCTATTCCTAAGTTCACCATTTAAAGTTAAAGCGCCTCATTTGAGAGATTCATGATTTTACTATCCTTGATTTTACTTGACACAGGTTAACTCAAATGAGATAAAGCTTATGTAAAATTGATGTTCTTGGATGAAAAGATGAAAAAGTCGGTATCGTAAGCCCCGGAATAAGTTCGGGGCATTATTATTTTGAAGCATAACCGGTCTCTAAAACTTCTTATCGATCCTATCATTTTGCTCCTCCAAAGGGGTGTTTGAACACACCACTTACCCGCCACCGGCGGGATTGGAGAAAATACAGGTCCCCAGTTTCAGAACACTGCCCTTTGAATAGTTGCCGATTGAAACACAAGATTGTTTCTATACGGTTAAATATATTCCCGAGAAGGCGCAAACCAACATCCGTCTAGGCGGAAGTTACTTTCTGAGATAAAACCTCACGAGGCCTGAACCGGAGCAATATCCTGTAACCTCTGAAAGAAAGTTTAATCAAACAGTACACTTGAGATCGATTCAACATAAGAAAGGAATTCATGGAATTTAAAGCATTTGATTTAAACCCCAGCATCGAGGCTGGAATAGTTGCCGCAGGGTTTGTCGCACCGACCCCTATCCAGATCGAGGCTATCCCGTTGGTCATGACTGGACGAGATATTATCGGCCTGGCCCAGACCGGTACCGGCAAGACGGCGGCATTTGTACTGCCGATTTTACACCGGTTAATGCAAGGCAAGCGCGGCCATGCCCGTTCCCTGATCATCGCTCCTACTCGCGAATTGGCTGAACAGATTCACCATGCCATCAACAGTCTGGGGAAAGAAACCGGCATAAAAAGCATTACTGTCTATGGAGGAGTGAATATCAACACTCAATTTCAAAAACTGAAAGTGGGCGCAGAGATTATTGTCGCCTGCCCCGGTCGGCTTCTCGACCACATGAACCGAGGAACGATTGGCCTTGCCCGGGTAGAAGTGCTGGTCATTGACGAAGCCGATCAGATGTTTGATATGGGATTTCTTCCGGACATTCGACGAATACTGAAACATCTTCCGGCGCAGCGGCAAACGCTTTTGTTTTCAGCCACCATGCCCAATGAAATTCACCGCCTGGCCAAAGACATTCTCAGGGACCCGATTACAATAAAGGCAGGTGAAACCGCGCCGGCGGACACTGTCAGCCACGCCCATTATCCGGTGGCGCAACATCTAAAAACGGCGTTTCTAATGAAACTTCTGGAAGATATCAACTCTCCATCCGTTCTCGTGTTCACGCGCACCAAGCACCGTGCCAAGCGACTTGGTGAACAACTGACCAGGGCCGGTTTTCGTTCCGCTTCGTTGCAGGGAAATCTTTCCCAATGCCGTCGTCAGGCCGCTCTTGACGGATTCCGCAGCGGAAAATTTCAGGTGCTGGTAGCCACCGACATCGCTGCACGCGGCATTGATGTCTGCCGGATTTCTCACGTGATCAATTATGATATGCCGGATACCCCGGAGGCATACATTCATCGTATCGGCCGGACGGGCCGGGCCGATCAAAGCGGAGATGCATTCACGCTGATCACAAGTGACGACAAGCAAATGGTCAATATCATCGATCGTGTCATCGGCTCAAAAGTTGAGCGACGCACCTTGGCGGATTTCGACTACAATGCCCCGGCCCCCAAAAAACATATGCGAGATGCTCTCATTTCCATGCGACATGGAGACCCGAAAACATATGGCTTAAAAAGAACGAAGCCCAGCGTTCAGAAAAAACATATTTAAGAGACAGAATTCAACGCCCGATAAAGGAAGTATTCTGAAAAGCATTAAAATTCATTCGCTTAGAATTACAGAGCTTTAAATCAACCCGCCCATCATCCAATGCGGAATGGGAGGCAGGGGGCCTAAAGCCAATCTGGCCGTCGCAGTTGCCGTTCAGCCGACACTTCCCCCTGACGGGCGTGTAGAGGGACTTGGACCTTCAAGTAAACGCGCCCTGCCGGGCGCACAAAAACAAAGGGTTACAACTCATCAGGTTGTAGCCCTTTTCAGTTTTTCCGACCGGTTTCTAACCAAACATGAAAAATTCATGTGGAGAGTACAAGGCAGATTTTCTCACAAAGCTTTCAGATATTCAATCAATTGGGTCATTTGTTCCCTCGTCAGGCGGTCGGCAAAAGAAGGCATATCCTTAAAGGGTGTCTCCAACTGCATTCTTACATTTTCTTCGGTCACTTTCCATCCGCTCATCGGGAGCTTTTCTTGCTTGAATAGCCCTTCTAGACCGGGGCCTACCTTTGTTTCCATGCTATCCACAAAGTGACATTGCGAACATCCTTTGCTTACGAACAGGACGGAACCTTCCTCGGCAAAGGAGTCGGCCGGATGGATTACAAAGGCTCGTATCAATGCAAAAATCACAGCGACAGAAACAAGCGTAATCGTTACCGTAATCGTTGTATGTTTCAGCTTGGTTTTTCTCATGGTTGCATGCTCCTTCTCTATTCCAGAAAAGAAAAGATCTCCATTCGAATCCGTTCATCCGGGACATGCATATTTCTCAAATCCGCGATGATCGCTCTTCGCATGGGTGCGGGCCCGCAAACATAAAATACTTTTCCGCCCGGGTCTGCTCCGCAAAATCTCTCGATCTTTTCGCGATCCACATAACCGGTTTCTCCTTTCCAATCTTCATCCGGTCTGCTCAGTACATGGATGACTTTCAACCGAGGGTGTCCACCCTTTTCCATTTCGGCAAGCTCATCGCGGAACACGATCTGGGCCTCTTTTTTGTTCGCAAAAATGAGAAGCACGGAATGGGTATCCATTGTTTTCCGCATGTGTCGCAGCATGCTCATAAAGGGGGTAATCCCGATTCCCCCTGCAATAAATACCAGATCTTTTTCTTCCGGATGAAGCACATGGGAAAATCGACCGAATGCCCCATGAACAGCCGCCCTATCGCCCTTCTTGGTCTTTCCGATCGTTGAAGTGAAATCACCCAGGGCCTTGATTGTTGAGCTGACGTAATCCTCTTCCGTTGGGGAGGAAGAAATGGTCCAGTGATGCTCCTCCACGGGGAGATTCATCTGGCGGTAAAAGGTAACGAAATGAAACTGGCCCGGAAGATAATCATAAATATCGGCACCCTCAGGCGGGGTCATTTTGATTGTCCATACGTTTTCTGTTTCAGGTTGGACATCGACAACCCGGTATGAACAACGCTTGAGGCGCCATGGTCGGATCATCACATGATAAAGAAACATAAAAATCGCCAGGATCAGTGCGAAGATCCATAGCGTTTTCATACTTGCCAACTCCAGGTCATCCCCCATGATCCAACTATGGGTAAAAGCCATCACGATGATTAGAGGGCCTAGGATATCGTGACCGAGGCGCCATTTTTCATATTTTAGCTTGAAGGATGTCTGGAAGCTGCTCACGAAGATATTGAGGAGCAAAACCAGCAATGCTACCTTTCCCAGCCAGATATACCAGGGCATCTTCAGTCCCGCGATGAGTTGCCATCCCCGACCTCCCGCAGCCAGAAGTAAGGGATGAAACAATAGAAGGCACCCGGCAAGTACTGCCATATTCTTGTGGTAGCGGATTACGATATCGAATCCGAATGCCCGTTCAATCCATTTTATCCTGGCCGCCAAAATGAACTGGGCAATCAGGATCATAAAGCCCATGAGTCCGAAATTTTTTCCGAGTTCGGGGATAAATCTTTCAGAACCTGATCCAAGAAATGTTGCCAAAATAACCGGTAAAACGACAAAACCCGTATACAAGATGATGCAAAGAATCCCTCCTGTCATAAGAAACCCTATCCTTTTCAAAACCTGACAAATTGCGGTGGAATTTTACATAAAGAGAATATATTGCATATTCAGCTGGTTATAAATGAGACGTTTGAAATGGTTTTGTGTATGAAGCCGTTCCGGGGAACCAATCGCCCAACGCACACGATCCATAAATGAGATTTTTCTCCAGATTAGTTGAAGAAGAACCTCAAGTATTTATATAAATTGTTAAATAAAACGAATATAAGGTATATCCTGTATTTTTGGGAAAAATTTCGTTTATTTTATGTGGCCGTATTAAAATGATTTGATGTGAAATACCCGGAAAAATATGAATGGCAGATTCAAGCAAAAGAAGTGTAAGACAAATCGTATTCAGCACGGTTCAGGGCGACATAAGCGACAAACGTGTCAGAAAGAGAGGAGTTGATTCCGGCAGAACCCGATGACTTATAATTTCTCCCGTTTTTCTCCGTAAAATAATACGGCAAAGCCATTGGTCAGCCTCTCAAAGTCGGCATTTGTAAAGCCGTTGGCTGTCAGCAAGGCCCGGATCTGCTCCGGGGTGGGAAATACCCGGATGGATTCGGCCAGATAATAAAAAGGCTCGGCCGTTCCGGTAATCAGCTTCCCGGCAACAGGCATAATTTTGAAGGAATAGAGGCGGTACAGATCCCGAACCCAAGCTGTTTTTGGAATTGAAAATTCCATGGCCATGAATTTTCCGCCATTTTTCAAAACCCTGTAAATTTCCCGCACTCCCTGCTCCAAAAAGACGAAATTACGGATGCCATAGCCCACAATGACCGCGTCAAAGGCCTCATTATCAAAGCCCATTCGCTCGGCATCACCCTGGACCCAGTGAATGCGTTTCTCAACACGTGCCCTGGCAGCCTTTTCCTGACCGGCAACCATCATCAACCGACTGATGTCGCAAACAACAACCTTCCCCCTCGGTCCCACCACCCTGGAAGCCAGAACCCCGAAATCCGCCGTCCCCGCACACAAGTCCAGCACTACCTGGCCTGGTTTCAGCTTCAATCGTTGCATTACGCGCCGGCGCCAGTAAAAATGCATCCCAAAGCTCAAAAGAGTGTCCGCCAGGTCGTAGTTCCGGGCAATGGAATCAAAATGGCCAAGGATCAGACGACGTTTTTCCGATGGGAGAATCTTTTTGTATCCATAGGAGACTTCTTCACGCACGTTGTGTTCTCTTCCGGGTACAGGAGCCGCCCCCAGTCCACATCCATCGCGTATCGCATGCAGAGCTCGAAGATGTCATAGTCAAAATCGGGGCAGACTATGTTTTGCTTGGCTAAAAAAGCCGCGGTTCTGGAATTTTCAAAGACACGGGAATCCCGCATGTAGGAACCGTAGGCATGGATTTGATTTTCGAAAAGCAATTCAAGGCCGTTTCTTGGGCGGTTTATGAATTCACTCCGGTCGGCGGTACGGATCCCGGCAAGTTGGAAAAAGCGTTCCGTGTAATCCACGAGCTGTTGAATGGTCGTGTTCCGTGGGTTGACGATATGGAAAACCCCCCCTTCTGGAATCTCTTTCCGAATGGCCATGAATGCCCTGACGAAATAATCCACCGGAATCAGGTTTACGCCGCTCGCATCCAGGCTCTCGATGCGCACCGGCAGATGCAGTTTACCGTTCCGGTTCAGGCCCACGCCCATTTCTTTGGCCTTTTTTCCGTTATTCTCCAGGATGTCCTTGGTGTATAGTCTCTGAAAATAGTGCAATGTCCGGATCGGATAATAAAGGGCATTGAAAAGCAACGTTTTACCGCTGGTCGAGTCCCCGTAGACGATTGAGGGCCGGTGGACATAAAGTGTGATTCCGTTTTGGGCGCATCGTTTCGCCGCAATTTGCTCCGCATGGAATTTGGTCTCCTCGTAGACATTGTGAAACGCTTCGACCCATCCAAAATTCTCGGGGCACAAACCGCCGGCCTTTCCGGCAACATAAGCCGTACTGATCAAGTGGAATGCGCGGCACCGGCTTTCCTGAACAAAATTTAAGAGATTTTGCAGTCCCTTAACATTCGTCCGTTCCACCTGCTCCCGCTTGCGAGCGGATAAAGAGGTGTCGGAGGCACAGTGGATAATTTCATCCACGCGTTCGGTCACGGATTCTGCATCTCGGACATTTATGCCCGGCAAGGGTTGCTCCAGATCTCCTTCCAGGACTTCTAACCTTGAACGGTGCCCTTCCTCGACATCAAACCAGTCCAGCAGTCGCCTGACGCGTTCGAATGCATTGCAGTCTTTCCGTCCACGGGCCAGAAGAAGGACACGGTTCCCATCTTCCAAAAGACGCACGGCAATATGACTGCCTAAAAATCCAGTGCCTCCCGTGACCAGGAAAGTCTTTTGATAATGTTCTTGGTGCATAATGCAGACCGACCGAACCCGGCTTTCCTTTTTTCAAGAATACAAAAAAGCTTCCTTTCGCGCGCATCCCTGGGAGAAGATATGTTTCATCCACTGCACTCCTTTTGTTCCGGCGCTCAACTGGTCCAGGTAAGGTTCGAACTCGACCGCGGCCTTACGGATTTTTTCTTTTTCCAGGGGGTCCTGATGGTCAATGTAATAATCATACTCCAGGATGCCGCGTTTGCCCAAATCCAAAGGAGTCAAAAAGCCGTAGTCATGATCGATGCCGTAGTTGTCCGCAATATGCCCGAGCTCTGCGCAGATCTGCTCGATCACCTCCACGGGGTCCATCGGGACGTAGATCAAGAAGGCGAACATGTGCTTATGTCGGGACATGCGGGCACTGAGGATCCGGAACATATTCAACCAGACCATATCCGTCATTTCCGGTCTGGC
>JAHDSC010000139.1 GCA_018432925.1 Desulfobacterales bacterium | reverse complement strand
GCAATTCGTGCGGCGGAAATGATATCTGAAAATCTCCGGCCCGGTGCAGGGATGAATCTTGAAAAAAAAATTATTCCCGGTGCCAGAGGAGCGAACTGCAAGGGGATTCCGATTCATTCGGTTCGTCTGCCCGGGTTGGTTTCCCATCACAGGGTGGTATTCGGCGCGACAGGCGAAACGTTTATCCTGGAAAGCAATACGATAAACAGAGAAGCGTTTATGGCCGGAATTTGTCTTGCCTGTAAAAAAGTCGTCGGGCTGGACCGAATGCACTGCGGTCTGGAAAACCTCATGTAAACCATTTCCGGCTTGTTGCGCCGGTTGCATTGGATCGGCGCAGCAACTTCTTTCCTCGGATGACAATACTTTCTTTCGGACAGCCGACAGGTGTTACGATTACCGGGTGTTTCGACTTGAGGATGAAGGCGATCCGTTTATCCACATCGCCGATGTGTCTCATCGTTTCCCAGCGCTTTGGCAACCACCCGATCCGGGTCGGAGAAACTGTCCCTGAACCCTTCCGAGCATTCGATAGATGTACTTGCACACTAATTGGGGGGATTTCCGGAGATCCATCCCTTGCCTTGAAACAACCGCGCCGTGAAGCATTTGTTGGCGGATTCTTTCTTCGGAAGTCCCCAAACCTACCGCATCCAGCGTCCGACCAATCCAGCACGGCACGCAATCATAATCGGTTTTCATAACTCTGATCTCGAATTTCGCGCCTCCAATTTATCCGGAGTGCCGATGTAATCGGTATCAAATGATATTTTTGATCTCCGGGTTCGCCCTTCGGCCCCCCCTCGACAAGTCACGGAAACTTCGCTCCCGGTTTTGGTCCGAATCTTGCATCTTTTTGGGTAAGGTAAGGTTATCATGTCTCTTTGTTGCAATCAGGCATGGTCGGCATTTTTATCCTTCAATAACAGGATGTTATCATCAAGCATCATAAAAAATATGTATTTTCGATATCATTGACTTTTTCAGGCGGCTATATTACGGGAAAAAATGGAAATATAGAATGAATTCACAAACATTCGATCAGGGGTTAAAACTGCCGGGGAGCCGTTTCTTGACGGATCCTTGAATATTTGCTTTCCGGAGGCGCTCAATGAAGGTTGGAATTGGAACCGCTAATGAAAAAGAATCCGCTTTATCAGGGAAAAAAACAGGCGAAACGGCCATTTCAAGAGGTGATATACAAAAACCGGATTTTGTGTTGGCTTTTTGCAGTGGGCAGACTGATTACAAGGAATTCTTTGCGGGGCTTCAATCCGTTGTGGGAAAGCAGGTCCCGATAATCGGCGGTTCAGCGATCGGTATTATTACAGGAGATTGCCTGATGTATGAAGGTTATCCGGCCGCGGCCGCCGTCATTCAATCGGACATGCTTCAATGCCGGCTGGCGGTGGAAGGCGATCTCGACAAAAATGAAAAAAGCGCGGGAAAACGGCTGACTGAAAAATTGGCAAGTAAAACGGATGACCGGCTGCTGCTCATTTTCTATGACTCAATAAAAAGGCCCGCCACCGAGAATGCACTGCCGGTGTTAAACACTTCGTGCTCTTTAATCGAAGGGATGGAACAAAATCTTCCATCCGATGTGCCTATTTTCGGCGCGGGCCTGATGGGCGATTATGCAATGGGTTCCACCCGGCAGTTCTGTGGCTCCTGTGTAGACAGTCAAAGTGTTGTAGGCTTGATGCTGTCGGGAAACTTCAGTCCCTATTTCCGAATTATGCACGGTTGTACACCTCTTGATGGCGTATACCACAAAATTACAAAAATGGAAGGCTCGGCAATCTACGAATTGGACGGCAAACCAATCGTCGAGATAATAGACAAGATTTACGGAAACCGGGAGTGGAGGCATCATCATCCGGTTGACCTTCTGACGATCGGTGTAAACCAGGGTGAAAAATTCATGGAACCTGAGGAAAGCAAGTATGTAAACCGGCTGATAACCGGTGTTTTACCGGATGGGAAAGGCATATCGATTTTTGAGGAAGACCTTGTACCGGGCTCTGAAATCCAGTTTATGCTGAGAGATACCGCGAACATGATCGAATCCGCGGAAAGAAATTCCGCCGAGCTGATGAAACAAATATATTCAGAGGGGAAAAAAGCTCTTTTCGGAATGTATATTGATTGTGCGGGACGCACAGCCGGCTATTCCCATACCGAAACAGAGGAAGCCGCCCAGGTTCAGAAGGTGTTCAACCGATATCATGTTCCTTTATTGGGTTTTTACTCCGGGGTGGAAATTGCTCCTTTCCTTCGAAAGAGCAGAGGCTTGGACTGGACCGGCGTCTTGATTGTTCTGGCGGGTCCGCATCCGGAAAGATAAAATAGACACCGTACGTTTCCGGTTCGCGAATGAGCGATTTTACCCGGATCAATGTCGCGCAGGGGTTTGGGGTGAGGCGTATACCACCCGCTGGGACAGCGAACCGGATAACGCAGTTACGGCCCAAAAGGACCCTTTATGGATGGAAACCGGCATAAGATTAAAAACATGGCCAGAGAACATACAGTTATGGAAGAAAAATGTGCCAGGCTTGAAAAGCTGCTGGGAGAAGCCACGCAAGAGGCCCGATACTATAAAAAAATTTCGGAACGTACCGGTATGAAACGGTTAAGAGAAATCGCTCATCTTTCAAAGCTTGTCCGGGAGCACAGGAAAGCCGAGGATGCATTGCGGCAGAGTGAAAAGAAGTACCGGAGTATCCTTGAGAGCATTGAAGAAGGCTACTTTGAAACGGATCTGGATGGAAACTTCATGTTTCTTAATGACTCCGCCGTCAAAATCACAGGATATAGCGACCGGGAATTGATTGGGATGAATTACCGCCGATATACCCTTCCCAGAACTTCAAAAAAATTATATTTCTTTTTTAACGCGGTTTATCGAAAAGAGAAGCCTTCAAAAGTAATCTCCTTTAAAATAAAAAGAAAAGACGGGGAAACAAGAACCGTCGAATTATTTGCGACCCTGATGAAGAACCCGGAAGGCAAAACAATCGGGTTTCTGGGTTTCGGCCGAGATATTACGGAGCGCATTCAGGCGGAACAAGAAAAAAAGAAACTGGAAAAGCAACTCCAAAAGGCCCAAAGATTGGAGGCAATCGGAACTCTGGCCGGAGGGATTGCCCATGATTTTAACAACCTGCTCATGGGGATACAGGGGTATATTTCTCTCATTCTTTCGGAGAGCGATCCGCATGACCCTCGCAATGAAAAAATCAAAAAAATTGAACAATCCGTAAAGAGCGGCGCGAATCTCACCCGACAGCTTCTGGGCTTTGCAAGAGGCGGGAAATATGTGGTAAGACCCACCAACCTGAATCGACTGGTTCACAAATGTTCCCAGATGCTGGGTCGAACCAGAAAAGAGGTCGAAATTCATCGGAATTTTCAAAAAGATCTCTGGACGGTTGAAGCGGACCAGGGGCAAATCGAACAGGTCCTTGTCAATCTTTATCTGAACGCTTTCCAATCCATGCCTGAGGGAGGCAACCTCTATCTACAGACGGAGAACGTCATTCTGTATGCAAATGATGTGAAAGCATTCGGCGTTACACCAGGCAGGTATGTAAAAGCATCTATTATTGATACGGGAACCGGCATGGATGAATCGACCCAGCAGCGGATTTTTGAGCCTTTCTTCACGACTCAAAAAATAGGGAGAGGCTCCGGACTGGGGCTGGCATCTGCCTTCGGCATTATCAAAAATCATGATGGTTTCATTGATTTTGTCAGCAAAAAAGGGAAGGGCTCCAGCTTTTACGTCTATCTGCCGGCTTCGGATAAAAAGGTGATTAGAGAGAATGGCACGGGACAAAGGACGACGGGAGACTCCGGAAGCATTCTGTTGGTGGATGATGAAAATTTTATTCTTGATGTCGTTAAATACATGCTGGAAGCATGTGGATATGAAGTTTTAACCGCTGAAAGCGGAAAAGCGGCGATAGAGATTTACGGTAATCATTATGAGAAGATCGACCTGGTGATTCTGGATATGATCATGCCGGATTTGGGAGGCGGAGCTGTTTACGACCGGATGAAAGAAATCAATCCCGGCATAAAAGTCCTTTTGTCCAGCGGTTACAGCCTGCAAGGGCAAGCGTCGGCAATATTGGCTCGCGGTTGCAACGGGTTTATTCAGAAACCGTTCGATATGCTTCAATTATCCCGGAAGGTCAATGAAATTTTAAAAAATCATGAGAAGTGTTTTATCATTAAGTCATAAATCTCGGTACTTATGGAAGGGTTCGGCCGCCAGCCATACCGAGAGATTGCCGGGCGCTTCTTCGGAAGGCAGAAGGTCCCATGCATCCCAACCGGTTGATCGCTTACAAACATCATCGGCTGCGGCCTCCGGAGAATCATAATGACCCAGATGGACATTGTCAATTTTTAACAAGTAACTTCCCGGATTTTCCAGATTGGAATGTATACGAAATGTACCGACCTTTGCTTTATAATACCACATCGTATAGCCTCCTTTTTAGATGAAATTGCTTCGAGACTTTTGAAAAATTCCTCTTTGTGGAATTTCGTCGCCCTGGTTAAATTTCAATCCAAGAAATATTTAGCGTATCTTTGTGGCAAATCTTGCTGATTTTGGACGGCTATATTGAAATTGAAAAAAACTGCCGATTCGTAAAAGTTCCTTCGGAAAAGGGATATGAAATTTTTGCTGAAATAAAGCGGATAATAGATACCAGCGGCAGATGCGCAATCAGTAGAAGTGAAGCAAGGCTGACGAGAAACCGATCAACAAGACTCATAAAATTTTTACCGAAATATTCCGAAATTGTCAATGGTTGTTTACATCTGAGCCGTTTTCGGTGATAAGAATAGAGCAATATGAATTTACCTTCATTTTCGTTTTTATTGCCCGAATCATCGTACTTTTTCAAATGTTTCGAAAACGAGACAGCCAAATGGGGAACAGTTTCTCAAAATAATGAAAACCCCGATACATCCCTTTTGTGTTCATTATCACACCTACATATTGCAACGATATGTTTTTCATTGACATACCATATCGAGTTTCTTATGTTTTTTCCATAAATGCAACTTGTTATCAAATTAAACATGAAAAGAATGTAAGTATCCGATCAACAACCATAACGCCGAAATCCTTAAATTGTTTTTAAAGAACCCAAAAAACACGCCATCCGGCAACGGCCCTGAAACAAAATAAATATATTGACCCTGTTTTTTGTGAGAAAACCAAATGATTGAAAGATTGCGGGTTCGATTCGAACGAATGGGTATTTTCCCAAAACTTTTGTTTGGTTTTCTTTTCCTATCCATTGTGCCTCTGGTCATTCTTGGCTACTTTGCCAACAAAAATCTCAGTGATACGGGGCTACAGGCCGTTCAGAGAGCCGAGGAAATGGGGAAACAGAATCTGGAAGCGGCGGAAGAAATAGGAATGACATCCATCGAAGACAGCGTTTCCGCGCTGGACAAGAAATCAACCGAGGCGATCGAATTGAGAACCGTCGAGCTTGCCGCAAGGATCGCCGACTTTTTGTATGAGAGGGACAAAGATATGCTTATCCTGTCTTCTCTCCCTCATGATCCCGAGAAATATCGACACTTCTATTCGGCATCAAAACGCGATGTAGTGATCACCGAACCGCCCCTCGGCGGGCAGGAACCTTCTCCCTTGTCCCCTGTACAATCAAGTAACCCTGAAAACAGGACCGAGTGGAGACACAGGTCTCCGCAGCAGTTCAAAAAGCTGTCAAAACCGCTGTACAAGGAAATTACCTTCGTTGATCTCAACGGCATGGAAAGGATTAAAATCACCGATGGCCAGGTGTCGCGGAACCTGTTGGATATCAGTAAGATAGAAAACACTTACTGCCGCGCGGAAGGCTACTTCACCCATGTGAAAGATCTTAAGAAAGGCGAAATCTTTGTATCGGAGGTTATCGGCGAATATGTGCCCGGATGGCTCTCGATAACACCCGATGGCATTACGATAAAACAGGAAAGCGCGTATGCGGGAAAAGAAAACCTCCAGGGCAGGAAATTTGAGGGGATTATCCGATGGGCGGCGCCCGTGCACGACGACCTCGACCGTAAGATAGGATACGCAACAATGGCTCTGGATCACACCCATGTGATGGAGTTTACCGATCACGTGATTCCCACCGAGGAACGCTTTACCGTCCACTCAGACGGCGGATCGGGAAACTATGCCTTTATTTGGGACCACCGTGATCGATGTATCGCCCATGCCCGCGATTTCTTTATTTGTGGATATGATCCCTCCACGGGAAAAGAGATACCCGGTTGGGTGAGCCAAAGCACTTATGATGAATATAGGAAAAGCGGGTTGACATTAGAAACATTTATCCGTCAGCTCCCGTCATTCCGGGATTTCACCCAGAAGAAGCCGGCCTGTAAAGAACAGATAAAATCAGGCTGCATCCCTCTGGATTGCAGGATACTCGATAACGCCCCTCAATGCCAGGGTTGGCACGAAGGCACGGAAGACGGGGGGTCCGGCTCGTTTTTGATCTTATGGAGCGGTCTCTGGAAACTGACGACGTACGCGGCAATCCCTTACCATACCGGCATGTATGGAAAGTCAAAGAGAGGTTTCGGGTACGTTACCATCGGCGCAAATGTCGATGACTTCCACAAGGACGCTAATATCACAAAAGATCGAATACAGAAGGCCATTGCCCGAGAAGGGCAGACAATCATGTCCGCAAACAGCACGACAAGGGACCTCATCCGGAGAAGCGCCGAACACAATCGCAAGGTGATCACCATCATTGCCGTACTGGCCGCTCTGGCGGTAATCGGTGCCTCATTGATCATCAGTTTTCATATTACAAGACCCATGAAACGGCTCACGGAAGGAGCCATCGCCATGAGGAGCGGAAACTACGATCAATACATTGAGGTAACATCAAAGGATGAAATCGGCCAACTCGCCCACTCGTTCAATGAAATGGCTAAGGCTGTTTCCGAGGTGGATAAAATGAAATCGGATTTCATTACAATTGCCTCCCATGAACTGAGAACGCCGATACAGGCCATGCTCCTCGGTGTATCGGGGATACTGGGAGGATTTTCCGGCAAGATCAATGAGGAAGTACGACAGGATCTGGAACTCGCGAAAACCGGAATCGAGCGCCTTATGCGTCTGGTATCAAATTTGCTTGATCTGTCCAGGATTGAATCCCGAAAGATTGTACTGAACAAGTCGGAAACAGAGGTTCATGAGATCGTGGACCGGGCTGTCGCCGAAGTTCTTGATCTGGCAAATGCACACGGACACACCATCGTCAAGCAAATCCCTCCGGATATCGGACAAATCCGAGTTGACAAAGACCGCATGGTTCAGGTGGTCATAAACTGCCTCAGCAATTCAATCAAATACTCCCCCGACGGAGGAACCATCATCGTCAAGGCGGAGCAAAATGAAGGGGAGATGATATTCTTTATCGCGGACAATGGGTACGGCATCCCATCATGGGCGCAGAAAGAGATATTCAGGAAATTTTTCCAGGCAGACAGCATCATGTCCCAGAAAGTCGGCGGCAGTGGTCTGGGGCTGACGATCACGAAGGAAATCGTCGAAAACCATGGTGGAAGCATAAACTGTGAGAGCCCGCTTCCCGATGGATATTTTCCAGGACTACCCTTAGGCGGTGACCGTAAGGGAGCGGTCTTCATTATCCTCCTGCCCAAATCATCTTCACGGCATGGGCAAGCATAAAAGCGAAAGGAGCTTGTTTATGGAGAGTTTAAAGATTCTGGTCGTGGACGATGAGGCGCCTATCTCATCCTATCTGCAACGGAAGTTGACCAAACAAGGCTATATGGTTTATACGGCCGACGATGGAGAAGAAGCACTCCGACAAGCCTTTTTGCGCCTTCCTGATATCGTCCTTCTTGATGTCAAGCTGCCGAAGCTTAATGGAATCGAAGTATGCAAAATACTCAAATCGGATGACCGAACAAAAGATGCTCAAATCATCATGCTGTCGGCAAAGGCTCAATCGGATGAGGTTCAACAAGGCTTGGACGCCGGCGCCGTCAGATATCTGTGTAAACCTGTTGGCTTCCCGGAGATTTTCGAAGAGATTCGTCGTCTCCACGATAAAGGAGAGGCTTTGAAAAAAGGACGTTCATAGGGAACATCTCATGGATCATACCAACACTCAACTCGACGAACAACAAAGACGGATCCTCCAAGAGTATATTTTCAATCTCGAAGACGTTCAGGAACAGGCCGAGGAACTCACCGTCGCGAACGCAAAGCTGAGACAATCCGAAAATATCCTCATGGCCGTCCTTGACAGCACCACCCACGGGATATGTCTCGTGAAAAATCGCGCTTTTGCCTGGTGCAACAGGGCATTGACCGATATACTCGGATGGAAACAGGAGGAATTGATCGGCGCGGAAACAGGCATTTTGTATCCGGATGACGAAGAGCGAACGAAGATCGAAGATATTATTCAAACCCATAAAGAAGGATTATTCAACTGTGAATACGATCTTCTCCACAAGAAGGGGCATCTCGTACCCTGTCTCCTGACCGGACGCCTCCAGGACAAGAATGATCCATCCAAGGGATTCGTTTTCTCGGTAACCGATTTCACCAAGCTCAAACGCGCGCAGGAAGAGCTGAAAAGAGCTTACCAAGAGCTTGAAGAACACGCCAATGAACTCCTGCACGCGAACGAACAATTGGACCGGGAAATAAAAGAGCGAAAAGAAACCGAGAAAAAGCTGAACCAATACCGGAATCATCTGGAAGACTTGGTTAGGGAGCGAACCGCGCAGCTAAAACAAATCAATGAACAACTTCAGCGTGAAATTACGGAGAAGGAGCGAAAGGAAGAGACACTGGTATACCTTGAGGAACTGAAATCATCCATACTGAGCGGCATTTCTCAGGCCGTCATCGGTCTGGAGGAACGCAAAATCATCTTTGCCAACGACGCCGTTGAAACCATTTTGGGATGGAAACCCGAAGAATTAATCGGCAAGAATTCCCGCATTCTGTACCGAACAGAAGAGGAATACAAACAGCTCAACCGGATATACCCTATTCTCCAGCATCAGGAACGGCATAATGAAGAGGCGATCTTTCGCCGTCGAGACGGCAAGGAGATCATCTGTAGACTCATTATTTCAAGGATCGGAAGCAGTCTGACCAACAAGCGCATTGTTGCCGTTTACGATGATATCTCGGAACAAAAAAAGCTCGAGGAACAACTGCTCCACTCACACAAGATGGAAGCCGTCGGCTCCCTCGCAGGCGGTATTGCTCACGATATCAACAACATATTGATGGGAATTCAGGGATATGCATCTCTCGCGATATACGATTTGGACAGTTCGCATCCTCATTACAAAAACTTTGCGAGTATTGAAGAACTTGTAAGGAGCGGGGCAAATCTCACCAAACAACTCCTTGGCTTCGCCCGAAAAGGCAAATACGAAGTCAAACCATTGAATATCAATGAGGTCGTTGAAAAGACTCTCTCCATGTTCGGTCGCACAAAAAAGGAAATAACGATCCTTACGGAATACGAAAGAGCCCTTTCCGTGGTAGAAGCGGATCAGGGGCAGATCGAGCAGGTACTCATCAATCTCTATGTCAACGCCTGGCATGCAATGCCGGGCGGAGGAACGCTGTATCTCAAAACCGAAAGAATTCTTCTGGATGATCATACTGCAGAAATACATTCCGTAACGCCCGGGACTTTCATCCGATTGACCATAACCGATACGGGCGTCGGGATGGACAGCAAAACACGGGGAAGAATCTTCGAGCCGTTTTTCACTACCAAGGAGATGGGACACGGTACCGGCTTAGGACTCGCATCTGCATATGGCATTATCAAAAACCACGGAGGTTTCATTGAGGTCGAAAGCGAAAAGGGGCACGGAAGTACGTTTCATGTTTACCTTCCCATATCGGATAAAGATGTAACACGAGATACAACTTCCGCTGCAAATATTCTCAGGGGAACGGAAACAATCCTACTCGTGGATGATGAACCTTTTATTCTCGATGTAGGCCGGGAAATGCTCAAGGCCCTCGGATACCGGGTGATAACGGTGAACAACGGCAAGGATGCCCTGAATATTTATGCCGACCAGAGGCACTCCATTGCCCTCGTAATCCTCGACATCATCATGCCGGATATGAGCGGCGAGGAGACCTTTGCACGTCTGAAAATGATCGATGAAAACGTAAAGGTAATCGTTTCGAGCGGCTATAGCAAGCAGAGCCAGTCAGACAGCTTAATGACTCAGGGTTGCAGGAGTTTCTTACAGAAGCCTTTCAGAATCAATACGCTTTCTCAAGCCATACGGCAAATTCTGGAAACATGACGGATCGACGCCATGGCTTTCTTTAGGAATGACCACATTCCATCCTGCCCGGCATCTCATTCATTTGGTAAAACAGAGAAGATGTGATGTATGTATCAACTTACATAAGTGACCACTTTATATTTTTTCTCCATAAAAATCTCCTCAACTTACCCATAAAATTAAAACGCCTGGATAAGAAAGGCAGACGGCTGATTGCAAGCGTTTTAAAAAGATATTTTCTGTTCATCCGCACCGGTAGCATAGGTCTTTCAGCTTTTTCATCAGGAGCTTTTCGTCAATACCGGGAAAAGAGACGCTCCGGTTATGCATAACTTAAAGAGAATAAGCGGCGCTTGGGCAAAGCTTTCGGACACAATCCATGAAATCGACACAAAAAAAGGAGCCAACCCAAATGATTAACTCCTTGATTGTATTGGTGCCGGAGGTCGGAATCGAACCGACACGGACGTAAAGCCCGGAGGATTTTGAGTCCTCTGCGTCTACCAGTTTCACCACTCCGGCATGAAACGGATTCTATGCAAACTTAAGTTTCATTGTCAATAAAATTGCTTTATTGCCTGCCGATCGCCTCAAAAATTTCTTTTTCGGACACCTCTCCTTCTCTTAAAATTTTAGGAAGGTCTTCGGTTACGTCCACTATGGTGGAACCGATGCCCCCTTTCAGCGGACCGGCATCGAGCAGCAGGTCAAGCTTTTCCACCATGTCGGGGTTCAAATCGGAAATTCGCGAGCAGCCAGTGTCACCGGAAATATTGGCGCTGGTACCGGTTATCGGCCGTTTCACCTCGTTTAACAGCGCCGCTGCAACCGGGTGCCCCGGCAACCGCACGCCGATTTTACCCGTACCGGCGGTAAGCCTGTCCGGCAATGTATCTTTTCCATTAAATACGATGGTAACCCTCCCCGGCCAGAACCACCTCATAAGGGATTCAGCGGCGGGGGGAACATGACGAACCAGTTGATTCAATTCCTCGGTACTTGGAATCAAGACAAGGATCGGTTTGTAATACGGACGATGCTTGATCGCAAAAACCCTCTCAACCGCATCGGAATTCAACGCATCCGCCCCGAGGCCGTAAAGGCACGTCGTCGGGAACAGAATCACCCCGCCATCGAGTATCACCCGGGCCGCTTCTTTTATTAAATCAGGCTCGGGGCTCACGGTGCCGATACGCCGGATCTTAACCGAGATGCTTGAACTTTTCTGCTTTTCGGTCAACGTCTTCCGCCATCTCCTTTTTAAACGCATCTATTCTTTTTCCGATATCGGGGTCGGAAACGGCCAGTATCTGGGCGGCGAGAATACCGGCATTTCTTGCCCCCGGTTTTCCGATCGATACGGTTGCGACTGGAATTCCCGGTGGCATCTGGACCGTTGAAAGCAGAGAATCCAGTCCGCTCAGGCTGGAAGAATCGATTGGAACGCCGATAACGGGAACCCGGGTATGAGCCGCGATTACCCCGGCCAAATGAGCGGCGTGTCCCGCACCCGCAATAATCACTTTGATTCCCCGGCGATCGGCCCCGGATGCGAATTGAACAACCCTTTCAGGGCTTCTGTGGGCGGATGCAACCGTCATCTCATAAGGAATTCCGAATTTCTTCAGCACCCCTGCGCTCTCTTCCATGATTTCAAGATCGGAATCGCTCCCCATCACAATGGCCACTCGGGGGGATTCCTCCAGCCTTCGCAAAGCTTTCTTTCCGATATCCCTGCGATATTGAACATCTTCCCATGATATTTTGGAGACCGCCAGATAAGCCTTTGATAAGGCCTTCTGGATGGAATCACCGAGGGCGGTGACACCCAGAACCCGACCGCCGCTGGTGACGATGGTTTCATCTTTCGCCGCGGTCCCCGCATGGAAAACAACCACATCCTTCATTCTGCGAACATCCGCAAGCCCGGAGATCGGCAATCCTTTCCGGTAGGTTCCCGGATACCCCCCGGAAGCCATAACAACGCATATGGATGCGCGATCATCTATTTCCAGCCTGCACTTATCCAAGCGTCCCTCGATGGTTGCTTCCATGATCGGAACAATATCATTTTTCAACCGCATCAAAAGCGGTTGAGCTTCCGGATCACCGAAACGTCCGTTAAATTCAAGGACCCGGATCCGATCCCCGTCGATCATCAACCCTGCGTATAAAACACCCCTGTATGGACGCCCTTCAGCTGCCATCGCATGCACGGTGGGTATCATCACTTCTTCCATAATTCTTTTATGCAGATATCGATCCACCACCGGAGCCGGGGAATATGCACCCATGCCGCCTGTATTCGGCCCTTCGTCGTTGTCATAAACCGGTTTGTGGTCTTGAGAGGTTGGAAGGGAAAGTACGGTTTTCCCATCGGTAAAAGCAAGAAATGAAGCTTCTTCACCGGTCAGGTACTCCTCCACCAGAACTTTGTTTCCGGCGTCGCCGAAGGCACGCTTGACCATGATCTGGTTGAGCGCACCAATCGCTTCTTTTTCTGTGGAGCAAACGATGACTCCTTTCCCAGCGGCAAGGCCATCGGCTTTTACAACAATCGGAGCACCCATCTTTTTAATGTATGCTTCGGCCTTCTTGTAGCTGGTAAATGTCCGGCCCGCGGCGGTCGGAATACCGTATGTATCCATCAGGGTCTTTGCAAAGGATTTGCTGGATTCTATCTCCGCGGCTTTTTTTGAAGCCCCGAATATTTTCAACCCGATTTCTTCAAAAATATCGACAATACCTTTTGAAAGAGGGCCTTCCGGTCCGACAACCGTCAGATCAATTTTTTCTTTTCCGCCGAATTCAACAAGTTTATCGATATCTTCCGCATCGATGGGTAGGCAGGCAGCCAATTCGGAAATTCCGGCATTCCCTGGAGCACAGTATATTTTCTTAACCTTCGGACTTTGAGCGATTTTCCAGACCAAGGCATGTTCCCTGCCGCCTCCGCCGATTACCAGGACTTTCATATGAGCCTCCCTTTTTATTCAATTAGGCAGAAATTTTCACATATTATTCAAATGGTTTTCGGTACCGCAAACAAAATAAATACCTCACCGACGTTTCAGACAAAAGCCCTTAAATCTTGCGAGTTATTTAGCGACAGCCTTGGGAAAAGGAATGCGGAAGGCTTCAATCAGCGACCGATTTGATGCCCCTGGATAGCAAGCTCGATCAGTTTGTCGATAAGCCCGCAGAAATTTATCCCGGCAGCTCCGGCAGCAAGAGGTAAAAGGCTTGTTGGAGTCATTCCGGGAATGGTGTTGGTCTCCAGAACATATATTTCCCGATTACTCAGAATCATGTCGGTTCGACTGTATCCCTTGCAGAAAAGAGACGAATGCGCCATTTTCGCATACATCTGGGCTTTTTCGGTCATCACCTGGTCAATACGGGCAGGGCATATTTCCTGACTGGCGCCAGCGGTGTATTTCGCTTCGTAGTCAAAAAATCGATGTTTTTTATCCGGGATGATCTCTACAATGGGCAGGGCCTGCAATTCATCATTCCCGATCACACCGCCGGTTAATTCAATGCCCTTGATAAAGGTTTCTATCAGTATTACATCATCGTAAGCAAAAGCTTTTTCCACAGCACTTGTTAGGGAATCCGCGGATTCGACAATGGACATCCCGATACTGGACCCCCCCCTTACCGGCTTGATCACCAGCGGCAGTCCCAGCCTTGCTGAAAGGGTTTCCGGATCGATGATATCTCCTCGTTTAAGGGCAATGTAAGGAGGGACCGGAAGACCGGATTGTTCGTAGATCTGTTTTGAAACAAGCTTATTCATGGCAATTGCGCTTCCCAGTACCCCGGATCCCTGATAGGGAATACCGAGAAGGTCGAGCAGCCCCTGAACGGTGCCATCCTCCCCGAAGGCTCCATGAAGTATAATAAGTGCGACATCGATCCGATCCGCATCTGCCACCAGACGATCAAGGTCGGTTTGAGGATCATATCGCAGTACGTTGTATTTTTCACGGTCCAGCGCTTCGAAAACCTGATCGCCGCTTTTTAAAGACACCTCGCGTTCGGAGGATTTTCCACCGGAAAGAAGAGCAATGGTAAGCTTTTTCATACATTCATCCTATCTCTCGCGTTTTCATTCATTAACCGTCGCGGCGATTTTAACCATTACTTGAGCCGCAGAAAACAAGTGCCCTTCATTTTACAATCTTGGACGGATATTTTCTAAGGGTTAAAAATCTGTTCCTTTGCCTTGTTATATTCCTCAAGCGTAATCAAATCGTTTTCCAGCAAACGCGCCAGTTCGGTGAGCTCTCTTACCCGAATCTTATCGGGAGCCTCCAGTTGAAGAGGAATTTTAGCGGAATCGCCCCCAAGAGCCGGCATGCCCCCCGGTCGACCGAGCCTGACGGAAGCCATGCCCCCTAAAAAACTGACTTCAATCGGTCTGTCTCTGAACTCCGGGGAATTCAGGGTTTCTTTTAAAATTTTTCCACCGGATTTTATCCGTCGATAAAAATAAAACAGTGAAGCAACGATAAGGACCAATCCGCCGACAAAGACCCATATCATGTAATTGACAATGCCGCGGAAAAAAAGAACCAGAAGCGCCAAACCTGCGATCAGAAGAATATGAAGAATAACGATCAAATAGGCCATTAAAACGCTTTTAAAAAGACCGTTTCCTTCCCTGCTTTTGTTAAATGCCATATGACTTAATTTTTTCTTAAACAATCGGTTGATTATGAACCGCCCCTTGCGGTTTTCTTTTTATCGACCGAACCATTCGACCCGAAACGTTCCGCAAGCTTTTCCTGATATTGCTGGGGAACTTCAAATACCACGGGGCTGTTTCGCATTGCGTTCAGTTTCAGGATCAAAAAATTCAATTTTTTCAATGTATGGTATTTCTCGGCGGTTTCCCCCATACCAGCAAGAAGCTCTTCCGTACTATGGATTTCTTTTTTCAGTTCGATTTCCGGAGGCACACATCCGGCATTCTTCAATATCTTAAAGGCGAGACGGAGTTCTTCCGGAATAAATCGGTCATCCTCGAACACAAGCGGTTTTCCGGATCCGATGAGATTTTCAAATACTCCTTCTCTCTGAGCCTTCTGAATCCGTTCTTCAACAATTCTTTGAAAACCTGGAAGCATAGGTAAGTTCCTCTGACCTTTTTACCGGTTTGGAAATATAATACAATTATCCCTTTCTTTTCAAGGGAATTTCGATCCATGCCGATTCCATGCTTTGTTAAGCATTCAATTTGAATGGGGCGGTTTTTGGAAACATGTCAAATTTATTTTCCGGCCACGATGAGCGTTTCTTTCCTTCCGGTACATTTTGCAGATCCCACGATTTTGCCGTTATCGATCAACTGCACCTCCTATCTCCATGTCCAAATCGCACCAAAAAAAAGGTTCCTCTGATGTTTATCAGAGGAACCTCAATTCACAACGATAAGGTTGTTTTAGAAAATCAGAATCGATTGGTAGTCATTTGCGAGAAACAACGGCAAATCAAATAAACCATGCCTTTTATGCTTTGCGGACAATTGCTGCCGCCGAATTCTGGATAGTTGTTTTTCTCCAGACGATATGTTTCCCCCGGTTCGCACCTTGGATGAAAAGCCACCTTCGCCGTATCGGCTCCGACATTTCATCTTAAATTTTTTTGCTATCTCTTGATGACAAGCACCGGCTTCTTCGCTTTTCTTACCACCTTTTCCGAGACGGATCCAAGGAGCATTTCCTCGATATTGCTTTTCCCATGCGAACCGATGATGATAACAGACGGATTTTCCCGTTTTTCCACCCCTAAAATACCTCTGAATGGAATTTCTTTCTCGATTATCACCTTAACGTTCAATCCCGCATCTTTTAATGTTTTTTCGATGGGATTCATCTCTTTCCTGGCACCCTCGATCATATCGCTCTCGATTTTCATTGCGTCTTGAGTTGAATAGACGGACATGGCCATCGATTCAAGGGTCCTCTTGTCAACAATATGCAAAAGGATCACCTCTTTTGCACCCGCATCTTTTAAACGCTTTATAAACTCCATGGCTTTCATGGCTACATCTGAGAAATCGGTCGGATACAAAATTTTCTCGAACATGTTTTTACCCTCCCCTCTGATCGTTGGTTATGGATCGTTGAAGTTTATCCGAATCTCTCATCAATAAAGCTGTTACATGATACATGGAATTTCAATTGTTCCCGATCTATTCTACAGGTATCCTTGCCGGCGGTTTAATAACAATGGAAATTAAAACGGAAACCGCGCACACGGCAGCACCGATCAGAAAGGGCATGTAGTAGGTACCGGTTACGTCTTTCAAATAACCACCCACCCACGGACCTGCAAATCCGGCAAAACCCCATACGGTAAACAGCAGACCGTAATTGGAGCCTTGCGCTGTCGGACCAAAATAGTGCAGACATGAAGCCGGAAACAGCGTAAACATGCCTCCGTAGTTCCAGCCGATCAGAGCGGCGATCAGCCAAATTGCCCAGGCGAGCGACGCGGCGGGAAAGAGAAGAACCATCGCTGCCGTCTGAAGACCGAACCAGGTTACGAATACCGCCTTTACTCCGATTTTATCCACGAATATACCCGTGATGATTCTCGTTGCCGCATTGGCAAAAGCAAGGGCGCTCACCGCCCCGGCAGCCTGCATCGGGGTCAATCCTCGGTCTATCCCGGTGCCGGCGATATGTCCGATGACCATCAAACCCGCGAACGATCCACAAAAATAGCTGAGATAAAGAAGCCAAAACTGAGCGGTTCGAATCGATTCTTCATGCGTGTAATCCCGATAGTTTTTCGGGCCACCCGCTGTCGCTGGAGCCTGCGGCGGTTTCCAGCCCGCCGGTTTCCATCCTTTCGGTGGAACAACAAGCGGAAGGGCAGCAAGTACCGCCATCACGCCCATGGCAATGCCGCAATACCAGAAAACATAGCGCCAGCCGTATCCGGGTGCTGTAATGATCTTTGTGGCCAGCGGCCCCATAAGGAAGGATCCCAAACCCAGACCTACCACCGAAAACCCGGTAGCAAGAGCCCGCCGGTCAGGCCACCATTTGGGCGCCGTGGCGATGGGCGGTAAATAGATGCATCCGCCACCGAAACCGGCGATCAGGCCGTAAGTTATGTAAAGCTGCCATTTGGATGTAATCCAGCCTGACAAAACAAACCCGATGCCCAGGATAATGCCCCCGACAAGTACCACTCGCCGCGGGCCATACTTATCACTCAGTTTTCCTGCCGGGAAAGTCATCAACCCGAAAACCAGGCAGCAGATTGCAAACGCCAACGCAATTTCCGCGCGGGACCACCCGAATTCCGCATTTAATGGTTTAATAAAAACGCTCCACGCATACAACAACATACCACAGGTTGTGCTGCTTATAAGACCCAGTAACAGTGGAACCCATCTTGGCATAGTTGCTTTCACCTCTGTTTCTCCTACCATGGCTCAAACCCTCCTTTAATTTTTTATAATTTTTCAATCAGTTTATTATATATCATTAACTGAATTAAATTTATTTTTTTGATTTCAGTATATTTGATATTTTAAATTTGTCAAGCAAAAATATGTTTTTTTAAAATAATTTATTGATTGAAGTTTCCGCAAAAGAATGAATCACCGGCGAATTGCAATTTGCTCAAGACCGGCGAGGAAAAGAATGCCATCGCATTCATGGTTGTGCATAACTCATTGTTATTTCTGAAGGTTAGAAAAAAAGTGCCTTCGTGGCATGAAAAGATAATTCGAATTTGATTGGCATTGTCTCTGTATGATCAGAAGCGAAAGATCATACAGTGTAACTGAAAGTCCGGAAAAACCGGACCTGAAATCGTTTTCCGATTCAAGCTCTCCGCGGTAAACCACGGACAATGAGCTCGTGTTGACTTAAGTATTTAAAATTTTGATAAAATAAGGAAGGGATAAGGCAGGAGGAAGAATTTTGGCTTGCCGGTTGAAGCGTCCCAAACCGTACTTGATAAGGATGGATGAATACGCTTATGCTATCGTGTCTCTCAGGATTGATTTTTGGTGGCGATGCAGGGATTCGAACCCCGGACACTGCGGATATGAGCCGCATGCTCTGACCACCTGAGCTACATCGCCATGAATTTTTCTGGGTTAATTGTGCGCCGATTATTGGTGGTTCGTCCCGAACCGGCTGAAGATTTTCTCGAATTTGAATAATTGATTAAAAGGTCCCACAATCGAGGCCTTTTTCGATTTAACGGAGTTTTGTAGCAGTTCATGTTGATTTAGTCAAGTCGAAAACCGGGTTATTGACCGCTATTTTTTGAAAGGGGATGATTCCAAAACCTCTATGGTAAACTCTTCCAGATCGTCCGGAAGTTCGGAAAAAACGATCATAAACGGAATTATCTTTCCGGACTGAACGCTCATATCGGTCCCTCTTTCATTGGCTGGATTCGAAAGGCGTTTTTTAATGGCTTCCAACTTCATAGCGGTGAGTTCCAGATCGGACAATACGTTTCCGCAATAAACCGTTTCCGTTCTTATGATATTTTTTCCCTTTGAGTAAAGCTTCCCTGCCACCTTGACGGTACTACGGGCGTCCGAATAGTCATTCCTGACTTTGCCTGTAATAATAAAAAGCTTCCCATTCTGAGAATTTTCCATGAATCTGCTGCTTATCTCCAGGGTCCTCATCTTGAGATTGCCGATATCCTGAGTTCCGGGCTTCAGCCAGTCACTGACAAAAGGAATGTTTATATTCTTGATGTACGGGATCTCGACTCCCTTATTCTGAAAAAACAATAACGCCCCAAAAGCACCGGCGAGTAAAATCACAATTACACCAAAAACGAGAACCGTTTTGCCGGCGCGTTTTTTCCCGGCGGACCTGGTTTTTGCATCTGCGACAGCAGCCGTGGGGGTTCCCGCTTCAGCCGTTTCTTCCTGGGCTTTACCTGTGGAAGACCGACCGGTTTCAACCTCCGATCCGGCATCCGATGCAACCGCGACCGTTTCATCTTCCGGTAAAGGTTCGTCGAGCACTCCTTTACTGTCTGATTCCGGTTCGCTGTCTTCTAATTGAAATTCGAGTTCCATGTCCTCGGCTTCGGAATTTTTTTCCGCTTCCGACTTTTCCGTTTCATCCGTTTCGGAAAGATCAAGTTCAGAGATATCATTGGGTGAAGCGGTTCCGGCATCTTCCTCTTTATCGCCGGCCCCCTCCTCCAGGTTAAATTCTAATTCAAGTTCCTCTATTTCCGTTTCATGTTTTTCTCCCGACCCCGACACCTCCTCGGTCTCGAGCATTTTATCGATATCGGACAAATCAAGATCTTCCGGCTCCGTCTCGCCGGTTTTTTTCGCTTCCGGTTCCTCCTCCGTCTCCAGCATCCGCTCTAAATCCGTCAGATCAAAGTCTTCCGGCTCAAGCTCCAGATCCTCTTCGTCTGTTCCCGATGCCTCGACGGTCCGTGATTCATCATCCGCTTCCAACATCTTATCGATTTCGGACAAATCAAGCTCTTCCAACTCAGTCCCAAGGTCCTCTTCCGCTTTCGGTTCCTCCTCCGTCTCGGGTATCGGCTCTAAATCCGTCAGATCAAAATCTTCCAAATCCAGATCCAGATCCTCTTCGTCTGTTCCCGATGCCTCGCCGGTCCCGGGTTCATCATCCGCTTCAATCAGCTTTTCCATATCCGAAAGGGCGATATCTTCTTCTTCAAATTCGGATTTTGGACCAACCGCCACCGGTTCGATATCAGACTCCGATTGCATGTCCATTTCCAGATCCGGATCCTCGGCCTTGATGTCAAAGGATTCTTTCGATTCCGGTTTCTCTTCCGCTTCAAGCAACTCATCAAGTTCGGACAAATCAAGATCTTCGAACCCGGTTTCCTGCTTCTCTAATCCATCATCGAATTTTGAATCGCTTTCAGGAGCCGCCATCCCCTCTTCGGGTTTTTCCTGAAAAAGATCCTCTCCCACCGGTTTTCCCTGCTTTTGGTCGAATCCAAAAGCTTCGGTCTTTTTCCCGGATTCAAGGCCCGGTGTGGTTTCAAGGGGCTGATCCGGTTTTTCCGCCGTCATCAGCGGATAGGCCAGAAAGGTATGTTTGCATTTAGAACATCGAACCTTTGATCCCGTCTGTTTCAACAGGCTTTCATCTAAATTGAAACTGGTGTCGCACTTCTCGCACGTAATGATCATAAAACACCCTCATTTTTCAGTATCGGTTCAGAAATGAGATCAGCGTTTACGAACCGGCACTTGTTATAATTTCAGTTGGTAAATCTCCGGCAGATTCCTGTAATTTTCAGCATAATCGAGCCCATACCCCACAAGGAATCCGCTTTCAACCACCTGACACGTATAATCAATCATTAACGCTGTTTTACGGCGTTCCTTTTTGTCCAGAAAAATGCAGATCCTTACCGATTTCGGACCGAAAGATTTTATATGGTCAACGAGATAGGCCAATGTCAAACCGGTATCAATGATATCATCGACAAGGAGAACGTCTTTACCCTTCACGTCCACCCCGATTTCTTTGGTCAAACGAATGCTGCCCGACGAGGATACTCCGGAACCGTAGCTGGAAGCTCCGACAAAATCAATCTGAACAGGGATCGTGAGCCTTCGGACGAGGTCGGATAAAAAAATAAACGAACCTTTCAAGACCCCGATAATAACCAGATCGCGATTTTCATAGTCGGCGGAAATTCTTCGGGCAAGCGCGCTTACCTTCTTGTCAATATCCTCTTTTGTCATGAAAGGAAGTAATTCAGTCATGGCTGCCTTTCAAGAAAATATGCCTTCATTCGGTGATATTTTAATAGAGGCCTTTGAACGAAAAAATTTTTTACAACGCCCGCTCATCACGAAAAACGGCAAAGAATTTGAAATTCCTTGCCTTTCCAATTAGATTTGATATCGACACTTTCGCAAGAATCTTTAAAAGAAATTTGCCGTTTCCTGATTTGATACGACGGGGGTTCGCCGCAGTCCCGCTGAAGCCGAGACGGGGAATCGGCTTGCTATGCAACTCGAAGTTCTGAACAAACAAAATTTTATCAGGTCTGAATAAAACGCAGTACAGTGATTTGACCCGCTTGTCAATGAATTTGAACGGCTAAAGACCCGCGCTCGCCAGCTGTTCAACCGCTTTTTTTTGTTCTTCTGTAAGCATTTTAGGAATATGGATATGGATGCGGATATATAGATCTCCTCCTTTTTTCCCGCTCATCTGCGGCAGTCCTCGATCCGAAAGCCGCATTTTGGTTCCATGCTTCGTACCCGGCGGTATCTTCAGGGCGAATTGACTGCCATCGAGACCCGGAACCGAAATACTTGTACCCAGAAGCGCTTCGCTGATCTTAATTTCACGATTGACGTAAAGATCGTGCCCTTCAACCTGAAAAACCGGATCATCCATAACCTTGACACGTATGAAAAGATCTCCCGGAGGACCTCCGTATGGACTCGGGTCACCTTTACCGGCAAGCCGCAGTTTTTTGCCGGTTGTCATTCCTTTCGGGATTTTTACCGTCAACATTTCGGTGCGGCCTTCTCGTTGAATATTTATCGCGCGGACCGCTCCGGTCGCCACATCCTGAATGGTCAAAGGAAGTTCGTAGACCAAGTCGGCCCCTTTAACCTCGGGCTGATGCCTGGTACGAGAGCCAAATGGAGCCCCGCCGGAGCCGAAAGAAAATCGCATCCCGCGCTTCTTGCCTGTAAAAAGATCTGAAGCATCCGCGCCGCCGAATCCGAATTCTTTGAAAATATCCGAAAAATCGAACCCCTTAAAGATGTCTTCTCTTGTATAACGCTGGTGGAATCCGGTTGAGCCGAATGTGTCATATTGTTTTCGTTTTTCCTTGTCGCTCAGCACAGCGTATGCTTCACTTATTTTTTTAAATTTGTCTTCCGCGGCTTTGTCTCCTTTCGTGCGATCCGGATGGTATTTCATGGCGAGTTTACGATAAGCCTTCTTGATCTGTTCATTAGAGGCGTTTCTTTCTACACCGAGTTCTTTATAGTAATCCGTTTCGGACATTATCAAAATCCTTTGTTATCCCTCATCCATTCTTGATGCGCTTTCAGAAAAACCCGCATCTTAGCTTTTCGGGAGTTTTCAGCCGCAGCGGTCAACGATACGCATATCACCGAAAATCCTTGCGATAGATTGATTGTAGAAAACCCCTCTTTTGCGAAAACAAGACGCACGTCGCCGATTTCCCGCTTTAAAAATGGTGAACACACATTCCGAACTGTAATTTTTAAAATAAGTTGAATACCATGAAGTGTCAAGGCGATAACGCGGCTGGTCCTTGCCCCTTATTCCTGTTTTGAAGATTTTTTCCCTGAAGCTTTAATGGCAATCATGAGCACGGAAATGGCGGAGGGTGTCATCCCATCGATACGGGACGCCCGCCCAAGGGAACCGGGTTTTATATCCATAAGTTTTTCCTTCAGTTCATTGGAAAGGCCGTGTACATTGGAATAATCGAAACCCTCGGGTATCTTCATGCCTTCGAGATTTTTGAATTTCTCAATTTCTTTCAGCTGCTTCCGGATGTAACCCTCGTACTTGATCTCTATCTCTACCTGCCGAGCAACCCTGCCGCTGACCGGATCCGGACTTTTCGCCAAAATTTCGACTGCCTGGTAATCCAACTCCGATCGTTTCAGGAGTTGATCAAGAGAAATTCCGGTCGTTATCGGTTTTGTTTCTATGCTTTCCAAATAATCATTCGTCTCCTGGACCGGTTTTATCACCGTGTTTCGAATTCTCGAGATTTCCTTTTCAATCTGCGTTTTCCGTTCGCGCACCTCTTTTACTGCATTATCGTCAATAAGGCCCAGTTCATGCCCTTTTTCCATCAACCTTAAATCGGCGTTATCCTCCCTCATCATAAGCCTGTATTCAGCCCTGGATGTAAACATCCGATAGGGTTCGCGCGTACCTCTTGTGACCAGATCATCCACTAAAACGCCCATGTAAGCCTGGGAGCGATCCAGTATAAACGCCGGCCTATTCTGGATCTTGCACGTCGCATTGATCCCGGCCCACATCCCCTGGGCCGCCGCTTCTTCATAACCCGAGGTGCCGTTGATCTGCCCCGCCAGATACAACCCGGAAATCCGCTTTGTTTCAAGAGTCGGTTTCAGCTGAACCGGATCTATGTAATCGTATTCTATGGCATAAGCAGGTCGCATAATTTCAGCCCCCTCGAGGCCATTCACAGACCGGACAAGCTGAATCTGTATCTCCATGGGAAGGCTGTTTCCAAGGCCGCTTGCATAAATTTCATCCGTATCAAGGCCTTCGGGTTCAAGAACGATCTGATGCCTGTCCTTGTGAGAAAATTTTACGATTTTGTCCTCAAACGATGGACAGTATCGTGCGGAAACTCCTTTTATAATACCGCCGTACAGAGCCGAAAACTTAATATTGTCCCGCACAATCTTGTGCGTTCCCTGATTGGTATGACCGATATAGCTGGCAACCTGAAAGTCCGGAATCGTTTCGGTAAAATATGAAAACGGCGTGGGATACCGATCGGATTCCTGCTTCGTAAACGCGGAAAAATCAATCGTGGATTTCTTGAGCCGAGGGGGGGTGCCGGTTTTCATCCTTCCAAGGCGAAACCCCAGTTCTTTTAAATGAACCGGCAGGCCATAGGAAGCGAATTCACCCGCTCTTCCGGCCTTAACGGACGTAAAACCGATATGAATCAAACCGCTCAGAAAAGTGCCGGTAGCAAGCACCACCGCTTCGGCGGTATATCCGAAACCGGTATGATCAACCAGTCCCGATATCCGATCATTCTCCAGAACCAGCCGCTCAACCATTGCCTGTTTAAGGTCCAGATTCGGCTGCTTTTCAAGAACAGCTTTCATGGCGATATGGTAGCGGATCTTGTCGTTCTGAGTTCTGGATGCCTGTACCGCGGGGCCCTTTTTGGTGTTCAGCGTTTTAAACTGGATGGCGGTTTTGTCCGTAATTTTTGCCATCTCTCCGCCCAGCGCATCGATTTCCTTAACAAGTTGGCTTTTTGCCGTTCCTCCGATGGACGGGCTGCAAGGCATGGAAGCCACCTTGTCCAGATCGATCGTCATGAGAAGAACACGGCACCCCATTCTGGCAGAGGCAAGTGCAGCCTCGCATCCGGCATGGCCTGCACCGACAACAATCACATCATATTTTTTCTGATAAAAACTCATTCGAAATTCTTCTTCGTTCCGCGATCCCGAGCACAAGGGCCATTGTTCGCGGCCTTGCGCTATGGTATATATGAACATGAGTAAAAATTGATTCGCCGGTAAGAATACGCAGTATATCCTTCCGTCGGAATAAGGTCAATAACCGGAAGAATGATTCATGGATAAAAAGTATAACGATTTAAGCGGATATCTCAAGGGGATTTTCGGATGCCGGGTACAGAAAATCAGCATCGACGCGGGGTTGACCTGCCCGAACCGGGACGGCACGATTTCAACGCAGGGATGCATTTACTGCAATGACCGAGGCTCCGGAACCGGAGCGTACGCAAACGGATTCAGCGTGACCGAGCAACTGGAAAAAGGAAAAACTGCTCTTGCCAAACGATACAAGGCAAAAAAGTTCATCGCCTATTTCCAATCCTTTTCCAATACCTACGCACCCTTTGAAAAACTCAAAAAGCTTTACGAAGAGGCTCTGGCTGTCGAGGGAATCGTCGGCCTTTCCATTGGAACGCGGCCCGACTGCGTAAATGAACCCATTTTAAAACTTCTCCAGGACTATGCCAAACACTATCTGATCTGGATTGAATACGGTCTTCAGTCCATTCATAATTCAACGCTTACGATGATCAACCGCGGACATGACTTTTCATGTTTCCGATCGGCCGTCGAGGCTACAAAAAACAGGGGAATCAATATCTGCGCACATGTGATTCTCGGCCTTCCCGGTGAAAATCGAAACCATATGCTGGAAACCGCAAAGGTTTTGGCGGTTTTAGGTATCGACGGAATCAAAATCCACCTGCTTTACGTCGTGAAGGGAACCCGGCTTGAATGGCTCTACAGGGAAGGAAATTACAAATGCCTTGAACAGATGGAATATGTTAATCTGGTTTGCGACCTTCTGGAACGTCTCCCGGAGGATATGGTCATCCATCGGCTCACCGGAGATCCGCATCCGCAGGAACTGGTTGCGCCGGACTGGTCGCTGAAAAAGGTGGAGACTCTTGCCCTGATAAGAGATAGATTGGAGCAAAGGGATTCATGGCAGGGAAAGTTCGCGACTGTCGCGTATCCTTTCATGCCCGCGTCCGGCATTCCATCGATCCCGTGAGACCAGGATTCGGTTTGGAACATAGGAATACGGATTTGCCGGTGACGGTAGAATCTGTGGGTTATCAAGCAAAACTCAAGCCGGAGGCAAACCGGTTGAACCGGCAGCAAACGAATTCCCCATGGCTCTTGCCGAAAGGCCGACAAGCGGATTGGAAACCGGTTGAGAATCCGGACTTTCATCTGTCCTGGAAATTCAATCCATCACCCGCCGGAATGATCCCGATAACCCCATTTCATTCTTTCAAAAAACGGTTTATCCGCCGGTGCATTTCATTCAATTCATCCGGTTGAAACCATAAAACATCCGGATCCGCGCGAAACCATGTCAACTGGCGCTTTGCGTATCTCCTTGTATCCCGTTTCAAGGTCCTCAGCGTCTCATTATATAGCAAACGCCCCTGAATAAAATCGATCACATGACGGTAACCGATTGCCTGCATCGATTTGAGGTTTGCCGTGTAGCCTTTGTGGAGAAGGTCTCTGACTTCATCAACCAATCCTTCCTCCATCATTGACTCGACCCTGGAATTAATTCGGTCATAGAGGGTTTTTCTCTCCATGTCCAATCCGATTTTTAAAACCCGGAACGCCGGATGGCGAAACGAATGCTCATGGTGGTATTCGGAAATCTTCTTTCCGGTTTCTTCATAGACTTCAAGAGCCCGAATCAGGCGATAGGTATCATTGGAGTGTATTCTTTTCGCCGCCTCCGGGTCGAATTGAATCAACCGCTGATAAAGGAATTCAGTGCCGTGGAGTCCTGCTTCCCGCCTCAGGCGGATTCGTATCTCGGAATCTACGATTCCGGTCTGAAACAGTCCATAAACCAGTGCCTTGATGTACAGGCCGGTGCCTCCGACAACAAACGTCGCAACATTCCGTTCATGGAGTTTCATGATAATCCCATGGGACGTTTCCGCAAATTGCCTGGCATCAAAGGATTCGTCCGGATTCTTAATGTCGATCATATGATGCGGAACGCGGCTCTGTTCATGAAGCTTCGGTTTCGCGGTTCCGATGTTCATATGTTTGTAAATCTGCATGGAATCGGCACTGATGATTTCCGCCCGGAATGCTTCCGCTAAATCGAGCGCTACGGCTGTTTTCCCCACACCGGTCGGACCGCATATGATAACAATTTTCGGCGCTGAAATTTCAGGATCCATCAATCGTTTTACTTCACTCCTCGGACCTTCCGGTAAGGATGATCCCGGCCCCTGGTTAAAATCATGTGAATTCACCACATTCAAACGGCCGCCACACATTTTCCGTCCAAAAACGAGCAATCCCGAATCAAGCCCGCGCAAGGGTTTGGTGAGTGGATTTTACTCGAATCGGTTTACCGATGGTTAACCCGAACCGTTCCTCGTAAAGCTGCCATGAAAAACCCCGGAATTAATCAGGGTCCATCACTTCTTCATTGACATCGAAGGTTCTTGTTTTTAATATACTTACTCAAGTTTCGCACCCCTGATTTTTCCGGGATACCGATTGAACCAGGGAAAAACAATTCCCCGGTTCAATCGATTCATCTGCGAACAAGGGGAATCGCGGGAATTTAAATAGTCATTCCATTGAATGCGATAAGATACTATAAATTGATTCAAAAAAGTATCCTTTTATAAGGTTTGGAGGAGAAATGGAGGAAAGGGAATCAGACTGCTTGCAGGAACATACGATGCAATTCCTGGAGATGGCCTTTCGCAGCGATCGGCGAAAAGTGATTCAAAATCCGGACGGATACGGCAAAAACAAAGGCAGCTGTGGTGATACCATTGAAATTTTTCTCACGGTTCGAGGCGGCCGGATCGAATCGGTTTATTATGAAACCGATGGCTGCCTTAACACCAATGCCTGCTGCAATACACTGGCGGAAATGTCGGAAGGGAAAAGCCTGGAAGACGCCTGGGAAATCTATCCGGATACGCTGATTGAATATCTGCAGACCCTGCCTCCGGAAAACCATCATTGCGCAGAACTTGCGCTGGGCGCCTTTTATCTGGCACTGGCGGATTACGAGAAAAAGATACAAAATTCATAAAAAAATTCGGAGCCGGTTTTAAAATTTTCGATCGGATTTATAATCAAAACAAGGCGTTTAACCGAAGAAACGAATTCGGTATTTTGACGATTGACCACCCGGCTCCGGTAAAAATCGGATCCGAAAAAAGATTCACCGCTTCCACGGTTTCATCGTATGTTCATATCTTAACCCGCATTCCGATGCCGGCAAATGATGATGATTCAGATGGAAAACTCTGAAAGAAAAACCACATGCCCAAAAAAGTAAAAAAGGTACTGATCATTGCAAACAACGGCCCGGAAGATCCAAACCGAGCGACCGTGCCTTTTCTGACCGCCAAGGCCCTGGCAGACCGAGGGATCGATGTATCCATATGGTTATACAACAATGCGATCTATCTGATGAAGGAAGGGACCGCTGAAAATATTCAAGCCCCCGGTCTTCCGCCGCTGGAAGATCTTCTGCTTTACCTGACGATGACTCATCCCATACCCATTTATATCGGAGTATCCTGTGCGATGGGGAGAGGGTTCTGCGATGAACGGCAAAAACCGACGGTCGAATTTTCAGCCGGAGAGCTTTCAGACGCTACGAAACTGGCAGCATTGATCGAGGAGGCGGATAGCGTCATCGGCTTCTGATTTTTCACGAAACGGTGTTTCAATTTCAGAATCTTCAATATCTGGTGGGGGGTTGCTTTCCGATAAGCGTCCTTCTAGATCATACGTACTGTTTATAAGTTTGCGCAGCTTCCGGATTTGGCGGAAGCAATACGCAGACACCATCTTTCGGAAGGGGAGGATTTCAATGCCAACCGTGGAATTTATGGGAAAAACATTCAATGTGGATGAAGATGGTTTTATCGACAGCTTTGAATCCTGGTGCCCGGAGTGGGTCGAGTATGTGAAACAGAAGGAAGAAATCGATGAACTGACGGAAGATCACTGGAAAATCATTCATGTGCTTCAGGATTACTACAAAAAAAACGGAATCGCTCCGATGGTTCGTATCCTTTCCAAGGTGACCGGATTTAAGCTGAAACAAATTTATGAGCTGTTTCCATCCGGGCCCGGGAAGGGCGCCTGCAAAATGGCGGGATTGCCGAAGCCCACAGGCTGCGTATAAGCCGGAAGCCTTTATTCCGTGACAACCCCCTTTTCCTGCTGGTTTTTTTCGTTTCGCACATATGGAGATCCAATGATTCTTACCATTAAAACAACCCGGCAAACGGAACTTATCGATATTACATCCGAGGTCCAGGAAAAAGTCGGGGCAGCCGGTATCAGCGACGGCTTTTGTTTTATCTTCGTTCCCCACACGACCGCAGCCGTAACCATCAATGAAAGCGCGGATTCCAGCGTCAAATCCGACATTTTAACGATTCTGAACCAAGTTGTCCCATGGGAGGCGGGATATCGACATTTAGAGGGAAATTCACCCGCGCACATCAAATCGTCCCTTATCGGAGCCTCGGAATGGGTTGCCGTCGAAAATGGAAAGCTCGCGCTGGGCACATGGCAAGGGATATTTTTCTGCGAATTTGACGGTCCTCGAACCAGAAAGGTCCATATCCGTTTCTTTTAAAATTGCAGCACCGTGCTGCAAGCCAACGGAAATAAGATTCACAGTCGCGTTTTAAAGGAATCCCCATGAGCCTGACCGATACAACCGACCGGGCAATCCTGAACCGGATCCAGTCGCATTTTCCGATCACCCCGCAACCTTATCTTTCCATTGCAAATGATCTGGGACTGACCGAAGCCGAGGTTATTGAAAGAATCAGGCGGCTGAAGGAAAACGGGATCATCCGTCGAATCGGGGCGAATTTCATTCCAAACAAACTGGGGTTTGTCAGCACCCTGTGCGCCGCAAGGGTTCCGGAAGACAAAATCGATTCATTTGCCGACGCAATCAACCGGTATCCCGGCGTAACGCACAATTACCAGCGCGATCACGAGTTCAACATCTGGTTTACATTTATCGCACCCAGCATGGAAGAGATCGATAATAATCTGCAAAACATCTCCCGGGAAACGGGGATCAGCGATATTATCAGTCTTCCGGCAACAAAAACATACAAGATAAAAGCAAAATTCGATCTTTAAAATCGAAGAAAGCGGTTTTCATGGAAGTTACGAACGGTGTGGCTTGAACCGCTTTGCATTAAAAAAATACCGGTATAGGGATCAAGCCGTACCGACGAACCGTGCTGAAAAAATTATACAAGTTACTTTTTGACCCCCGGTTTTACCATTTCTTCCGGCTTTACATACGCATCGAACTCTTCTTCCGTGATATACCCCAGTGCAACCGCGGTTTCCTTCAACGTACGGTTGTTCTTATAAGCTTCATGAGCCACATGCGCCGCCCTGTCATATCCGATGTAAGGGCTTAAGGCGGTAACCAGCATCAGCGAATTCCGCATGAGTTCATCAATTCTTTCCCTGTTCGCTTGAATTCCGACAGCACAATTGTCGGTAAAGCTTCTGCAGGCATCCGAAAGAAGCCGAACGGACTGAAGCAGACTGTAGATCATCACCGGTTTATAAACGTTCAGCTCAAAATTTCCCTGGGATCCGGCGAAACCGACGGTAACATCGTTTCCAAAAACTCTGGCTACCACCATCGTCATGGCTTCGCACTGCGTCGGGTTCACCTTTCCGGGCATAATGGAGCTTCCCGGTTCATTGGCAGGTATCGTGATTTCGGCCAAACCGCATCTCGGACCGCATGCCAGCCACCGGATGTCATTGGCGATCTTCATCAGGCTTCCCGCGATGGTTCTCGTAGCCCCGCTGGCCTCAACAATGGCGTCATGCGCGGCCAACCCTTCAAACTTGTTATCCGCCGTTTTAAAGGGTAGGCCCGTGATTTCGGCGATTTTTTCAGCGGCCGAAACATCATAACCGACAGGAGCATTTAACCCCGTTCCAACCGCTGTTCCACCCAGGGCGATCCGGTAAAGATTTTTCAGGCATCCATTCGCCCTCTCTATACCCAGCTCCATTTGCTTGGCGTACCCGGAAAACTCCTGGCCCAGGGTTAATGGGGTTGCATCCTGAAGATGGGTCCGTCCGATCTTCACGATCCCCTTGAACTCTTTTACTTTTACATCCAGCGTTTTTTTCAGGTGTTCCAGCGCCGGAATCAGGTTGTTGTAAATGGATTCGGCGGCGGCGATATGCATTGCGGTCGGAAACGTATCATTGGATGACTGGGACATGTTGACATGATCGTTGGGATGCACCGGATTTTTACTCCCTCTGGCGTTTCCGGCCATCTCACACGCACGGTTGGAAATCACCTCATTGGTATTCATGTTGGTCTGGGTACCGCTTCCCGTTTGCCAGACCTTGAGAGGAAAATGTTCATCCAGTTTACCTTCGATTACTTCATCGGCCGCCCGAACGATCAGTTCGCAGATGTTTTTGTCGAGGGTGCCGGATTCCATGTTCGCCAGCGCGGCCGCCTTTTTCAGTATCCCCAGTGTCCGGATGATTTCTCTCGGCATGGTTTCCGTGCCGATTCTGAAATTCCGAAGCGAGCGCTGACTTTGCGCCCCCCAGTACTTGTCGTCCGGCACCTCAATGGTTCCCATCGAATCCTTCTCGATTCTAACGCCCATAACATCCTCCTTTCAATTCGTTTCGTTAAAATTTGTGAAGTCGAATAGGAATGAAAGAATCGTCACTTGCGGTTTCTATGGAGAGGCCAATGATTGAAGGCCCTTTCGCCCGATTTCTACGTGCGGCGTAAACTTTACTCCTTGAAATACGCCATGTATTTCCGTGGTGAAAAGGATGGTCCTTATTGATCGTAAACAAAATCTGGCAGTTTTCACGGCTGGTTGGAATAAAAAGCCGATTGAGGCGTTACAGTGAAACTCCCCGCCTGAAAAGGCGGGGCTTCTTGAAAAGGGCAAGGAGGGGGATTGCATCCCCCTTACTCCTGCACCGCATTTATCCCCGCCATAAATGGCGGGGTATTCCGCGGGAGTTTCATAAAAGGAAAACCGGATTCTCGAACGGTCGGGTTTTTAATTAAAAAGGCCGTCCACTAAAAGCGGACGGCCTTTTCGTCTCATGGTTTTCAGTCTAAGTGAAACGCTTCAAAACCTACATACCCGTTTCGGCTCTCTTTTTCAGATTCTGGTAGCGTTCCATGTATTCATCTTCGATGCGCGCGCGCAGCCGTTTGGACTCTTCGGGGAAGAGTTTTTCCAGAGCGGCATAGCGAACCTCGCCGGACAGAAATTCCTGCAGGCTTCCATCCGGTTCCTTGGAATCGAGGAT
>JAHDSC010000143.1 GCA_018432925.1 Desulfobacterales bacterium | reverse complement strand
GTGCTGGAGCTCCTTCAAAAATGATACGAATTTCCTTATTTGTGTCTTTATCCTTCCTCTTTCCGTAATTTTGTAACCAAGCAAAATCAGAATGCCATTTCTCTATGCGTTCTAGAAATTCGGAACCGGTCAATTCTCGATAAAAGGTAATAGCCATACGTCCCGGGGTTGCTGAATCTAGCCCAATTACAACAATATCTTCCGTGTCGTTAATTTTGGCTTTGTATCCGGCCAGTTTCCTTTGAAACCGAAGCGCAAAAGCTTGCCCAACATCTCCAATTGTCGAAGTTGAAATATCGTTTGTTTGGAAATCTTCGCCAATAAAATCCCAGGAGTTGGCGCATGGGTCGGGAATTGGTTTACAACTGACAGCCCAGGCAATAAAACATCTTACAAATTCATCTTCAACTTTATGATACCCTTGTCTGCGAACGAGCCATCTTAATGTATTGTGTGCTTTTTGACTTTCAACGTAGCCGACTGTACAGGCTTGTTTCCCTGAATCATTTTTCCCATCGGTAAAACGCCCGCGAAAGGTGAATCCATCAAAATCATTAGATGAAATAAGCTTTGCCCCATCATCCGATGTTCTTAAGAAACGAAGGTGAGCTTTTGCAATTCGAACATTTTGTCCTGAAAGCATACATAATGGTCGACATTCTTGGTCAGGCATGTTCGTACTTGCATCGAAGTTGATCCAAGATTCAATTAGACTTTCATCTTCCCATGTCCCGGAGCAAGGATTTCCTGGTTCTTCTACCCGCCATCTGACAAACACCTTCCTGTCCTCTACAGACGTCTTCTTCCCCTTGGGATTTACAGTTTTGAATGGAAATATATTGTTCTCAAACAAATCCTTATACACTTCACCCTTCTGTATGTAGACTCTGATGGCTTCTGCCTTTGGATGCCTATATTCTGAGTTCGTCCAGCTTTCCAGTAGTCGAATCATTAAATTGAATCTATTTTCTTTTTTGCTCGGCAAATCATCAGCACAATAACTTAATTCTTCGCAAAGAGGGTGAGGAGCATTTTTAGTGCCTGTGCGATTTGCTGAGGATTCGGTTACCGGAATAACGGTCATGGCCTCATCCCATCCCAATGGACAAACTCTTCTAAAATTACCATTGTTATCTATTGTGACTTCAATATGTGCTTTTTTGGCCATATGAGATACTGGCCAAGGTTTTTCAGAATAACTCAAGTTCATTTTGTCAATTTCCGTACTCGTCTCATACAATTTCTGTATCCAACTCATCCTATCACCTCCAGTTCCTCGGCTTCCAGCGCCACAGATTTGACATTTTCGGTTCCAAAGGTTTTGGGAAACATTGTGCGCACGAATTTACGACGTTCTGGTGGACAATCTTCTGGACGTTCAAAAGTAAGTACCCCTTTCTCCAGCTTTGGATACCAGAACCGGGCGTACAATTCGTCGGAACCAGTTTCATCTGGATAATCAAACCCATGAAACATAAGCCCGTAGCCGATTTCATTGTCTTTATCATAAGCGCCTTCCCCTTCACCGAAGGCCGATGGTTCGACATATCCTTGGCAGTCGCGCGTGCCAAGAAAAATATCCTGTCTTCCGCCCCGGTCAAGCATCCGATTCGCAATGGCATAATGCTTGCCATCGATGCGGTCTTTTTCCAATTCGTTGTTGTGCTCATTCCATTCAAAATGAGCCCGTACCTGATATTCAACATCGGAAAGAAATGTATAGATCGCCAGTGTGTTTCCACCGCTGAACACAAGTGGCTTTGTTCCTTTAGTCTGTGTGCGAATTCGTTTCATCACCCGTACTGCATCAACCACCCAGATAATCGTTGGTTTCCAGTAGATTGACTTGCAGACACCTTTCAGCGCCTCGTAGGTTGGAAGATGATACGAGCATTTTTCTCCGCCGATTTTAGTAAGCGGATCGGTGAAGAGCGCATATCTGCCCCAGAGCTTGAATTCAATGCTGTTTTTTGCAGTTTTATGCATTAATAAATTCCTCCTTTCCTACTGGTTCCATGGAAATTCCAAATTGCTCGCTGTAATACCTGTCATCAAGGTAAAATATCTCTGTCCCTTCCTGTACTCGATGAAGAGCATACTGCTCAGCTAACTTTTCAAATTCATACGGAAACAGGTTGACCGAGTATTGTTGAGCCTTTTTGATTAGGTGATATTGTTTGTCCACTTCGAATGCGGAACAAAGCTGATTGACCAATTCTCTTCCTTCGTCGCCATAACGTACAATAACACTTTGAGTCGGTGCATCAATCGACTTGAATAGTTTTGCCGCTGTCATAAATGACTGGCAAAGGTTAATGACCGGCATTGTCCCGTTTGTTCGCCTGAAATCAGTAACGGCAAGGCTGTTACATGAGAGCATATTCAAAAGTGTATCGTTGCGATTTGCATCGACAGGATAATCCATGACATCTTTTCGATCATAAAAATAATTTTGATAGTACCACTTAAGCATCTTTGGGCTGATGATGTCATTGTCAAACTTTGATTCATCAGATTTGTAATCATCAAGAACGCGATTTGCCTTTTCTTTTCCAACTGCAATATCTTTTAAGGGATCAAGTTTTTCATCTGCGGGATTTACAATAAAAACGTTACCGATTTCAGGGCCACCGTGGCGATTGCACCGACCCGCAGCCTGTGCAATGGAATCGAGTCCGGCAAGCATGCGGATAACCGAACGGAAGTCTATATCAACTCCCGCTTCAATAAGCTGCGTACTGGCACAGAGAATCGGCTCGTAATCATCAAGTTTCTGGCGAATCATTTTGAGTACCTTTTTCCGATGTGCGGGACACATTCCCGTGCTCAAATGAAAAACCTCAAGTCCTTCTTTTTCCGCTTCCTCGAAAATGATACGAGCGGTTTTTTTTATGTTAACCACAACAAGACAGCTTCCACTCTTCGCAACCTGCTCAACCGCAAGCGCCGCTATCTCCGGATAAGTCCAGCCGGGTGATTTGCGGCAGTCATGAACATGCACCCTTTTCAGATCGACAAAGAGCTTGCCAACATCCGGCATCAGTTCATTTTTTTCAGACAGCTTAAGGGCACCTTTTCTTTCATCGACCAATCCCAAAAGCGGCTGTGTAGCGGTACAGAGAACAACGCTGCTTTCACTATGATCAACTAGAAAATTGATTGCATTGTTGAAAAGATGGACGCATTTCACCGGAAGTGTTTGAATCTCGTCAAAAATAATGACAGCATTCGCTAACTGGTGCATTCGCCTAGCGCCACGGGTACCGGCTCCGAAAACGGCCTCAAGGAATTGAACCATAGTGGTCAAAACAATTGGCGCATCCCAATTTTCAGTCAGGAGTTTCTCCTTCCAGCTTTGAACATCGGCCCCGATATTTGAATGGTGTTCAAGAACAATTTTGCCGGTATCTTCGGGGCACTCTTTTGGTTCAAGGATTTCCCGCACTACCTGCGCATTTTGATCAATGATCGATGTAAAGGGTATGACATAAATTATCCTGTCCATGAGGTGCTTTTCCGCATGACCCAAGGCAAAGCGAAGACTGGCGAGGGTTTTTCCTCCACCGGTCGGAACGGTCAGGGTAAATAGCCCCTTGGGTCGCTGTGCGGCGAGAAGACAATGCATGGATACTTCATTGCGGATTTCATCTACAGGATTTTTTGTATCAAAAGTTTTATACTTGTTTTCAAGCCTTTCAATCATTTCATTCCACGACCGGTAGTTCCCTTGCTGGCGATGTTTTGCCGTTTTTGGCTTCTCCGAATCCGCCGTATCCTGCCGATCGGCATCAATGAGCACGCTGAAGAGAAATCTTACGAGCAAACCCAATTGAAATTGTGAAACTGTTGAAAAAGGTTTTTTCCCCGGGGAAGTCCGCACAATATTCCGGCACTTCTCTTCGAACGGCTTTGTAAAGGACTCATCCGCAAGAATGGTGTTGATTCTTTCAAGTACGTGCTTATCAATATTTCGGACACAGTCTTGGACGTGAGTCAGTTCATGATCCTTGGACAGCCGCATCGAGTAAGAATCCCAAGTGCCTTTGTTGTCGGTCGTCAAACAATTGATCAGTCCCGAATGATGCGATACCAAACAAAGAGAGAGAAACTGCGCAAGTATTTTATGGGCATTGGACATACCGTTTTTGCAAGAAAGAAACTGAGCGCCGGCGGTAGAGTGGTCAATCTTGCCTTTCTTTCCCGCTGGGTCTTCGAAGTCTTCGTCTTCATCCGGATTGAACTGCGGGTCACCCTTCTTTATTGCATCCGAGATGTACTTTTGAAATTCGGAACTGTATTTTCCGAAATCATGAAGAAGGCCAAGTAGTTCGCCGTAATTTTCAATACCGATTTTTCCTGCGTGGATTTTAGCAAGTTCAGCAACACCTTCTAGGTGCTCATGAAGTTCCTGATTTTTATGGGCTATATATATAGTCATAAATTGGTTTCCTCAATTTTCAAACATTGCTCACATTTCTCTTCTATGATGAGGCATTGCTTTTTTCCAGATCATGCCATGTTTTTATCCAGTAAGCCAAATTGCCTGCACTGAATTTGTTTGCAAAATCTTGAGTCATTTCGTCAATATCATTTAGATGTTTATCCAGCTTATGCCATTCTCCTTTATCATTCGGTGTATGTGCGTAAAGATCAGTCATTTATATCCACCGGATTCCCCTTTTCTATATTTGTCAGAAACCGTTTTCGTCATTTCTTAAAGGGCTGCCGTTCGGTATGCCCCACGCATTCAATCTCTTCTTGCACTCCTTTTCCGGCATTCTGCCGGGGGATGCCAGCATGCGGTTCAGGGCTTGCGCCGCGTCCGGGGGCGGAATGACCCGGTGTTCCACCATTTTATCCAGAAGAAACAATGTCCCGTGCGGTTGGATTGCTTCCGTTCCAGCGGCTTTTCTTAAATCGTCGTTTCCGCTCAAAAGGGGTATCTCCAGGTGCCGCGCAAGGACCAGGCCCGAAATATCGATCATGGCGATCCTGGGATATTTTTGAACCGTTTCGAACACTTCCGATACAAGCTCCGGGCTGAGTTCCCGCTTTACCAGTCCCAGCGAAAGGAGGTCGGGGCATGCCGGATGTTTCAGCTCTTCATAAATGAAATCGGGCGTTATAAACCGGAACGGCAGATCGAAGACCTGTGTTATCACACCGCCGCGATAGGCGTCTATCCAGATTGTACTGTCAGTTACGAATATCGATGGGGAATTCGCCATGTTGTTTGCTTTCGTTTCGATAGAACGCATCAAGCGGCTGTCTCAACAGTTCGGATGCCTTTGATTCCGTAATGATTTTTTCTTCCAGGGCGCGAAAAACCAGGCGCGTCATCCTTTCCGTTTTTTCCGGTTCGATCTGATTCCCAGGCTCCTTTAGATCCCAGCCCTTCCGGCGGAACCGTTCGACCATGCGTTTTGCGGTTGCTCCGGAAATGACGGCAAGGTCTTCCGCGCGATGCAACCACCCCAGCATGCTGAGGCCGTATTTGTGTTTCAGCAGGTAAAGTTCGAAGGGATTGAGGCTTTTTCTTTTTTCTCCCAGTTCGGCCAATACGGCCTCACGGGGAACCAGAAATGCGCCGGCGAACCGGTTGGCGGCCTTTTCCGTGTCCATTGATCCGGGTAGTTCCAGAACAAGGTGCCCCAGTTCATGAGCAAGGCTGAACCGCTGGCGGTCGCCCGGCACATCCTTTTTGACGACGATGACGGGTCGGGTATTGTCCATTGAAAAGGTGCAGCTTTCGAAATCCCGATGGCCGTCGATCCGGCCGACTTTTATGCCGTTCATTTCCAGCGTTTCGATCAGGTTTTCCACCGGCGCCAGTCCCAGTGACCAGTTTTTGCGGAGATGGAGAGCCGCTTCCTCCAGGTCTTCTTCGCGTGCGATCCGGAGCTTTTCCGGCAACCGGTAGGATTCATCCAGATCATAGAGGGCTTCGATTTTCAGGTATCGTTCGAGCCAGTCACGGATTTGCGCGATGATTGCGCGTTCATCCTTGAGTCTCAAACATGATTTTTTCCGGTAAACGGGATGAAAGGACTGGATCGGCGTGGTTCGGAAAAAATATTCCGCCTTTACGCCTAATGCTTCCGACAGGCGCAGTAATATATCGGAGCCGGGCACATTGAGGCCGCGTTCGTATTTCGAGATCGCCTGTGCGCTTATACCGATTTTTTTACCGAGATCACGCAGATTGAGCCCGGCTCGATGCCGCGCCATCTTCAGGCGGTTTCCGATGAGTTTTTTCATGGTTGATGGTTCCTTTCCCTTATAAATGGTTTACTGAATACTAAAAATTATATTTTTTGTAAACCTCATTTTTAAATGAATGGTGTTTTTTTAATTTGCCGGAGAATGTTTCGGAATTTTTTGATTCCGGTACCCGCAAGGCAGGCGGCAGGAATCCGGGCCGCCTGATTTTGGAGATCGTGTGCAAAAATTTTTAATCCGGTAATCCGCGAGTTACCTTTTTTGCACGCATCCGGTATCCCCCTTTATCCCGGCAGGGTGCCGGGGAAAGATTTCTTTCGTCGGAAAAACGAGAAATTACGGTTGGTTAATGACTCCGCCGATGGGAGACTGCATAATTGGCATTGCATTTGCTCATATCCTATATCGTAAAATTTTTCAAAAATGCTCGATAAAGGCAAACCATTCGAAAGAATGGGGCGCAAAGCCGCTGGCCTGAATCTTCCGCCGTACGGAGGATATGGCGGCAGGGCTGCCGAAGGCAAACGGTTGCATCCTCCGAGGGATGACCGGTTGTCTGAAAAAAATCACCGGCTGTCTAAAAAAAATAACGGAGGATTGCACCATGTCACATCGGTTTTATAAAACATTCAACTTTCTTGTTTTGTTGATTCTAACCCTGTGCGTCACCCTTTTGAGCGCGAATACCGGCTTTTCCGCCGACACGTATATCGTGCCCCAGACTACCGAGGTGGCGTTGGGCTGGAATCCCAACGATCCCGTGCCGGAAGGCTACCGCGTCTATCAGCGGACCGAAGGCCAGTCCTTTGACTACACCCAACCCGTTTGGACAGGCCCCTCTACAACCGGCACGGTTTATAACCTCGATCATGACATCACCTATTACTTTGTCGTGCGGGCTTATAACGGAGACAATGAAAGCTCCGATTCCAACGAGGTTTCCTTTTTGTCCCCCTCGTATACGCCGACCGAATATACCATTTCGGCCTCTACCACCGGCAACGGGTCCATTTCGCCGTCCGGCACGGTAACGGTATGCGAGGGCGCCGACCAGGCCTTTGCCGTCTCCCCGAACGCAGGAAGCTACATTGTTGATGTTCTGGTGGATGGCGTTTCCATCGGAGCGGTTTCCGCCCACACCTTCCGGCAGGTTGGCTCGAACCACACCATTCGAGCCGAATTTGCTTTCGATACCCATACGATTACCGCTTCCGCCGGCGCGAACGGTAGCATATCTCCGTCCGGCAGCGTCGACGTAAACCACGAAGCGGACCAGGGATACACGATCACTCCGGCTATGGGCCATCATGTGGCCGATGTCCTTGTGGACGGCAGGTCCATGGGGCCGATTTCCCAATATATATTCAGCCGGGTGGTCGCGGACCACACCATCCATGCAGCCTTTACGGCGGATGTATATACCATTACCTCTTCCGCCGGCGCGAATGGAAACATTACTCCTTCCGGCAGCACCAGTGTCTCATTCGGCGGAAGCCAGACGTGCGCCATTATCCCGAACGGCGGCTGCCTGATCGCGGATGTGATTGTCGACGGCGTGTCGGTGGGTTGCCCCGAGACCTATACCTTTTCCGATGTCCGGGGGAATCATACGATCGGAGCCCTGTTTTCAGCGGAAAACCAGTCGCCTTCAGCGGATGCGGGACCGGACCAGACAGTTGACGAAGGCCGGAACGTCACCCTCAGCGGACTCAACTCCACGGATCCGGACGACGGAATCGCCTCGTTCCGGTGGCGTCAGATCCAGGGCGTTGCAGTGACCCTGAGTTCTCCCGATCAGCCGGAGACCGCCTTCACCGCGCCGAATGTGGATATGTCTGGGATGGCGCTGGTTTTTGAACTGGCTGTAACCGATTACAGCGGCACCGAGTCGGTTGACCGATGTATCGTGAATGTGACCTGGGTGAATATGGTTCCCACCGCCGAGGCGGGCGCGGATCAAACCGTGAAAGAAGGGGACCGGGTATTTCTGGATGCTTCCGATTCGGTGGATCCGGATGACGGAATTGCCTCGTACGAGTGGAAACAGACGCTTGGGCCGGTTGTAATCCTGTCCGACGCCGGTTCCGTGACGCCCGAATTCCAGGCGCCGGATATCGGACCGGAGGGCGCCTCCATGACCTTCGAGCTGACGGTTACCGACGTGGGCGGACTTCAGGACACCGACTCCTGCCTGGTCAATGTATCCTGGGTGAACACTCCGCCCGTGGCGAATGCCGGTCCGGACCAGGAAGCCGCCGTCGGGGGAAGAGTTGTCCTGGACGGTTCTCAATCGACGGATGCCGATGATCCGGCGAATCTTTCCTACCGCTGGCGTCAGACCTCCGGTCTGCCGGTGGAATTGTCCGATGCCACTGCCGATCATCCGGTATTTGTCGCTCCGGACGCGGGGATCGAGGGCGGCGAATTGACGTTTGAACTTACCGTCACGGACGGCGGCGGTTTGATGGGAACGGATACCTTCCGGGTTTGCGTGACACCCGCAACCCCGGATGCGGATTCGGTTGCGCCTACCGTGAAAATCGAGTCTCCGTGGAATAATCCTCTTTTCATGTGGTGGCCTAAAATCAATTTTTCCGGAACCGCCTGGGATGACCGGGAAGTGGCCCGGGTAACCTGGGCAAACAGTACCGGAGGCAGCGGCACGGCGCAGGGAAGCACGGACTGGTTTATCAGCCAGATCCCGCTGAAACGCGGAAAGAATGTGATCACCGTAACCGCCTATGACACCTCCGGGAACCGGAGCACGACATCCCGAACCATTTACCGGATTTTCTGATACCGACGATACCACCAACCCGCGAAAGACCTGCTGTAAAAAAAGCGGCCGGGGAATCACTCCCCGGCCGCTTTGCTTTTGATTTTTCTTAAAACTCCGCGATGATTTTCCCGGTTTCGGACGGGCTGTAACCCGGCAGGAATCCGATTTCATCCCGCAAATCCCGTGTCTGCACGATATCGAGGATGCGCCGGATGGTCGGGTGCCCGGTCAAATCGGAGGGTATCACCAGATCGCAGCGAACTTCGGTTATGGGGACAAACGCCAGGCCGAACGCGTTGGCTATCGTGCGGAGCCCCAGCGCCGCATCCGCGGCCTTGCACGCGACCATCTGGGCTCCCTGGTGGTGCGTCCGCACCTCATGATCGTAACCGATGATCGATGCGCCTTGAATTGCGGATTTCGCCAGTTCGTCGTCCAAAAGAATTCTCAGGGCGGCTCCCTTTTCCCGGTTGACCATGCGAATTTTCGGAGATGCCAGATCGGCCGCGGAACGGATCCCCAGGGGGTTGGCCGGGGCGACCATCAGACCTTCCTCCATCAAGGAATAGCCGACGACCATCCCTCCGATTCCGGACAGTCTTTCCCTTGCTGAAACCACATTTGAATCCACGCCGGAACGTCTGTGCAGGTGGATACCGGCAATGTGGGTCCGGCCGGCCGTCAATTCGTTCAGGGCGAAGTGGCTGGAGGCAAATCGGCAGATAATCCGGGCCTTCGGGTCATTTCGCGCGACATGGGCCGAAAGGAGTGAAAAGGCGGGGTCGCATCCCATCAGGAGAACGTTGTTTTCCAGGTCCGCCTCGCCTGCGAGCAATCGGAAGCGGGAGCCGTTTTCAACGAGGATGCCGTCCGCGGCCTGCAATTCGTGGGAAAGAGAAAAAACTCCATCCAAAGGGCAGCCGATCAGCCGCCCCCGGACTTTTGCCAGCGAGAGTCGCGAACAGATCGAAGGATCCCCCCCGGCCATGGTGATCGAACGGGATTCGATGGATTCGCCTTCCGAAAAAAGGTCTTCCACCCGGCAGCGGAATTGTTTTGCCAGTCGCAATGCGATGGCGGTGTTGGGCAGATAGCATCCCGACTCAATATCGTAAACGGCCTGACGCTTGACCCCGATGATTTTTGCCAGTCGGGACTGGGTCAAACCGGCTTTCTGCCGGTATTCTCTGACCCGGCTGATGATTTTCTCCTCGGATTTTGCCATTACATTTTCTCCTGGGCTTGATAACGAACGAAATGTCATTTAAAAAATATATATTGACATTTTTAAGCTCCAATACTAACACATCTCTTATTTTTATTCAATCTTCCAATAAGAACTATCAACGGCTTGGAAGCGGATTCAAAAACCTGCCCTCGGACCCGATTTCCTTGTTGGAGCGAAGCCTTCCCGTGGTTGAATGCTTCGCTTCGCCCGGATTTTAACCCGATCGAAGGTTTTGAAGCACTTCTGAATAAATAAAAAAGCAAAGGAGTGAACAATGAAAGGATCGGCTATGGTCCGGACGCGAAAATGGTTTTTCACGGCAACATGTATATTTGTTCTTCTTGCGGGTTTTGGAATCGAGGCCGCCATCGGTGCCGAATTACAAACGATCACCGTCTTTGCCGCCGCCTCCGCAACCAATGCGGTCACCGACATCGCCGGGCGCTTTGAGAAATCCTATCCCGTGAAGGTGAAGCTTTCTTTTGCGTCTTCCTCGACGCTGGCAAAGCAGATCGAAAACGGCGCGCCGGCGGATGTGTTTTTATCCGCCAATCCCGAATGGATGGATTATCTTTCGGATAAAGGAGCCATTATTTCATCCAGCCGATCCGATCTGTTGAGCAATCGGATCGTTTTTATCGCACCGAAGAGCAGCGCTTTGGAACATATAAACATCGATTCCGCCCTGGATCTTCCGCGTCTGCTCGGAGACGGCCGCCTATCCATGGGAGATCCGGACCATGTACCCGCAGGCATGTACGGCAAAAAGGCTTTGGAAAACCTTGGTCTGTGGAATGCGGTGAAGGACAAAATCGCTCGCGCGAAGGATGTCCGTGCGGCCCTGGTTCTGGTGGAACGGGGCGAATCCCCCCTGGGTCAGGTGTATGCGACCGATGCGGCGATAAGCGACAAGGTCAAAATCGTTGGAGTCTTTCCGGAAGACTGTCATCCCCCGGTTATCTATCCGGTCGCAATGGTCAAAGAATCGGCTGCCGCAAAACAATTCATTACGTTTATGAAATCCGAAAAATCGGCCGAGATTTTTCGCAAGTACGGGTTCAGCACCCGCTGATGGGTTTTTTCCGCCTGACGCCGCTGGAATG
>JAHDSC010000081.1 GCA_018432925.1 Desulfobacterales bacterium | reverse complement strand
TTCCGATCTATCAACATCCCGGCTCCATACAAAGGGTCGGTCACGCTTTCTGTCTTCAATCTCCTTAAAAATTGATTGCGCCTTTTGTTTGTCCAGGGTTTCTCCGATCGCATTCTTCAAAAAGGTTTCCGGCTTGACAACCATCCGATTCTCATCTTCAAAGTTTGCGACGAATTCCTTCACCACCGATGACATAACCGTGGCCGGGATCTGATCAATTGATGCCATGATCGTGGCCACTTTTTTAATCTCGTCTTCGCTCATTTTTTGAAAAATATCCGATGTGTATCGTTCCCCCATCGTCAGGAGAAACACCGCCGCCTTCTGGGGGCCGGTCAAGTTTTTCGGATCCAGTTTTTCCCCAGCCATTATGTTGCCTCGTTAAGCCAGCCTCTTATCTGATTCGTTGCCTTTTCAATGTCCTGCTTTGCCAGAAGCGATGCTTTCTCTCTGGTTGACATTTCCTCGGGGTCGGGCAAAGATCCCCTTACACCGGGTGCCGGCAGTTCTTTCCCGCTTTTCGGTGAAGGAAGGGCGCGCTGTTCGGGCAAAGAGATTATTTCAGTCAAGGTCTTTTTCACCGGACGCACAATGAATAAGAATATCAGAATGATTAATAGCGTGTAGGCGAGGATCTTTCCATATTCCTTTACAAGCGTTTTCCATTTAAAACCGGAAGGCTCTGCAAGGTTCATATCCTCCATATAAGAAAAAGGGAAAGAATCCACCGTGACCTGATCCTCGCGGTCGCTGTCATAGCCCATGGCTTTTTTGACGATTGCTGCAAATTGATCCAGTTCGCTTTGTGATCTCGCGATGTATTTCCGAATCTGGTTTCCTTTATTATCGGTTTCAAAAACATAGTTGCCATCCAGAACGGCGGCTACGGAAACTCTTTTAATCCTTGCCGAAGGCTTCACCGTTCTTCGGGTCGTTTTGCTTATCTCGTAGTTGATCGTTTCGTTTTTCCGCTGGTTTGTATCGGAGGTTTCTCTTACCGTACCTGCCGACACACCCGACGGAACAATCGGATTGACACTGGATACCGAACCGGCGGGAGCGGATTTCCTGTCCGAATTTTCAAGTACGTTCTGCATGCTCCTTACCACCTGCGTATCCGGATCGTAGATCTCCTCGTTGATATCCACCTGATCAAAATCCATATCGGCGATCACGCGAACAATCGCCTTCCCTTCCCCGACAATCCGCTCGAGCATGGTCTGTATGCGTCCGGTCAGATTCTGTTCATAGGCGATTTTGTAATCAAACTGCGTTCCAGCCTTTGCACCGATCTTTTCATCTTCCGAAACGCCTTTTGACAAAACTTTTCCGTTCGTATCCACAACGGTAACCCGATCCGGACTCAAGCCTTCAACGGCGCTGGACACCAGATTAACCACAGCGGTTATCTTTTCCTGGGAAAAATTGGAGCTTAATTTCAAAAGAACGGATGCGGAAGGAGACCTTGATTCTTCGACGAATACCGATTCTTTCGGCATGACAATCATCACTCGGGCATCTAAAACTTCGCGGAACTCCCGGATGGTTCTAGCCAATTCCCCTTGCAACGCTCTCTGGTAATTCAATTTCTGAACAAATTCAGAGGCTCCGAAATTTGTTTCCTCAAAAATTTCGAATCCGACCGTACCCCCTCTGGGAATTCCCGAACCCGCCAAAGTGAGCCTGACATCATACATTTTCTCTGCAGGCACCTGAATGGCGCTGCCATTTGCCGCCAAATGGTAAGGAATCCGTTGTTCTTTCAGTTTGTCGACAATTTCAGCGGCCTCTTCCGGTGACAAATTGGTATAGAGGGTTTGAAAATCTATTTTATTCGCCCAAAAAAACATACCTGTAAAACCGGTGATCACCAGCAGAAGAACAACTCCCATCAGAATCTTCCTGGACCGCGGCATGCCTTTGTAAATATCAGAAAACTGTTCAATTATCGAATTCATTATTCTATCGCGCCGTTAATTGGTTTGAATAACAAGTCTCCTGCAGATGCAACTGTTATTGAATGACTGGAAAGATATGAAGAGAGGAAAAATCATAATGATTTTTCCTCTATCCTGGAAGGATTCCAGAGCATTTAAAATTGCATGTTTTTGATTTCCTTATAGGCATCGATCATCTTGTTCCTGACCTGGAGCATAAACCTCAGGGAGATATCCGCTTTCGTGATTGAAAGCATTCCCTCATGGATTCCCATCGTTCCTTTTTCCACCTTTTCGATTGCGTTGTCTGCTTCGTTCTGAAGGCGATTTACTTCCGAAACGGCACATTTCAAATTTTCGAGGAATCCTTTGGATTTTGTTTCGGATCGGTTTTTCGAAAATATCGCATCCGTAGAAATTCTGTCATTTATGCTCAATCCGTTCATTGGGTTTCCCTCCCCATATCTTTCAAAGATCTCATCAAAAATTTCCCGGGACCGTTGCGTCTTTTATCTCTCTTTACGCAGCCCTATTTTTAATTCCGCAACTATTTGCCTATCTCAAGGGCCTTTAAAATCATGCTTTTTGTATTTGAAATGGCGGTGACACTTGCATCGTATGCCCTTCTTGCAACCATCATATCCGCAATTTCGGTTAAAAGGTTCACATTGGGCATTGCGACATAACCGGTTACGGGGTCGGCATCCGGATGACTGGGATTGTGGACCAATCGATAATCTTCTTGAGAAGTTATCACTTCCGTAACTTCCACTCCATTCCGCCCGTGTTCCAAGCTTTCCAACACACTTTCAAAATTTTCAACCGGTTTTGCCTCAAAGACCACCATTTTCCTCCGGTACGGTCCGCCTTCCTCGGTTCGAGTGGTTTCGCTGTTTGCTAAATTTTCCGCGATAACATTCATCTTGGTCCGATGCGCGTTAAGTCCGGTTCCGCTGACATGCAAGGCCCGCATAAAATCCATTACCGTGCTCCTTCTGCAATTGCTTGCTTTAATATCGTCATCTTTCTCAAAAGCATCTCTACAGTCGTGCGATAGGTAATATTGTTTTCGGCAAGTTTTGTCATTTCCGTGTCAATATTGACCGGGTCAAGGTCATATTCGCCCCCCTCGTTTTCCCGGATCTTTCCGGATATTTCGAAGGCAATATCATTTTTGAAATGCTTCTGGTGGGTTCTGTATAGGCACCCCGACTCCTTCTCCATTTGAAGTTTCAAAGTCTCTTTGAAATCCAGATCCCTAGGCTTGTAACCGATCGTATCCATGTTGGCGATATTGGATGTGATGAGGCTGTTTCGCTTTTCCGAAATATCCAGTGCCTTTCCAAGAACGCTGTAGGTTTTGTCAAAAATAAATAAATCCGACATGTTACAATTCCTTTTCTGTATTTCCCCCTATCGGTTTTATCAATCTATCGTCCCAAAAAGCGATTGATGGGCAAAACCAGTGGAAGCAATTTGCATGCCTATCATTTGAACGGCAGCGGCCCGAAGATTAGAACTATTCCATTTTCTCCTTGTACTCATTTAATTTATTTCTTAAAGTTCGAACCGTTATACCAAGAATTTGTGCGGCATGGGTTCTGTTGCCGTTTGTTTTATCGAGAGTATGAAATATAAGCCGCTTCTCAACCTCTCTTAAAGGACCGCTCATGTATTCGAGAGGCATTTCCGCTGTCGAGCCATTGAGCCCTTCATCCTTGTACCGGTTTTCATTCAACATAAGTTCCGCCTCTTTAACGGTTACTCCATCCGAAAGCAAAACCGCTCGTTGGATGAGGTTTTCCAGTTCCCTTACGTTGCCGTTAAAAGGAAGATGAATCAGTTTATTGATCGCTTCGTTTGTCATACTTTTGACACTTCGCCCGTCAATCTTATTGTATTTTTCAATGAAATGTTGCGCCAGCAACAAAATGTCATTTTTTCTCTCTCTCAGCGGTGGAATCTTCAAGGGTATGACGTTTAATCGATAAAACAGATCTTCTCGAAAATCCCCCTTTCCGATGGCATCCTTAATATCCCTGTTCGTCGTTGCGATAACGCGAACATCCAAACGAATCGGGCGATCACCCCCCACGCGATCGATTTCACGCTCCTGAAGTACCCGTAGAAGTTTAGACTGAAGATGAAATTGCATTTCGGTGATTTCATCTAACAGAAGTGTGCCGCCATTCGCGAGTTCAAACTTTCCCGGTTTTCGGGAAACCGCTCCGGTAAAAGCTCCTTTTTCATGCCCAAACAATTCGCTTTCAAGGAGAGATTCCGGAAGCGCACTGCAGTTGACAGCTACAAAGGGCTTGTTGCGCCGGAGGCTGTATTCGTGAATAAAACGCGCAAACAGTTCTTTTCCTGTTCCGCTTTCTCCCTGAATAAATACCGATGCACTGCTGTCTGCAACTTGTTTGGCCAGATCCAACAGTCGGAACATGGCGGTATCCTGGGTCACAATCCTAACGGATTGGGTTTCTTGATTCTGCGTGAGCTGCTTGGCACCGTTTTCATTGAAAGCCATGTTAACCAGGTGTCGAATCTGCTTCAGTTTAACCGGTTTCATCAGAAAATCGAATGCGCCGCTTTTCATCATTTTAACGGCATCATTTACAGAAGCACGACTCGATAAAAAGAGTACCTTCGCCAGTTCATCTTCTGATTTTACCTGCCGGAAGAGCTCAATGCTGTCTATGCCGGATATTTCATAACTGGTTATGACAAGGCCAAAGGTGTCGTTTCTGAATTTTTTTTCGGCGTCCGGGCCGTCATAAGCCGCAGTCACCCGATAGTCCCAGCTTTCCAATGCCTCTAGAAGAAAGGACCTATCCCTTGCATTATCCTCTGCTAACAGTATTTTTCGATTTTGCTTCATCTTTCGGTTTTTTTTTCGGATAGGTTGCGCCACTCGGTTTTTTTAAGCTCGATCCAACTTCTTCTCCAGTTTCATGCACCGTATTTTTTCCTCCGCCAGTTTGATCCAGAACGGATCACCGATGGCGATGATATCTCTGTAGGCCTCTTCCGCCATGTCCGGCGCATTGCCTTTTTGATAGGATTCGCCGATCATTAAATAAAGATCGGAACAATTTTCCGGCTTTTCAGAAAATTTCACCGCCATGGAAAATGCATCGGCTGCTTTCAGGTATGTTTTTAAATGGTAATAATTTTCACCTAATCGCCGGTATGCTAGAGAAATATCATCAAAATGCTTTTCCGGAATCGATGCCATGACGTTTATCGCTTCGATTAAAAGCTTTGAAACGGTTGTATAACCTCCGATTTCCCGGTACCCCTCTGCTTCGGCAATCAGAATTTCAGCTTGCTGCTTGCTATCTTTGCTGAGACGAAAAGCCACTTTTAGATTTTTGATCGCCTTTTCATTCTCTTTTTTCGCCAGCAAGATGCGGCCTTTTCGAAAATAGGCTTCCGTAGCATGATTTCCGCTGTCGGAATGCTTCAAGTACGCATCCAGCATCTCGATCGCCCGATCAGGATGATCCGACTCGTGAAGAGCGACACCCCAATCAAAAAGAAGATCCGGCGGTTTCATTTCTTCACCAAAAAGCGTATGAGATTTTTTGAAGGTTTCAGCTGCCGGTGCATACAAGTGCCCTTTGAGATAAGCCTTTCCGATCGCCAGAAACAACCGAGGATTTTCGAACCGATTGAAAAGATGCTTGTCTGTTTCATACTGTATCAGTATCTCCGGATAACAATCCTTTTTCATAAGCTCGTTAAATAGAGATTCATAGGTTTGTTCCATTATAAAAAAAGCCTCTTTTTCCAGTACATTCGGGTAGTTATTAAAAAACTGCTTGATGGTATTCAGACTTTTTTCATTTTGGCCGGAAGCTCTCTGGAGATTTGCCAGTTTCAGCATCGCGAGTTTCGCCATCGGATTTTTCGGAAAATCCGTGATAATTTTTTTATAGATATCTTCTTTATCGCCGGAGTCATTCTCAGAAAGCCGCATCGAGCTGATGACAAATCCATCGGAACCCGGATAGTGATCAGAAACCAGCTGATATATTTTAAGTGCTTTTTCAGGTTGCGCCGCATCACGAAAAGTATCACCGATACGGGCCAGAATGACGGGTCTCGATTCTGTTTGGCCAAAATAATTAAATGCCCTGCAGAAGGCGTCCCGCGCCATTTCACGCTCACCGGTTTGATAGTACAAGTTGCCCATACACAGCAGCAAGTCAGCAGTTTCATAAACCTTTTGAGGATTGGACTCGATCAGTTGAGCTAAAATTACCAAAGACTCTGAAAACCTGTTGGCTTCTAATAAAGCCTTACCCAGTTCGAGGCTCGCATCTGCTGCGTAAGGATTACCCGGATAATCGGAAATAATTTTTCTAAAAATGGAAATAGCCGGCTCCAATGCCTTTTTTTTACTGTAAATCCGCCCCAGTTCAAGCATGATCTCATGGGTTGCTCGATAGTCCTTATGCTTATCCAGTACCATTTTGAAGTAGACGATCGCCTCCGAATAATTTCGTAATTGCGCATGAATTTTCCCCAAGGCAGCCATACCATAGGGTACCAGTCCGGATTCGGGGAAATAGTTAACGGCTTCTCTGAAAAAATTTGCGGCATCCGGAAACTTGTTTTTATCTTCCGGTTCAAGGGTTTTGTAAAAAACATAGGCTCTCAGAAAATAAGCCGTTTCAACGGATCGATCAGTCGTTTGGGTCTCGAGATGACGGTTTACAATATCAAGCGCATCCTTCCAGCATCCGTTCTCGCAACGATTGATTGCATCAATTATATCCTTCTCCCCGGTACATAAATGATTCTTTATTTCCTGAAACAGGACATCAATGCCGCTTGGACCTTTTCCGTTTTCGGTCATGGCATTGTATTCCGATATTTTTAATATTTTATGTGGATCCGGATTTTCTTTTTTTTCCTTTTCCTTGTTTTTATTTTCCATCTCTGCTTCTGAACTACTTTGAACGGTTCGACCTTCCCGATCGATGATGAAACCTACAATTAAAGTATGGTCCTTCTTTATCCAACGCGGCTTTATTTTCTCCAAATCCTCAGGGGTTCGTATGAACAGCGCAAGGACATGATCTGCAAGGCGCTCTGTTTCAATTTCTGTTACCAGATGCTTGTCCGCCAGGTTCGGTAGAACCTTATCGGAAATCCGGGTATGCTTGAAAGCAATCAAAAGTTCCCTTTTGTCGACCAGAATCACTTTGTAAGGAGTTTCTCCACTGAGTTTGATCCTTATCTCGCACTGTTGATTATCCAAGCGTATTTTCTCGATCCGTTTTTCCTGGATATCCGTCGCATTGGCAGACGAAGATAAAATCAAAAAGCTCATTATCCAAAAAACGAAACGAGGAATCATTGGAAAGAAGCAATTCTTCTTCATGAGGTTTCTCATACGTAGCGAATCTTGTTCCATGCGGCAAAACGCCCTTTCGCGTTGAAATCGGCACCAACGCGGGAGAAAGACTCATCTGTTTTGCAACAAATTATTCATGACGGCTTCAACGGATATCCGAATCCGATGATGTTTCGGGAATCATCTAGGGTGGGACTAAAGCAAACACTGTGCCATTTATTAGCTCATGTTTCGGCACCCCTTCACCTGAAACAATCGCACCGTATGAGACGACCTTTTTTATTTAAAGACAAAAAATCGCCTCTGAGCGCGCATGTCCTTTTCCAGCATGATACCTGACAATCTATTTGAAATTATGTGCAATTCAGGTCCATTAACCTTGGCGAAACTCGGTCGATCGGTAAACCTTGGGGAGAAGAGACCGGACGGTAACAAAAAAACAACGGCGAAGTTGGGTCCGATTGGAAAACCCCGCAGATGTTGCATCCGGATGTTAAAAATGGATTGGGTTGTAATGGTAAAGGCAAAAAACAACTGAAAGCGTTATGCGGAACCGAGGATGAATTGAAATAGCGATGTCAAAGATTTGACGCCGATTGTCGATGGAAATAAAATTTATGAGCTTCCATTTACAAATGGCCTCCCCCAAGATTCTTCGATTTGCATTTTTTTAATTTTTTCAACCAGAGTCGTACGATTCATTTTTAAGAGCTCCGCTGCTTTGGATTTTATCCAGTTTGTCTGTTTCAATGCTTGAAGGATAAGATTTTTCTGGTAATTTTCCACTGCATCATTAAAGCCGAATCCATCTTCAAGCGAGATAAGCGCATGCTTCTGCATGCCCGGCAACTCTCCTCGGATTCTATCGGGCAGATCCCGAACATGAATCACATCATTTTCGACCAAAACCGACAGCCTCTCAATCATATTCTCAAGCTCACGGATATTCCCGGGCCAATCGTATTTCATTAAAAATTCCATGGCTTCTTCGGAGAAGGATTTCATTCGCTTTCGCTCGTGCCTTCTTCTCCCTCCCAGCCTTTTCAGGAAATGATTGATCAAAAGAGGGATGTCGGATTTCCGTTTTCGCAAGGGAGGAACTTCAATCGGGATGACATTCAAGCGGTAATAAAGATCTTCACGGAATGAACCGACCTCGATGGAGTTTTTCAGATTTTTATTCGTCGCGGCGATGATTCGGATATCAACCTTTATCGATTTCGTGCTTCCAACCCGTTCAAAACTTTGCTCTTGCAAAACTCTGAGTAATTTTACCTGGAGGTCCGGGCTCATGTCACCGATTTCATCCAGAAAAATAGAGCCACTATCAGCGATTTCAAATCGGCCGATGCGAGTCCGGTGCGCACCGGTAAATGCTCCCTTTTCATGACCGAACAACTCACTCTCCAGAAGCTCACCCGGAATCGCGCCGCAATTGATTACCACCAGGGGTTTGTCGAAACGATCACTGTTGTAATGAATGGCCATGGCGATGAGTTCCTTGCCGGTGCCGCTTTCGCCCGTAATAAGAACCGTACTGTCCGTATTCGCAACCTTTTTTATCTTACCAAAAACCGCGGTCATCTCCGGACTGTTTCCGACAAGATCCCCGAATTTAAACGTTTCGGTTTGATCCTCTTCTCTTCTTCTTTGGCGGCAAGACTTATTTTCCTCTTCTGTTTTCTTAATAATATTGATAAGTTCTTCTATATTGACGGGCAAAGTGAGAAAATCGATCGCTCCTTTCTTAATCGCTTCCACCGAATCCCGGATGGACGCGTTTTTCGAAATGATGATGCACCGTGTTTCCGGGAATTTGTCGATAACGTAATCAAAAATGTTTTGCCCCTCGGTATCCTGCGCATTGATATCCGTAATTACAAAGTCATAAGTGTTTTTGTCTATAAAACGTTTCGCATGGCTCCCATCATGAGCGGCTTGGACATGATAGCCGGTTTCCTTGCAAAGGCCGTTTACAAAAATTTCTTCCATTTCAGGATCTTGTTCAACCACAAGGATGCTGGGCATAATAACCTTCTGTCTTCTAAGATGATGAAAAATGCTTGGAAACTATCTGTTTTTGCCAATTTTAAATGTCAGGCATCAATTTTTACGGTCAAACGGGAAGAAGTCTGATTTGTTTACATCAAAAAATTTGAGAGATTAAGTTCATCCTGATTTTTTCGGCTCCATCGTCTTTTTTTGAAATAACATTGCCGAAAAATATGCTTGATTATAAGATCAAAATCGGGTAAAACAATAGCGGCGTCGGAACCGGTGTTTCATTT
>JAHDSC010000063.1 GCA_018432925.1 Desulfobacterales bacterium | reverse complement strand
TCAAAATTATTCAAGACTGAAGATTTTCCGCTGCACGCGGAAAAGTTTCACAGGCCATGATCGTTTTAATCCAACAAACGAAGAAATCGGGGGGTGAAAAATGAAAAAATCCAGGCTGGTTTTTATCTTGCTCGTATGCGTGGGGATCCTTTTTGTTGTTTCCGCTTGTCGAACGCCCGCAGGCCGAACAACCGGCGAAGTTGTCGACGACGCGACGATTACAACCAAAGTGAAGGCAAAAATTTTTAAAGACGAAACCGTTAGCGGATTTGCCATATCGGTTGAGACATTTGATGGAGAAGTCACTCTGACGGGAGCCGTCGATTCCGAAAAGGCCAAGACACGGGCGGAAGAACTGGCACGCTCCACGCATGGCGTGCGCAAGGTAAACAACCTGATTAAAATCAAGTAATAATGGATGAGTGGAGATTTTTTTAATTTGAGAAAGTTACCCGGTTCACATTTAAACTTATTTGACTGATAAGGCAAAGGACAGGACAATGGAAGAGAAAAAAGCATATCGGAAAAAAATGGAGGCGAAACTCAAAGAGTGGAGCGCAAAAATTAATGAACTGGAGGCAAAGGCGGAGCGGGTGAAAGCGGAGGTCAAGATTGAGTATCAGAAAAAAATCAAAGATCTGACGGAGAGAAAAGAAAACATTGCCAAGAAATTAGATGAATTAAAAAGATCCAGCGATGAAGCATGGCAAGGCGTCAAGACAGGAGTGGACAAGGCCATGTCGGAGTTGAAAAACGCCTATGAGAATATAAAAACCAAATTCAAATCATAGGACGAAAAGCGTTCCAATTCATCCCGGCTCATTCCAATAGTTTATGCCGGATGGAAAGATACGTTTCAGCAGCCATTTTTACCTGCTTGAGATACGACTAGACCCGCGTCATGATAATCAAGGATCCGGCCAAAGAATCATTTCCTTGCCGGGTTCGATGGAGCAGGCTGCGGAAATAATAAACCAATCGGTTACCCGTCTGTTCAGGATGCGGTAAGGCCGCCCGTTGATTTTGGCGCAAAAGATCAGCCGATATCCGGCCGATGGGGTCAGGAGGATGGCGATCCCGGATCTTTCCACGGAAATCCGGGATGTTGCGGGTTTTTTTACCTTCGTTGCGAAAGAGCAGGATGAACGGATGTTCTCCGAACCTGATCTGCCGGGTGACTCCAAGGCGATCTTCTGCTACCGTGACGGCCGGTTCGGATTTTCGGATGACTCAACCAGGATTTTCAAGACCATGAAGGGATTATTCTCATTTGCATCGAAAATCCGCCGTTCTCAGAGAGCGGTGGAAATCCAAGGCAGGTTAACCGAAAAGTAATTACAAGCCAAGAGAGATCAAGGATGAAGGATCCGTGCAAGAATTCGGCGTTGCTCACCGATTTATATGAGATCACAATGGCAGGGGCTTATTACCGGTGTAAAAAATTTGGCCCGGCTACTTTCAGCCTGTTTATCCGAAAGTATCCGCCGAATCGAGGTTATTTCGTGAGTGCCGGCCTGGAAGACGTACTCGAATTTTTGGAATCGTTTCATTTCATTCAAGCAGATCTGGATTATTTGCACTCTACCGGACTTTTTTCTCAGGATTTCCTGCACTATTTGAGCGGGCTGCAATTTACCGGTCATGTGTTTGCAATTCCGGAAGGGCGCATATTCTTCAAAGATGAACCGATACTTGAAATCACCGCGCCGATTATTGAAGCCCAATTAGTAGAGAGTCTGGTCATCAATTTCATTAATCTGCAGGTCAGTATTGCAACCAAGGCTTCCCGTTGCGTATATGCCGCAAGGGGGAGGAGTCTTGTGGATTTCTCCCTGCGCAGGACCCAGGGGGCCGATGCGGCATTGAAGGTGGCCAGATCCAGTTATATCGCAGGTTTTATCGGTACCAGCAACGTTCTTGCCGGAAAACATTACAATCTCCCGATCTTCGGTACCATGGCGCATTCTTTTATTACCAGTTTTGATGAGGAAACCGATGCGTTTCGTGCCTTTGCGGAAACATTTCCGGATAACGTGGTTTTATTGATCGACACCTTTGATACGATTTCGGGTGCTCGCAAGGCGGTGGATGTAGCGAAAGAAATGTTGAGCAAGGGGCAAAAGCTGAAAGGTGTGCGGTTGGACAGCGGTGATATGGCTGTTCTCAGCCGGGATGTCCGGGCGATTTTCCGGCGGGCGGGATTCAAGGATGTCAGTATTTTTGCCAGCGGCGGATTCGATGAGTTTAAAGTCGCGGATGTTCTGGAAAGGGGAGGGGAGATCGATGCGTTTGGAATCGGAACAAAAATGGGAGTTTCCGCGGATGGCCCTTACACGGATATTGCTTATAAGCTGGTACAGTATGATGGCCGGCCGGTATTAAAGTTAAGTACGGGCAAAAAAACCCTGGTAGCCGAAAAGCAGGTGTTTAGAATAAAACAGGGAGATCGGTTGCTCCGAGATATTATCGGGTTGCGGAATGAAAAGACCGACGGATCGCCGCTGCTGAAAACGGTTATGAAAAACGGAAAAAGGCAGAACCCTTCCGAATCTCTAGAAATTATTCGGGAACGCTTTCAAAAAGAGTTTAATGCCTTGGATGATGATTTTAAAACACTTAAAAACCCGAAATTATTCCCCGTCGAAATCAGTTGCGGTCTGGAAAAATTGCAGAATCAGGTGATTCATGAAGTGATGGAAAAAGAACTGGGAGAAAGCTGAACAGTTCGAAAAGGGAACGGAAAGAGATCCCGATGGTTTCTGAAAAAGAAGGGAACTGCAACGGTTGACCGATTCCACGAAGAATCCTCGGATATTGATTGTGACGCCGGAGGTAACGTATTTGCCGGAGGGGATGGGCTATGCGGTCAGTGGTATGACGGCCAAGGCCGGGGGGCTTGCCGATGTTTCGGCGGCATTGATCAGTGCGTTGTTTGAAGAGGGAGCGGATGTTCACGTGGCGCTTCCGAATTACCGGTCGCTGTTCACCGCGAAGCTGGCC
>JAHDSC010000172.1 GCA_018432925.1 Desulfobacterales bacterium | reverse complement strand
TTGAAAAACTGCGCCTGAGGCCGCCATTCAGCGTTGCGGGGCTCTCGCCAATGCTCACATATGCTTGAATATGCTGCGCTTGTCGTATCGCCGCGCGCCTTGCCTGACGGCCTGATTCTTGTTTTTCAACACCCTGTTAAAAAACGGATTCGAAAATCATTTTTTTGACTTTGGTTCTTTTCGATCAAAGTCTTTCCAGGATGCAGCCATAACAGCAGATGACTCTTTTGGTTAATGAAATATTTTACAGCATTCAGGGGGAATCATTGTCCGCGGGGATTCCCTGCGTTTTTGTTCGCCTTACGGGGTGCAACCTGAGGTGCTCATATTGTGATACACCCTATGCTTACGACGAAGGCACGAAGATGGCAATCACGGAAATATTGAAGGAGGTGGCCGCGTTCCGATGCCCGGTCGTCGAAATTACCGGCGGAGAACCCTTGCTTCAGAATAATACGCCTCTTTTGATTCAAAGCCTCCTTGAAGATGGCTATGAAGTTCTCTTAGAAACAAACGGAAGTATTGATATCGGTCTGGTGGACGACCGGTGCATAAAAATAGTCGATATCAAGTGCCCGACAAGCGGTGAAAGCCATAAAAATAATCTCTACAACCTGAATCGGCTCAATGCCGTCGACCAGATTAAATTCGTTATTGGGGACCGGGAGGATTTCCGATATGCACAAAAAATCGTAAAAACGATTCAATCGGAATTTCCTCGAAGTCATATCCTCTTTTCGCCGGTATTCGGAAAAATGCAGCCCGAAAAGCTTGCCCGGTGGATACTTGATGAGAATATGAATGTCCGACTTCATCTTGCGCTTCAGAAAATTATATGGCCGGACCAACCAAGAGGAGTATAATCACTCGATAGAATTCATTGATAAACCTCCGATCCGTTTCACGATCCGGGCGGAACGAAAGGGTCGACCGCAGGAATATATCGTCGAGTATTTTTGGAGAATGGAACGCCTCGCTCGGCATGGAGAGACTGTACGTGAAGGCAGGTTTAAAAATGGCTTCCAAAAAAAATGGATCATCGGTCGAACAGATGGCAGATTAACGGATTATAGAAAAACGCGATGCAAATCATGAGTGAAAAGAAAAAAGCCGTTGTCCTCTTGAGCGGAGGAATTGATTCGACGACCGCTCTGGCAATTGCAAAGAATGAGGGGTTCGAAATCTTCAGCCTGAGTTTTTTTTACGGACAGCGCCACTCATTTGAACTGTATGCCGCACGCAAAATCGCGGCAACCTTCCACGTCAAAAAACACCTAATCCTTAATACGGATCTTCAAAAAATCGGCGGATCGGCTCTCACCGATACGATACCGGTGCCCAAATGCAGGGATGAAAAAAAGATGACGCAGGAGATACCGGTCACATACGTTCCGGCGAGAAATACGATCTTTCTTTCTTATGCGCTGGCATGGGCGGAAGTACTTCAGGCTGGCGATATATTTATCGGCGTGAATGCAATCGACTACAGCGGATACCCCGACTGCCGGCCGGACTTTATCAATGCCTTCGAGCATATGGCGAATCTGGCCACAAAAGCCGGAGTTGAAGGAAAGATCCGAACAAAAATACGAACCCCTCTCATTCGCATGACAAAAGCGCAAATCATCCGGAAAGGAATTGAACTGAACGTCGACTATGGCTTGACCCACAGCTGTTATGATCCTTCTCCGGAAGGTCTGGCGTGCGGCAGCTGCGACAGCTGCCTATTAAGAAAAAAAGGGTTTGAAGAAGCAGGCGTCCGCGATCCGGCGAGATATCGTTAATCGCACCCGAAAGGCACGGACAAGAGCCAAGCAGAGCATCCCGGCCAAGGAAATCGGGATAAAAAAAAACATGGAAAATAAAATGAAATTCAATGGAAATGAGCCGAAAAAGATATCGCCAATAGATGTTACAGTGCCGTACCGGTTGGGCAAAAATCCCGAAATTGATGCATGGTATACGGCATTTTTCCTTGAAAATCACTTGGACCACGAATCGTATCCCGAACATGTAGCTACTCCGGAACAGGTCCGGTTCATGGTATATACCGAAGAAGAAGAAAGATTTTATCCTTGCACCGATCGCATGTTTGAAGCGATTATCAATCGGAAAAAAAGCGTTTTCCTGCGGGAAAAGTATCAGGCGGTATTCAAAAGGATACTTGAGCTGATTGACAAACAAATAGAATCGAAATGGGAAAAAGAATACCTGAGCTCACTCATCAGAATCAAATTCAATCATGAAACAAGAGATCAGATAATGATACCGTCCCGGCTCGAAAAGCGCCTCTTCCGGATCTTTATAAATCGGAGCCAGATTGAAGATCCGTTTTTATGCGAAAAGGCCTTGAGAAATCTTCGCGCAAGCAAGGCCTTACATTCGGAAGCTTTTCAAAATGCGCACAATCGAATCGACGCCTCGGATTTAAAAAATCGCCCGCCAACACTTACCGGGATTCGAGAGCTTGTGGAACATCTCGAATTGAGGAGACTGTTTTCCGTATCGGTTGAAAAATCCATTTGGGAAACAAATGACGCTGCGACATACACTGAAAGTGATTATTTCAGACTTTTTAACCGGAAAATAACGGGAAACGGTTTTCAGCCGCTTCTCCAGCTTTTAGGCATTCATGGTGAAAAAGAAGAAAAAAAGGTTCCCCGGTCAAAAAAAATCCTCTGGCTTACAAACGAGTCCGGAGAAGTCATTGTCGATCTGGCGATCGTTCGGTATCTGACAAAACTCGGGCACAAAGTCATCATCGCTTTCAAAGAGGTTCCTTTTTATACAAAAGTCGACTTTTATGACGCACAAAGCGATGAAACGCTTCGCAATGAAATCGAAGACGCGCTGTTTATTAAAGAGAAGGTTTTAAGCAAAAACGAGGTCGTTAAAATCTTGCGAAGCGATCGCAACATCATCGTCATATCCGACGGAACCGGGGAAAATCTGAATCTCCTTCTTGCGTCAACTGTTTTTGCCCGTATGTTCAAAGAAGCCGAAGCCATCGTGACCAGAGGCCAGGAGCAAAAACGGCGAATTTTTGAAACCCATTTCCAGTTTACCGGGGACATATTCAATATATCCGAGGACTCGCGGGGAGGGGTATCCATCCGTTATAAACCCAAGCATCCGTCGGCTATTAAATTTTCTCATGGGGATCTGGAAAAGAAAGCAAAAACAATCATCGACCGGATGGAAGATGCGAAGAAAAAAAGAATGACCGTGATCTTTTATAGCGGTATCATCGGCTCCATGCCCGGCAAATTAAAAATGGCAAAAAAAATAGTTACGATGTTCATCGAATACCTGAAAAGTCAGTTGTCTATGACACTGATCATTAATCCTTCCGAATACTACGAACCTGGAATGGATGCCGACGATTTGATGTATATGTGGGAAATTGTTCAGAGAAGCGGTCTTATCGACATATGGCGATTCCAGACTTACAACGATATCGAAAAGGCATTTCAGATTATGGGCAAAAAGGTTCCCCCCGAATGGATCGGAAAGGATGCCACATTCAGTACCGGATGCACCAAAGAAATGAAAATCGCGCTTGAAGTTCAGCAAAGTCATCCGGAAATGCAGATCATGGGCCCATCCAAGGAAAAATTTATGCGTCGAGACGAATACGGTGTCGGAAAGATGTATGATCAAAGATTAAGCGAAATTTGCAAACTCTAGCGGGGACGGAAATAAAGTGCTCGCAACCTGGATGGGGCCGGGATTCGATTTTTTTTTGAAAAACTATTATTGCCAGTTGACAGGTATACGGACGGTATTCCCAGATTTATTATTAAAAAGGATATATCCGTTTTTTTGCCGTATAAAAAAAGATCTTTCGTAATTTTTACATCCATCATGCAGTAATGGATGATTTCAAAAATTCTACCCTCTTTCCACCAATGAAGGGCTTGGAGACCATCGGCGTTTTTCTCAACCCCCAGCCTTACCCTGGCGATGTGATTCAGTGACAGACGGTAGCCGAGACGCTGATATATCGAATCAAGAATATCCAGCGCAGGAAGGGCGCTGAAATTGAACGCTACGCATCCGGCCAGCACCCGGTAATCAAAGCGGTTGATATTGAATCCAAAGATCCGATCCAGTTTTTGCAAGTGCTCGATAAGCAGGAAAATCTGATCTTCCAAAAACGTATGATAGGAATCTTCATCCGAATCGTATAGAACCGCGCAGCGGATGCTCATAAGATCCACCCGTTGCCATCCCCTCACCTCCTGAGAGGAATGTTGCGTTTCAATGTCCAAAACACCGAAATGAAAATTTTGATGCGCTTTTTCACTCTTTTTTAATTTTGGGGTCCTTGTGCTCAACGGCCTTGAATGCATTCGTATTCGATCAAGGATAAGAACAGCCGCAGCCTTATCTATCGGCCGGTTATCCGAACCGCATTTCGGTGAATGGACGCAAGAGGGGCGGCCGGACTCGCAGAGGCATTGTAGAATCACCCGCCGGGTTAACCAACATCGTTTTTCCCACAGGTATCCGACAGAAAACAAAAAATTTCGCGCGGGATTGCCCGAGCTGCGGCTTTTTTCGAATTGTTGTGAATCGTTTCCTTTCCCGACCCATATACCGATCGTGTTACAATGATCGTGATTCAGATAGAAAAAACCGCGTGAATGGTTGGCTTGTTAAAAAACTTGATGTTTACGAAGATTATAAAATCCGGTTCGGCGGGGCACTGGTATCCTTCTCGGAAGTAGCATTTATAGCCGATTCAAATGATATAAAAGATTCCATAACGGCTTATTACAAAGGTATTCTATTTCATAAAAATAAATTGACCGCTGGTATTCCGGGCCATTGTTTCTGACGATCGGCGACGAGTTTGCTAAGGGGCCAATCAACCGGAAACCGCATTCCGTCGCCATTGATCCGGCGCAAATTATTCGGATTATCCTTTAACCCGTTCCACATATTCACCGGTGCGCGTATCGATTCGAACCAGTTCGCCTTCCTCGATAAATGGAGGAACCTGTATAATATGCCCGGTTTCAAGTTTCGCCGGTTTGGTGCTGCCGGCTGCCGTGTCACCTTTTGCCCAAGGCTCCGCCTCCACAATTCTCAGTTCTACAAAATTGGGCAAAGAAAGCCCGATTGCCTTTGATTCGAAAAAAAGCACATTGCAAATGGTATTTTCCTTCAAGAAGTATTTGGCTTCGTCCACCTGATTTTCTGTCAGCAGTTCCTGTTCGTAGGTGGATGTATTCATAAAACAATAATTAGTGCCTTCCTGGTAAAGGTATTCCATTTCATGTTCTTCCAGGTTGGGTTCTTTAAACTTATCGCCGGATCTAAATGTTCGATCGAATTGAGCACCCGTTACCATGTTCTTCAGCTTGCATTTGTAAAGTGCTTGTCCCTTTCCGGGTTTTACAAAGGAAAACTGCACGACGGCATAGGGTTCCCCGTCGATCTCAATTTTAAGGCCTTTCCTCAGATCACTGCTTTCATACATTTATCGCCATTCCTCCTTATTGAATTTGTTTTTTGAAATCAATCGCTCCGCCCTGCGAACCTCTTCAACGAAACGGTTTACTTTATCTATATCTTTCTTGAAACGAACCGGTCGACCGTTCGTATCCAAAGCATTGGTTCGCGTACAACTGTCAACGCCGGCCGGTCGAACCTTAAGAATTCCCTCCAGCACATTATCCGGTGAAATGCCTCCAGCCAAAATTACGGGAATTCCGCTATTTCTGACAAGCGTTGCGGCGGTTTCCCAGTCGCAGGTTTGACCGGTTAAACCCACAAAACCGGGTACCGGTTCCGGATCATCAAAGTCATCGGATTCGCATGCAACCAAGGTATCCGTCAGAAAATAATCACTGACCGGTTCAAAGATACGGGCCAATGACAGACTCGGTACGGTACTCTTCTTTCCGGGTTGAGGTAAGGGTATGGATCGCATAATTTTGATTTCAGGAAAATTTTTCTTAACATTTTCCTGCAAACGGATTAAATCTGCATAATCTCCGGTGGCATCGCCGAATCTTGTTAAAGATTCGCAGAAATGAACGATATCCGGTTGATAATAATCCAAGGCTCGAAGTACAAAATCCATTTGGTTAAAAAGAGGAATTAAGCTGCTCCGGCAATCCGCAGCATCGACGGTACGAATGGTTTCCTTTATTGATGAAACCTTCCATCGCGCTTGTGAAACAATCACACTTCCGATATGATCCACTCCAAGCTCAATCAGTTTGCCGGCCTCAAAAGGAGTTTGTACTTCATAAATTTGTATAATGATCCGATCCATATGCAATTCCCAGACACCTTGATGGGAGGGCAATTTTCGACCAAATTCAAGTTGACATTTTATGCCGTGCCGTGTCTAACATATAACGTTTATTTTCGCAAATCGTTTACTGACAATGATTCGGATTTTTTTGTATCGCTGAAAGCTTCGTTGATTTTATACAGATATTTTTTATGTGTCCGATCTGTTTATGATCCATGGATGGACCCTTTTTCTCGGACGGATTAGAATGTTTTTTAATACATGAGACTATAAAACTGCTCGAAAAAATAAATTTTCGTCAACGGCTCCCGTGTATCGAATGAATTGAAATATCAAATCAATTATGATCCGCAACAGGATGCAAATTCTCCGAAACTTTCATGGGAGTTCGTATGCAAATGCAGATCTTGAATCGATCTAAATTTCTTGCGTTTGAAGATTCCCTGCGATCAGCAGCAAGAAGTTTCAATCTTATGATTCGGGCGATTTCGTATACAACGTGGAATATGGATGGAGAAAAATGAACGAAGAAAAATCTCCCGGATTTAAAATTCGTTTGGATGAGGAAACGGAAGAATCTGCAAGTCAGCCGGAAGTCGAGGATTCCCGGATTGAAACGCTTCGCCGGAAAATAACGATGATCATGATCGTGGTTCCGTTTCTTATGATCGTTATCCTGGGGATCGCATATATAGACATAAAAAGAAGGGTCGACAACATGCAGGATACGGGCACAACCAAGGTTCAGGACCTTTCGGAGGGTCTGGAATCCAAGTTTTCGTCTTTGTCGCTGCAATACGCAAAACAGGAGGAATCGCTGGGGAAAAGGATTCAAGCAATCGAAACCGAAATTATGTCGCTGAAAGAAACGCTGAATCAAGCAGAAAAGAGCATGAAGGCAATGAACGCCGCTAAAGCAGATAAAAAAGATCTGGCCGGTATCATGGCAAAAATCGATGAAGCGTTGCCGCCTCTGCATAAAGACTTGGAGTCTGCTGCATCCGAAATAAAAAACCTTAGGATCGCATTCAAAAACGAATTGACACCGCTTGCAGGGACCATTAACGGAAACATTGAAACACTGAATAATCTCAAAAAGGATGTCACCGCACTTTCATTAGGGACAATAGATCAAAAAAAACTGGAACTTGCGCTTCAGAACGAACGAAAAAATCACCAGAAACAGATGAACCAGTTAACCGGTGATTTCGGCAAGAAAATACTATCTCTGGAAAACAAAATCGCTGAACTCAAAAAAATCATAGAACTAAACGAAACCCCTCCTCCGCCACCCGGCAAGATCATCGAACAGGACATTCAGCCGAAAACACCATAAGCTTCCGGGATAGATACCGAAGTCTCTCTTGGGTCCGCATTGTCATAAAAGGATGACCCGGAGGGAGGGAAATTGTAACGCACCATAATTACGGTAGAATTTGGAGACAAGATGAAACTGACGGTGCTTATCGATAACAACACGCTGATCGATCAATGCTTCATCGGCTAACCGGCGGTCTCCTATTTTATGAAACGTCATCCTTTTCATAAATTGATGAACTGCATGGGCCGCAGCAACAATCCGAACACCGATTGCCGCTGCTTGCAGTTCGTTCTATAGGAAAAATGCATGAAAGGGCTATTGATCGTTGCGCACGGCAGCCGGAGAATTTCGGCGAACGAAGAAATCATAGATCTGGCCGGTAAAATTAAAATGATTTTACCAAGCGAGTTTCAGATCGTCGGAGCCGCATTCCTGGAAATGGCCAGTCCGAATATACGAGATAAAATTGAACAATACATCGGAACAGGTGTTACCGAAATCGTTGTTTTTCCATTTTTTCTTGCCGCAGGGAAACATGTGGCCACTGACATTCCGCAGATAATCCTATCTGCCCAAAAAGCCCATCCGGGAATCGCAATCAGGGTGACCCCTCATTTGGGCGCTTCGGAATGGCTCGCCGACCTGATACTGCTTCAGGCAATGGAAACGGAACGGGAAAAAAGTTGAAGCGGTTTCGATATTCGGATGTTGAAAAGAATGATTCAGGCTTGACCGACTCTTAACCATTTCTGTTCTCTGTTGTGGCAGTTGCTCGACATGGATGTCGTTTTGCCGGAGTTTGAGGCCATTGAGGTTGGATTCCCTGCCGGGAAACGAATGGTCGTTCGAGATTAAGTTAATCCTTTACCCTGTTTTAATTTTTTCGTTAAACGATGTATAATAAACTTATTAATATAAAACCAAATATTTCGGATTAGAATTTATGAAACGTGAAGATCTGAGAAACATTGCCATTATTGCTCATGTTGATCATGGTAAGACAACCCTGGTAGACTGGATGTTGAAACAGGCGGGAATCTTTCGGATCAACGAAAAGGTGAAAGAGAGAATTATGGATAATATCGATTTGGAACAGGAGAAAGGTATTACCATAATGGCAAAGAATACCGCTATCGTTTACAAAGGGGTGAAGATAAATATTGTTGACACTCCCGGGCACGCTGACTTTGGAGGAGAAGTTGAGAGAACAATGAAGATGGTTGATGGCGTATTGTTGCTCGTTGATGCCTCAGAGGGTCCTCTCCCTCAAACAAGGTTTGTCCTTAAAAAAGCGCTTGAACTTCGGTTGCCTCCCATTTTAGTAATCAATAAGATAGACAGACCGGATGCCAGAATTCAAGACGTTTTAAACGAGGTTTATGATCTGTTTATTGATCTCGATGCAACGGATGAACAGCTGAATTTCCCTGTCATTTATACGAACGCTAAAAAAGGGATATCAAAAATAAATATTGATGATCATTCAAATGATTTGAGGCCCCTCTTTGATCTTATTCTCAAAACGATTCCGCCTCCTGAAGGAGACAAGGACATAACCCTGCAAATTCTTGTTACGAATATCGACTATAACGATTACGTCGGCAGGCTCGCGATCGGAAAGATTTTTTCAGGAACCGCAAGAGTGGGAGATACCGTCGCCATCGTAAATAAAAATAATCAAACGATAAGAACATCAATTCATACGATTTATACGTTCGAAGGACTCGAAAGAAAAGAAACAAAAGCAGCTTCAATCGGTGAAATTGTTGCTCTTTCCGGCATCGAGGAAATCAATATAGGAGATACAATTACCGATATTGAAAATCCCTCCCCTTTGCCGAGAATAAAAGTGGATGAGCCGACCCTGTCAATGGTTTTTTCCATAAACACCTCCCCCTTTTCAGGAAAAGAAGGCATATATGTAACGTCACGAAAATTAAGAGAACGGCTTGAAAAAGAACTCCTTTACAATGTTTCCTTGAATATCGATTTCAGCGAGACCGACTCATTTAAAGTAATGGGACGGGGTGAATTGCAGCTGGCGATACTTCTGGAGATGATGAGGCGTGAAGGCTACGAACTTTCGGTTTCAATGCCTGAAACAATAACCAAAAGTATTAACAACGTGTTGCATGAACCGATGGAATTGGTATTTATCGATGTGCCTGAGGAATATGTAGGTGTAGTATCTCAACAGTTGGGAATGCGAAAAGGCAAGATGATAAAAATGCAAAATAACCAGCTTGGACGTGTAAGCCTTGAATTTCGAATCCCATCGAGAGGATTGATTGGATTCAGATCGCAATTTTTAACAGATACCAAAGGAACGGGGCTATTTAATCATCTTTTTGATGGATATGAACCTTGGCATGGCCCAATGACCAAAAGGCAGACCGGAGCGCTGATTTCCGACCGTCTCGGCAAATCCACCACCTATGCCCTTTTCCACTTGCAGCCAAGAGGGACGATTTTCATTAAAGTCAATACGCCTGTTTATGAAGGAATGATCATCGGTGAAAATTCAAAAGAAAATGATTTGTATGTGAATGTTACCAAAGAAAAAAAGCTGACTAATATTCGTGCGGCCGGAACAGACGATGCCCTCCGTTTGATTCCACCGAAGTTGCTCAGTCTGGAACAATCCATAGAATTTATTAAAGAAGGCGAATTGGTGGAAATAACCCCTCTATCCATTAGATTGCGGAAAAAACCCACTTCTTCCAAGTCCGCCGGTATCAATTAGCAAATGATTTCAATCGGGGAAATAGGTTAACCATGTAACAATAATATCCCCTTTTGAGGTAAGGAAGGTGATATTTTGAATATTTTGTGCCTGTTGGGAAGTCCGAGGCCCGATGGAAACAGCGCGGCAATTGCCAGGCGGTTTCTGAAAACCGCCGAGAAGTTGGGTGCCAAGGCGAGAGTCTTTGAACTGAATAATCTCAATTATACCGGCTGTCAGGCATGCTGGGCCTGCAAGACGAATCTGGACCGATGTATTTTGGAGGATGATTTAAAAGAGGTTCTGGAATCGCTATGGGATGCCGATGTTCTCGTTTTGGCAACGCCTGTATACTTTGGTGACGTCTCCGCCCAGATGAAGGCCTTCATCGACCGAACTTTCTGCTATTTTGTACCCGATTACGCTAAAAATCCCAATCGCAGCCGTCTTGCACCCGGGAAAAAACTTGTATTTATCATTGCGCAGGGGCACCCGGATGAAACCAGATTCGCCGGCATATTCAGCAGATATGAATATTTTTTCAAATGGCACGGTTTTGAGGACACCTACCTGATTCGGGCATGCGGCATTTATCATCCAGGAGATGCGAAAAAACGGAAAGATATCATGAAACTGGCCGAAGACACGGCGAATAAAATTTTTTCGTGAAATATTCATCCGGAGTCTTTTATAACCGAAAAAACGCAACCTGAATCCGGAAGTATGATTTTTCGCCGATTATTTATGCAGGGATAATTTTCACACCCATATCGGCGGGTTTTCCGAAATAGGCAGATGACATGACAAGGATATCGGATCCGCATGCAGCGAATTCAGCGGCATTGGAGGCATTGATTCCTCCGGCAATACAGATTTTGGTGTTCGGATTGATCACTCGAATTTCATGAATGATTTCCCGCAACGTATCGCTGGCCATTTTGTCAATCTGGATGGCATCGACAGCGGCTTTGGCAGCCCTTAAGGCTTCGTCTCTATTTTCCACTTCAACAACGATCTTACGCTCCGGCACTTTATTCCTTACTTCATTTAAAACGGCAAGAAATCCATCCAATCCTCCTAAAAAATTGAGATGGTTTTTGAACACCAGAATGGTTTCAGACAATCCAAGCCGGTGGGGAAGCGCTCCGCCGGCCAGAATCGCCTTAATGGCAATTTTCTTGGCGAATGGAAAGGATTTACGCGTCATTGCAATTGATATTCCCGGATTAACGCTTCTGGCGGCATCAACAATTTTTTTCGTGCGGGTTGCGATGCCGGATGCATGTTCGAGAAGATTCATTGATACCCTCCACCCGGTATGGAGCGCTTCCGCGGTCCCTTCGGCGACAAGAAACTCGGATCCTGCCTCAACCATAT
>JAHDSC010000038.1 GCA_018432925.1 Desulfobacterales bacterium | reverse complement strand
CGAGGTTGCTCCCCAGCCTCGATGGAGCGAACCACGAACGGCGGTCTATCGATATCCGATCGGCAAAGAGGAAGACGCATCCAAAAAATGTCAGGCCTGTGTCGCATGGTTGACCGCCGATATTCGGGATTCTTTTGAGGTTCTGACCCTGACCCTTCTCGAACAGATTCTACTCGGAAATCCCGCTTCTCCTTTAAAAAAGGCGCTTATCGATTCCGGTCTCGGATCGGCGCTCAGCGACGGAAGCGGCTATGACGCGGATAACAGGGACACCCTGTTCGCCTGTGGATTGAAGGATGTGGAGGAATCGGCCGCTGCCGAAATCGAAGCGATCATATTCGATGTCTTGAAGAAACTTGTCGAGGAAGGAATCGACAAAAAAATGATTGAGGCCGCGATTCACCAGCTCGAATTTCATCGCAAGGAAATAACGAATCATCCCTATCCATACGGCCTGAAGCTGCTGCTTCTTTTCTTCGGAAGCTGGTTGCACGGGGGAGATCCGGTAAGGATGCTGAAATTCGATTCCGATCTGGAAAGGCTTCGGTTGGAACTCGACAAAGCCCCGTTTTTTGAAGACCGGGTCCATCGGTATTTCCTCAGCAATCCCCACCGGGTTCAATTCCGGCTTGTCCCGGACCAAACGATGGAAGCCAAAGAGAATCAACGGGTTGGCGAGGAACTCGAACGGATCCGGTCCGGTATGACGCCATCCGATCTTCGCGGGCTGAAGGAAGACGCGGAAAGGTTACGAAGGCTTCAGGAGACAACGGAGGATGTTTCCTGTCTTCCGACACTGGAACTGCGGGATATTCCATCCTCCGTTCAAATGATAAAAGAAGTCGATGCTTACGGATCAGGCGCGGAAGCCACTTATTATGATCAGCCGACATCCGGGATTTTCTATTTTTCGGCCGCTGCCGGAACCCGGGCGCTGCCGGGGGATCTGCTTCCCCTGGTACCCTTTTTCTGCCATGCATTTTCCAGGATCGGCACCACGCAAAGGGATTATACTCAAATTGCACGGATGATCGATGCCTATACCGGAGGCATCGGGCTGTCGGCGCAAGCCCGTACCCGTTTTGAAGAAACCGGCGCCTGCACCTCGTTTATCGTTTTCAACGGCAAGTGCCTGGTGCGGAATCTGGACAAGATGTTTGAAATCATAGAAGAATTGATTTGCCGGTTTGATTTTTCGGACCTGGCCCGCCTGCGGAACCTTCTACTCGAATACCGGGCGAGGCTGGAATCCATGGTCGTCCATAATGGGCATCGGCTGGCGATTTCGCTGGCTTCGAGGAATTTTTCAGCGGCCTGTGCCTTAAACGAAATCTGGCACGGCATCCATCAGTTGAAAACCGTCAAGAACATGACCCGGGAACTGACCGATGAAGCGCTGCAACCGATTTCCGAGCGGTTGTCTTCCATCGGAAAATGCCTTTTTCAGCGTAATAATTTGAAAATCGCATTGATCGGCGAAAATCCGGCGCTGGCCGCAGCTTCCGCAACCGTTGCAAGGATTCAAACAAAACTCGAAAACGGAACGCCGGATGGCTTTCAGCCTCCGCATATCGATCTGTGTGACGAAGTTCCCCGCGAAGGATGGGGTACATCGACGGCGGTATCGTTCGTCGCCCGGACATTCCAAACCGTACGGATGGAACATGAAGATGCCCCTGCGTTGTCCGTGATCGGCAAAATCCTTCGCTCCATGTATCTGCATCGGGAGATACGGGAAAAAGGCGGGGCATATGGCGGATTTTCCCTGTACAACCTGGAAGACGGGATTTTTTGTTTCGGCTCATACAGAGATCCGCACATCGTATCCACCCTGAATGTTTACGACAATGCCGTGTCGTTCATCCGATCCGGAAATTATGAGGAAGAGGACATCAAGGAGGCCATTCTTCAGGTTTGTTCCGAAATCGACAAACCGGACCCGCCGGGTGCCGCAGCCAGGATGGCGTTTCAAAGAAAAATCATCTCTCTGTCCGATGAAGCCCGTATCCGGTTTAAAAGACAGCTTCTCAAACTGAACCGCGACCGGGTTCGGCAGGTGGCGGAAAAACATTTCAATCCGGACGGGAAAAAGCACGCGGTGGTTGTGATATCGGGTGAGGATCAATTAAAGGAAGCCAACAAGAAAATGTCCCCCGCCCCCTTGACGCTTTACAAAATTTAGGAAATATCCGATCGTCCGGTATTCTGAAATATTCTGCCCGAAGCGGGGCCATTGATGAATACCGGAGGATTCGAATCGGGCCGGGTTCCTCGGAGCGCCGGGGGCCGCCGGTTCTATTTGCCAAGCACTCCTTTCAGCATTTGAGCGCGGGATTCGGAGAGCGTGCCCTTCTTTCTTGCAACACCGATCGTATAAAGGCTGAGTGCTTTGTAAATCGTCATGAGTTCGGGTACTTTGGATGCAATCTCGGCCATATGCCTTTCCAGGACCTCCGCATCCCCCCGTTCGATCGGGCCGGTCAGCGCTTCCGGAATGCCGACTTTTTCGATATTGGACAGGGTGCCTCCGATAAGGGGCTTTAACAGTTTCAAGGCATCCGTTTTGGAAACCCCTGCGGGTTCAATCAGCCGGAAAGCCAGGTCCAGCAGGGTTACCAGGTAGTTGGATGCCACTACCGCGGAGGCGTGATACAGTGTTTTTGCCTCCGTCTTGATTTCCATGAAGGTCGCACCCAGGTCCGCCGCGATTTTACGGGCCGCATCGACCGCCTGCGGTTCCCCCTCCACCGAAATGATGATTCCCTGAAAGGGGTTGCTCCCGATTTCCACCGATACAAAGCTTTGCAGCGGATGCATGGATCCGATAGATGCCCCGCATTCTTTTGCCGGGAATAATATCTCGGAAGACAGCGAGCCGCTGCAATGAAGAACGATGGATCTTTCCCGCAGGCCGTTGTTTCCCGCAATTTGCCGGCATGCCTCGCCGATCGCGCCGTCCGGTGTGGTGATGAAAACGATATCCGCCGATTTCGTCACCTCCCAGTTGACCCGGCTGAAACGCTTGGTTCCAATCATTTCCGCAACCCTTTGGGCCGATGACAGGCTTTTGCTGGCCAGTCCGGCGGCCCGGTAACCGGCCGCCGTGAGAAATCGTGCAAGGGCGGAACCGACCTTGCCGCATCCGACAATCGCAAAGGAGGGTTTCATGATGACAGGCTCCATTCGATTCTAACCGCAACAAAACGCGCCCGCATCATCCTTCCGGAGCGGGAGCGCCGGGCGATGCGTGTATGATGCGGTTCATTCCTTTCATTATCCGCGGATCAATAACAGTGTTCCGGCGCCGGAAATTTGCCGGAGCAGACTTCCTCCGCATATTGCCGGATCCCGGCTCTGGCCGCCTCGCCCAGCCGGGCATATTGCTTTACGAATTTCGGCAGATGCCCTTCGTTGAATCCCAGCATATCGTGAAACACGAGGATTTGGCCGTCACAGTGGGGGCCCGCTCCGATTCCGATGGTGGGAATCGTGAGGGCTTTCGTTATTTTTTCCGCGATTTCGGATGGAATCCCCTCCAACACAACGGAAAAAGCTCCGGCGCTTTCCACCTGGCGGGCATCCGACAGGAGCCGCTCTTCATCCCGCTGAACCTTGTAACCCCCCATCATATGCACGGATTGCGGTGTGAGGCCGATGTGGGCCTGCACCGGAATGCCGGCTTCGGTGAGCGCTTTTATGGTTTCGCGGACGGTTGCGCCGCCTTCCAGTTTGACCGCGGATGCATAGGTTTCCTTTAGAAAACGCCCGGCGTTTTCTATGGCGACCTTTAAGCCCGGCTGATAGGACATGAACGGCATGTCGCCGATGACCATCGCATTTTTGGCGACTCCGGCTACGATGCGGGTATGGTATATCATTTCATCCATGGTAACCGGCAATGTGCTGGATTCTCCCTGAATCACCATTCCCAGCGAATCTCCGACCAGAATCATATGGACTCCGGATTCATCGGCGATTTTCGCGGACGAATAGTCATAGGCCGTAAGGGCGACGATTTTTTCGCCTTTTTGCTTCATTTTAAAAAACCTGGTTACGGTCATTTGAGATTGCATGGTTTGATCTCCCCGATTTGTCTGTTATTCTTGAAAATTCTTCTACTATCCGTGCTCCGGAGTGTCAAGGCAAACCTAAAATGAAAACCGTTTAGTTTCTGATTGAATTTTTTTTGCTTGACTTTTCAAACGTGGTTTGGAAATAGAATTTTCTTTGCGTTTTCGATACCCGACCGTCCGCGTTTGCATGCGGCTCGGCGGCATCATTGTCCAGGTCATGGGACCCAAAAAATTTTATAATGTATCTGGGAGGTTAGATATGAAACAGACTGAGACGAGTTCCGCAATTCGAAATGTTTCCGCTACAGAACCCGAAGTACTGAAAAAAGTCGCGGGGGCGGAAACACCTTTCAAATGGTGGGGGCCGACACCTGAAGAGGCCAGAAAAATAATGGTTAACAAGCCCAAATCGCTTCACGATAAGCGAACGACCATAAAAGAGGCCGTGGCGAAGCGGGTGAAAGACGGCATGAGCCTCGGAATCGGCGGTTTTGTTAACACCCGTCCCCCGGTTGCGATCATTCACGAGATCATCCGGCACGGGGCCAAGGATTTAACCCTTTGTTTTCAATCCAATTCGATTTGTCCCGAGTTGCTCGCCGGCGCGATGCTGCTTTATCCGGACCACGTTTCCATTAAACGGGTCGAATTGGCCTGGTGGGGCTATGAAGTCATCGGTATTGCACCGCTTTTGAGATACCTGAATTCCAAGGGCATGATTCTGATGGATGATTATACCAATTACGGCATGTCCGCACGCTTCAAGGCCGCTGCGATGGGTATCGAATTCATTCCGACCCGGGATCACGGCGGTTCGGACATGGAGCTGACCAATCGGGGAATCATGGTCAAGAGTCCTTTCAGCGGGAAAAACACCTATCTGGTTCCGGCATGTTATCCGGATCTCGGCATCCTGCACGTATCCGCGGCCGATATGTACGGAAACTGCCGCATATTCGGTGCCCACTGCACCTGCCCCGAGATCGCGATGGCATCCACCTATACCATTGTGACGGCCGAGCAGATTATATCGAATGAAAATATTCGGACCTATCCGAACCTGACGGAAATTCCCTATTCGGCGGTCGATGCGGTCATCGAGCAGCGATTTGGATGTCATCCCGGAAATTCCTACGGATTCCACTGGTTCGACATGGAGCACATCCTGATGTTCCGAAGCGCATCCGATGAGTTCAGAAAAACGGGAAAATCCGATAAGCTGAAGAAATACTACGAAGAATACATTTTCGGTTGTGAAACCTATGATGATTTCCTGAGCAAATTACCCTACAAGACGCTCAAGAAGCTCAGAGACATGGATGGTGGCCAACCGGTTATTCTTTCCTAAATGATCAATACGCCAACAATCTATTCGAGGAGGTTTGGATAATGTCTCAATATACACCATTTGAAATGATAGCGTACACGGGATCCAGGGTGCTGGAAGATAATAAAATCGTGTTTGTCGGAACGGGTTTGCCGATTATTGCATCCATGCACGCCCAATTGACCCATGCGCCGGGTCTCGGTTTGATTTTTGAAGCCGGGCCGCTGGCGCCGATGCTTGAAATGGGAATGCCGCTGTCCGTCGGCGATACCCGGGCTTGCCGCAAGGCCTGCTATCTCAAAGGCCTCAGCTCGGTTTTTGAGCTGACCCAGAGAGGGCATGCGGATTTCGCTTTTATCGGCGGCGCTCAAATCGACATGTACGGAAACATCAATTCAACGTATGAGGGCGGAAACTATATCGAAGCTCTCACGCGTTTCCCCGGAAGCGGAGGAGCCGGCGCAATGGCGGCCAACTGCGAGAAAACCATTGCCATCATGGCTTTGGAACCCCGGCGGTTTGTCAATCAATGCAATTTTATCACCAGTATCGGATACGGCGACGGATCGTCGGATTACCGTGAAAAAGCAGGCGTCATGGGCTCGGGGCCCTACCGGGTCATCACCAATGAAGCCCTGTTCGGATTTGACCCGGAAACCCATCGAATGATGCTTCTCGAGGTGATACCGGGCAAGACGGCGGAATACATCCAGAATAAAGTCAGCTTTGATTTGATGATATCTCCCGACCTCAAGGAGATGGCCGAACCGACCGACAAGGACCTGAAGCTGCTGAGGGAAAAATGCGATCCGGATGGATTTTTCCTGGCCAGGAAAGTGAAGTGATCCGATCGGGCATTGCCCGATTTGAATAAGAAGCCGGATTTTCAGAAAAACTTCGGTATCTACAAAAAAGCTGAACCGTCAGGGTTCAGCTTTTTTGTTCAAACCGGCCGCATATCCTTTTCCGGCCTCCGGCCCGTATTTTTTACGATGAAAACATCATTGACTAATCCGCTTTTGCTGGGATAAATAGAAAAGCTTGTGCAAACAGCGACCGGGCAGGGGCGCATTCTCCTTGGAAGGCAAGGCAACAGGAGACCTTTGAAAACGCACGCACGGTCTCGGAAGACGGATAATCCCATGATACAGTTAATTCGAGGTTTTAAGGATATTCTTCCCGGAGAGGTGGAGCTCTGGCAACACATCGAAAAGACGGCCCGAGGGCTCTTTGAGAATTTCGGATTCCGGGAGATCCGCCCGCCGATCCTGGAATATACGGAACTTTTCGCCAGAAGCATCGGGCAGGATACGGATATCGTGGAGAAGGAAATGTATACCTTCTCCGACCGGAAAGAGGAGTTGATTACCCTGCGGCCGGAGGCGACCGCGTCGGTTGTTCGATCCTACATCCAGCACAAACTGTATGCAAAGGATCCGGTGCGGAAATTTTATACCATCGGTCCCATGTTTCGCAGGGAAAGGCCTCAAAAGGGAAGATACCGGCAGTTTTACCAGATCAACGCCGAAGTGTTCGGGTCGGAATCACCCCTGGTGGATGCGCATCTGATTTTTTTACTGGTAACCCTTTTTTCCCGACTTTCCGTTCCCGATACCGAGGCCCATATCAATTCACTCGGCTGCCCGATCTGCCGGCCGAAGTTCAAGGAAGCGCTCGTTGACTATTTGTCATCGGCAACCGGGACGCTCTGCTCGGATTGCCTGCGACGCCGCGAACGCAATCCGTTGCGGGTGCTGGACTGCAAGGTGCCCTCCTGCCGGGAGGTTATGGCCGGGGCGCCTTCCCTGGCGGATTTTCTGTGCCCGGAATGCAGCAGCCATTTCTCGATGGTGAAGGAAAGCCTGGAACGCCTTCAAATCCCGTTTGTCATCGACAAGCGCCTGGTCCGGGGGCTGGACTACTATACGCGAACGACCTTTGAGATCCAGACGACCTTCCTGGGCGCCCAGAATGCGGTGGCCGGAGGCGGTCGATACGACGGCCTCGTAAAAGCCCTGGGCGGCCCCGATATCCCGGCCGCCGGTTTTGCCATCGGGATCGACCGGCTGGCGGAGATCAGCGGGCTGAACAAAAATGATTTTGAAGCAAACCCCGACATCTTTGTGGCCGCCATGGGAGAAGAAAGCACCAAGAAGGCGTTTGAATGGAGCTGCGCGCTCGGCCGCGAGGGGATCCGGACCGAAATGGATTTCAGCGGCAAGAGTTTAAAAGGATTGATGAAGCGGGCGGACAAACTCGGAGCCGCCCGTGTGCTGATCGTCGGGGAAAAAGAGATGCAGGACGGATCGGTCATCCTTCGGAACATGGCAACCAAGGAGCAGACGTCGATTCCGATGGCGCGCGTGGTGCAGGCGATTCAGGAACTTTTTAAAAAGGATTAGCGCATTGACGGATATTCTGGGAGAAATGAGACGGACCCATACCTGCGGCGAACTGGGCGCGGAACATGTCGGCAGGCAAGTGTCGATCATGGGATGGGTTCAGCGCCGGAGAGATCTCGGCGGCCTCATATTCGTGGACTTGCGGGACCGGGAAGGGATCACCCAGGTCGTATTCAATCCGGATACGAGCCGGGAAATCCATGACAAAGCCCATGCCGTTCGAAGCGAATATGTGATCGGCGTAAGGGGTACGGTGGAAAGGCGGCCGGAAGGGATGACGAACCCGGACCTTAACACCGGCGAAATCGAGGTGGTCGCAGAGGAGATCCGAATTCTGAACACGGCTCAAACCCCTCCCTTTCCGATTGAAGATTCCGCCGACGTATCGGAGACGATTCGACTGAAATACCGCCATATCGATCTTCGCCGCGCCCGGCTTCAAAAGAATTTGATGATCCGGCACAAGGCCTCGGCATCCGTGCGGCAGTATCTCAATCAGAACGGATTTGTCGAGATCGAAACCCCGTTTTTAACCCGAAGCACGCCCGAAGGCGCCCGGGATTACCTGGTGCCCAGCCGGGTGAACCCGGGATTTTTTTATGCGCTGCCCCAATCCCCGCAATTATTCAAGCAGCTTCTGATGATATCCGGATTCGACCGGTATTATCAGATCGTCCGATGCTTCCGGGACGAGGATCTCCGGGCGGATCGTCAGCCGGAGTTCACCCAGATCGACATGGAGATGTCTTTTGTGGGGGAAGAAGATATCATCCGCGTTTCGGAAAACATGATGGCGACCCTTTTCAAAGACGTTCTCGGTATCACCCTGGAACTTCCCTTTTCCAGGCTGTTATACCAGGACGCGGTCAACCGCTTCGGTCTCGACAAACCGGACCTGCGTTTCGGTCTCGAACTGAAGGACGTTTCGGATATCGCCGAATCTTCGGATTTTAAGATATTTTCCGATGCGGTGAAAAAGGGGGGAGTGGTCAAGGCGCTGAATGCAAAGGGCTGTGCCGAATTTTCACGAAAGGAGATCGATGCCCTTTCGGAATTGATTACCGTGTACAAGGCAAAGGGGCTTGCAT
>JAHDSC010000145.1 GCA_018432925.1 Desulfobacterales bacterium | reverse complement strand
TTCTAAAGAGTTCTTCTCCAAAGGGGGTAGAAAAGTTAAGGCGCTTCAAAATTTGACTTTCCACATTAAAAAAGGTGAATTTGTTGCCATCCTCGGACCCAGCGGGTGTGGGAAAACAACGCTTCTTAAACTGTTGGCCGGACTCATCAGTCCGGATGTGGGGAAAATTTTAATTGAAGGTATACCTGTCACGGCATCCAAGAGCTGCATTGGATATATGTCACAAGCAGATTCCTTGCTGCCTTGGAGAACAATATCAAGAAATGTAGAAATTGGACTTGAGATTAGAGGGGTTCCGACTAGACAAAGAAAAAAAAGAGCCCAGGAGTTAATAGATCGTATGGGACTAAAAGGCTTTGAAAGAAATTATCCTTTCGAACTTTCCGGTGGGATGAAGCAAAGGGTTGCAGTCATGAGGACTCTTGCCTACGATCCGGCAATCATTTATATGGACGAGCCTTTTGTTGCGCTTGATTTTCAAACAAGAGACATGCTTGAGGACGATATACTTCGAATTTGGGGTGAGACTAAAAAGACCATAGTTTTTGTAACTCACGACTTGTCTGAAGCGATTATTCTTGCAGACCGCATTTTTTTAATGACTTCACGGCCGGCGAACATTAAAGGTGAATACGTTATCAACCTTCCTAGGCCTAGAACTACGGAAATACGTTTGATTCCTGAATTTAATAAAATACTTAGAGAGATCTGGAATGATTTGACTACAGAAGTTAGAAGATTCAGAGAGAGGTTTGATGAAGATAATTAAACTTAGACAAAATATTGTCATTACCTCACTTCGATTGATTATTATATTATCCTTCTTCCTCAGTTGGGAGTTGGGTGGACGTTTAGGAGCGCTTGACACTTTCTTCTTCAGTAGCCCCACAGTCATCGCCGGAGATTTATTCGATCTGTTTTCCTCCGGGAAAATTTACCCTCACGTCCTGATGACGATGAAAGAAGTTTTTATGGGTCTTTTATTAGGATCGCTCTCTGGGATTACGACTGGTATCATTTTAGGTAAATATGAAACACTCGCAAGGGCGATGGATCCGGTGATAATGGGGCTTTATGCAATTCCAAAGATCGCTATCGCACCTTTATTTATACTCTGGTTTGGATTGGGGATCATCGGAAAGATTGTTTTTGCTTGGGTCGTGGTATTTTTCTTGGTTTTTTTCAACACCTATGCCGGGATCAGAAGTGTCAATCCAGATTTCATCGATCCAGTCAAAGCGATGGGAGGAAACGAATGGCAAATACTCGCAAAGGTGTCCATACCTAACTGTGTTCCATGGATATTTGTCGGCTTAAGGGCTAGCTTGGGGGCCTCTCTCGTTGCCGCCATTGTAGGCGAATTTGTCGCAGCCGACACAGGACTCGGACATTTGATCATGGAGGGATTAACTTTATTCATGACGCAGAGAGTCCTTGCAGTTGTTTTACTTTTGTCGGTGCTGGTCATCGTTATGGATCTTTGCCTGAGAGTAATGGAAAAACGTTTTCTGAAGTGGAGACCCAACAGAATTACATAATGGTAAGGAATATTCTGGTCCATGAATACCTCCAATTCCTTGGCGTTTCGTTGTTCGAAGTCTCGTGTTAGCAAGGAAAATTGAATGAGTATTAAATCTGATTTTTTATCGAAAGGAATGACTCCATGGACATCACACCTTTGATGAATGACGGCTATGACGGAGAACCGGCAAAAAGGGTGCTTCACTATATGCTGGGACACAAAGAGAAAGGCCATCCCATCCTCGGTATCTACTGCGGCTATGCACCCATCGAGTTGATCCAGGCCATGGGCATCGTTCCGGCGGTGCTCTGCGCTTTTTCCAAAGTGCCTATTGTCAGCGCGGAAGCCGTGCTTCCCGCCAATCTGTGCCCCCTGATCAAATCCAGCTACGGTTTCATTCTGGAAGGCACATGCCCGTTTTTTGCCATGTCCGAGGCCGTGATCGCCGAAACGACCTGCGACGGCAAGAAAAAGATGTTTGAACTGGCAGCTGAAGTAAAGCCTATGCATGTCATGGATCTTCCACAGCTTCCGGATGAAGCGGAAGCCCTGAATAACTGGACCGTCATGATCCGCAAACTTCAACGTTTTCTTGAAGATACATTCCATAGACGGGCGACGGACCGGGACATCGAATCATCTATTCAGAATACAAACCGCAAAAACCGCATGATGAGAAAAATTTTTGACTATGCGGCGATGCACCCACCGGTGATCAACCGGCAGGAAATATATGATGCGGGTTTTCTGGCACTTCCGGCCACAGCAGATGAGATGCTTCCCATTCTTGAGCCCCTGTTGGAGAGCTTGGAGAGGCGCGTAGCGCAGGGTTTCCATTACGGCGCTTGGGATTCTCCAAGGGTTCTGGTTACCGGATGCCCCGTGGGTGGAGATGCCCTCAAGATATTCAAGATTATTGAAGCATGCGGAGGGCTGGTCGTGGCGCCTGATGCTTGTACCGGCATCAAAGCATTCATGGGCGAGATCGAAGAAAACACGCCCGACCCCGTCGGGGCGATAGCCAAAAGGTATCTTGAAATTCCTTGCGCCTGCATGACGCCCAACAAGAGGCGTTTATCGGCGCTTTCGCAAATGATTGAAAAATTCAAGCCTGATGCCGTTGTCGATTTCGTACTGACGGCCTGCCATTCTTACAATGTGGAGTCCTACAAGGTCGGTCGGCATGTGAGAAGTCACCACGGGTTGCCGTTCTTGAAAATCGAATCCGACTACTCCGACAATGATGAGGGTCAGATCCGGACCAAGATTGAAGCTCTGTTCGAAATGATCGCAAATTAAAACAAAGAAAAGGAGTAACCTATGACAGAGAAAGTGGAAAAAGCGCTAAAACGTCTGATCGATGTTCTGCCCTTAAAGGAAAAACAGGAAAGTTGCGGCGCACAGATTAAAGAACTGCACCAACAGGTGCTTCGCTCATTTGTGGAAAAAGGACGTATTCTCACAAGAGAAGAGATGGCCCAACATGTCGACAATCTGGAAGAGGCCGTAAATGTACTGAAAGCAAATGACATGGTGGTATTTTCCGAAAATGGTGAACCTATAGGCGCCTATCCCTTTACCATGGAAACGCGGGAACACAAAATCCAGGTCAACGGACATCAAGTTTATGCCATGTGTGCCCTTGATGCCCTGGCGGTCAGTCCCATGTTCGGGATGAAAACACAAATTTTTTCCAAATGCAGGGTCACCGGGGATCCCGTCACTATCGAGCAGTCGGAAAAAACCATAGAGAATCCGGAACAAACGGGCAATGTCCTTTTCGGCATCGCCTGGAGCGCGGCAAACGCCTGCTGTTGTTGCTGTGCAGACAGCCTGTGCATGGAGATGATGTTTCTGAAAGACGATAAAATCGCGGAGCAATGGCTTGCGGAAGATCCAACCAACAGGGAGATTTTCACTCTGCAGGAGGCCGTCGAGTTCGGCGCCCGGTTTTTCGTTCCGCTGATGTCCTGATAAATCCAAAATACGAAATAAGAAATAAGAAAAGGAGAGTAAAATGAAAGTCGCCTATATTTTTTCCACCCCCAATGCCCACTTTATTTTAAGCAACATGATCGTTCCTCAACTGGAAAAAGGCAAACACGGTTTTGATGTGGCAGGAATGTTTTTCTTCGTGGACAACACTTTTTTGCTGGTTAAGGAAAACGATGTGGGGGAACGTCTCTCGAAAATTGCCGGAGAAAAAGGAATGCTGCTCATGGCCTGTAACAAGTGTGTGTATGACAGAAAAATCGCTGATGATCTGGTGGAGAACGCGACAATCGGTTGTTTTCCGGAACTTCACGAGGCCCTTAAAGGTGCCGGCTTGGATCAAGTCATTACGCTGTAAAAATCAATAAAGGAGGCAGACATGGCAAAGGTAAAAGTGGAATTCGTTAATACATGCTCTTGTTGCGACGAACATGGCGAAAACATCAAAAAGATAGCTGCCCGCTTCGGAGACGCGGTGGATGTCTCCATTTATTATGCCGGGAAGGATTTTGATTACCTGAAAAAATACGGAATGATCACGAGGGGTACGATGATCGTCAACGGAACCAAAAAGTATGAAAATTTGTCCGGTGATATCATTGAAAAGGCCATAATCGAGGCCATGGGATCATAACTCCATGTTGCCGCGCCTGATTTCGGATATTTTAGTCACGGCCTGGGATATTCTGAACGATGTTTCCCCGTGGTTGGTGATGAGTTTTATTCTTGCGGGCCTCTTGCGCCAGTTTTTAAATCCGTCCAAATTTCAGAGTGCATTGGGGAATCGAGGGTTGCCGGCAGTTCTAAAAGCCACTCTTTCGGGGATGCTGCTACCGATTTGCAGTTGCGGCGTTATTCCCCTGGGACTGGGGATGTATTATACCGGAGCCTATCTCGGCCCGACGCTTGCATTTATGGTGGCAACACCCATCATCAACCCGGCCGCCATCCTCCTGGCTTATGGACTGCTGGGTCCCGAGGTCGCTACGATCTACCTGGGCGCCGGTTTTGTCGTACCGATTCTTATCGGTATGACAGGCAATCTGCTTGCAGGTAAGGAAATCCATGCTTCCGGTATGGATACCCAGATCGAACAGGCCCAATTTGAGGCGGGAAAAAGCCTTTCGATCATCCGAAAGCTCCGGATTGGTTTCAATTGGGGAATGTTTGAACTGGGTACAATGGTCGGAAAATACATAATTTTCGGTGTAGCGCTGGCCGGGATCCTGATTGCCGCTGTCCCCCAACACTTGATCCAGGGTTATCTGGGCCACCCGGGCATGATTTCCATTTTCGGAATCGCGGTGATGGGTTCGATTATTTATGTTTGCGCAGTTGGGCACATTCCCTTTGTCGCGGCACTGGTGGCCTCGGGAGCCGCACCCGGAATTGCCATCACCTTTTTGATGACGGGGGCTGCCACCAATCTGCCCGAGCTGATCAGCATCTATAAGATGATCGGAAAACGCGCGGTCATGATTTACAGCACCTTGGTGGTAGCCGGTTCCATGGTGATCGGATGGCTGGCCAATCAATGGTTGATGCCGGATTTTGTGCCGTTTTACAGCCTGGACAAGAGCCGCCGGGTCATTGGACTGGCCAACCGTTTAATCGTGTCGGTTCCCGATCCTGTTCAGACGGTTTGCTCCATTATCCTGATTTTGCTTTTTCTGCGTGCCTACAAATCCTATTTATCCGCTTTTTGGAAAAGGATCTATGTATGAAGTCGGGACGGCGAACATTGATGAAGATGCTTTTGATCTTCAGCCTGTTGATGCTGGACGCTTGCTCGAACGATGAACCAGCACTCTCAGGGGACCAGAAGGATTTCAACCCATTCATTCTGTTCGAAAACAAGGCGATGCGTTATTTCGCAGGCAATCATCCCGGCCTGGCAATCTTAAAATACGCCCAGGCCGATCTTGACAACGATGGAAAGGATGATTTGATCGTGATTTACCGGGTCGGTAACGGGAAAAACCAGATGTGCGTGATTCTGAACCGCGAACCGGATTTCGTCGAAACCAATTCGGTACCGGCACCGGTTTCCGACCAGATGATACAATTCAGGAACATCGACAAAAAACCGCCCCTGGAATTTATTCTCCAGGGCCGAAAAGGCGCGAAGGTAGGTTACGCCATTTTTCGCATGGAGGAAGAAAAACTGACCGATTTGTTCGGAGAAGGCATGCAGGATTGTTGCTGAGAAAGAAAAATGCCTGCGCCGGGCACTTTTCCGGACAGATTGTCTGCTGTAACGATACGATTCCTAAAAACAATAGAAAGGGAGAAAAGAGATGGAGCTGACAAAAAGATTGACTCGCAGGAGCTTTATCAAAGGGGCCGGTCTCCTGGGAGCTTCCGCTGTTATGGGCATCGGCTTTCCCAATGTGATTCTTGGAAAAGGCAACGATGATTATCGGATTCGCCTCGGTTATTACAACTGTGATCATATGACGGCCGCTCCGATTGCAAAGGAAGCCGGTATCTTTGACAGATTGGGATTAAACGTCGAGGTGACCGGCAATGGTAATGTGCCGCAGGCCATGGCTGCCGGGAAAATGGATGTCGGATATATCGGCTTTACGGGTATGGTCAAAGCGATCATGAAGGGTTCGCCGATGGTATCCGTTGCCCACAATCATGCCGGCGGTTCAATGTATATCGTCACGCAACCCGAGATTGAAAAACCGGAACAGTTGATCGGGAAAAAATTGGGAATCGGTACCGCACCGGAAATGAACAATGAAATGTGGGTCTGGTTTGCGAGGGATGCCGGAATCCCGATTGAAGGAAAATATTACCAATGTTTTGCCATGTCGGATATGGACGAGTATCTGGCGTTAAAAACCAAACACCTTGACGGATATAACTGCTGTGATCCATGGGGTTCAATGGCGCAATATGAGAATACCGGAAGAATCCTGCACAAATTCGGCGCACTGCCCTCAGGCAATTGGGGATATTGTTGCACGCTCGTCATGAATAAGGACTTTGTAAGAAATCATCGGGGGCTGGCAAAAAAAATGCTGCTGGCACACATTGAAGCCATCCAGTCTATTTATACCCAACCGGCCAGGGCGGCAGAAATCTTTTCAAAAAGTTATTATGTGCCTGAAGAAGTTGCCCTTATGACCATCTATAAAAAGACCGTCGGAGAAACTCGGACCTTAAGATGGGAAATATCCCCTGATATTTACGAAGAAGAAATAAAACATCATTTCAGCCTGGGTATACTTAAAAACGCCCCGCGATTTGAGGAAGTAATGACCAAAGACCTGTTGACCGAAGTGGGTGCCGCCGATTTTGATTCATTCATCAAAAACAAAGTGGAGCCGGTCTTCCCGTTAGGCATGACCTATGAAAATTGGAAGAAAAAAGCCATGGAGCAGCAGGTATAGGCGACCCGGCAATGCGATGGCGTTACGTTATAATTCCGGTTGCATTACTGGGTCTTTTCGCGCTGGGTTTTTCAAATAACCGTGGATCTGGTGGGATACGCTATGTGGGAGTGCCCGACGGGGCGGGGGGCCTTATAGTCCGTTATGTGCTCCAGGAGAAGATGAATCAACACGCCATTCACACGATTCGATTCGAACCCTTTGCCCTGAATGACTGCTGTGCGAGTCCGGCCCAGTATGCGATGGGGTCAGGCTGTCTCGACATCGCCGTCATGTGCAGCGATGCCGCAAGAGTTTTGGTGACAAAAGATCCGCGTTACGAGATTGCGTTCCCGGTAATTAAAAACTCGGATATTTTTATTGCCCGCGCGGATGATTCCCGACGTGACCTTTCCATTGCCGTTTCGCAAAACAGGGATTTCCAACAAAAGATGGTGAAACAAAGGTACGGAGAGCGAGGTTGCCCTGTCCCAATGCTACATTCGGGCGTACCCTTTGCTTATTCGAAAGGCATTGTGCAGGGGGCTGTTGTAGATATCACCAAGGCATTCACGCTGGATGGCGTGCTTTCTTCGGCAGCCGACAACGGCGATGATTTCATCACCCATGTCATGGTCATCAAAAAATCCCTGAAAAACAACGACACATTCAGGCAATTCATTGAAATTTATGACCAGGCGGTCCGGGAAACAGACAGCCCGGAAAGGCTGCTTCACCTGCTTCGCATTTGTGAATCGACCGACTATACCATGAGAGAAGTCGAGATATGGCAAAAATTCAACGTTCGTTTCATGCACTCCTTAAAAGGTGGACCGAAAGGATAGACCGGTCAAAGATCCAATTCGATCCGATAAAGATAATCTGCGGTCTGATTGCTTTCGGCACATTGGTTTTGGCATGGCAATTTGCGGCGCGATATTACGATAACCAATTACTGCTGCCCACGCCATGGCAGACATTGAAAGCACTCCTTTTTGCCGTTCAGGATCCCGAGACCTTGATGAATCTGGCACTTACCCTAAAGCGTGTAATGAGCGGATTGGGCATTGCAATTGTCCTCGGGTTGAGTCTCGGGTTTGCGATGGGATACTCAAGTGTCGTGAACAAACTGGTTGATCCCTTGATCGGCCCTCTTCGGCAGGTGCCGATCATGGCATGGGTTCCCCTGACCATTGTCTGGTTCGGCTTAGGCGACGGCCCAACCCTTTTTATTATCGCCATGGTGGCGACTTTTCCCATCCTGCTCAACACCATGGCAGGGGTGCGCTCGGTGCCGCAGAATTACTATCATGCCGCCCGCTCCATGGGAAGCGGCCGGTTTGTTATTTTTTCCAGAATAACCCTGCCTTCGGCCCTTCCGGACATGATTACCGGCCTTCGCATCGGATTAAGCGCAGGGTGGATGAGTGTCATCTGAGCGGAATTTATCGCGACGAGTGCCGGGTTCGGCTACTCTTTGGTTAGAGCGCAGACAGAGATGGAAACCCCTCTGCTGGTTGCACTCATGATAATGGCTGCTCTGGTCGGTTATCTCATCGACCTGAGCATTATTTTCCTGGAACGTATGATTACCCGATGGCGGTTTGTCGCCTGAAGAAATAATGGATCTGCAACTCAAGGGCATTACGAAAATTTTCGGCAATAACGGTAACAAGAAGACCGTTCTGCAGAATATCCACATTGATATCAAGGGCGATGAATTCGTCAGCCTTCTCGGACCGTCGGGTTGCGGTAAAACTACCTTGCTCACCATTATTGCAGGGTTCCAGAAGGCGACCAGCGGAACGGTGTTGCTGAACGGAAGGAAGGTTGAACAGCCCGGGCCTGACCGAGGGTTCGTGTTTCAGGACTTTGCGCTGTTTCCCTGGATGACGGTGCGGGAAAATATCCTGTTCCCCATGAAACAGAAAAAAATTCCCAAAAAGGTGCAGCAGAAAAGACTTCGGCAGCTTTTGGACATGGCACGGCTGAACGGCTCGGAACACCTTTATCCAAGCCAGATATCCGGGGGCATGAAGCAGCGCACGGCGGTCGTCCGAGCCCTTGCCTCCGATCCAGAAGTTCTCCTCATGGACGAACCCTTTGGCGCCGTGGACTACCAGATGCGACGCAACCTGCAAAAAGAGTTTGACTCACTGTTGCAAAATAATCGTAAACCGGTGGTCATGGTAACGCATGACGTCGAAGAGGCGATATACCTGAGCGATCGAATTCTGGTCATGTCCGCCGACCGGGGCGCCATTGCCAGGGATCTGACGGTTGACCTTCCCAGACCGCGGGACCGAACGGCCGGGGTTTACCAGGAATATCTGACCCAGTTGACCGGAATATTGAAAAATCTCCAGAAACGCGAATTCTGAACCACAACAGCAAGCGAAACCCCGCCGTTTCAGCGGGGCGAGTTTCAAACAAGGGATTGATACAAAAAGGAATCGATATGACTGAAGACTTCATGAATCAGCTGCAACGGATCGCGGAACAGAACCTGGCGGATATCGAACAGGCCAAGGCCGAGGGCCGCGCGGCCATCGGATTTTACTGCTTGTATTCGCCGAAGGAAATTGCGGTGGCGGCGGATGCCATTCCTTTACCCCTTTGCGGGACACGCAACGATCCCATTGCCGCTGCCGAAGAAATACTGCCGCGCAACCTCTGCCCTTTGATCAAAAGCAGCTATGGGTTTGCCGTGACCGACACTTGCCCGTATTTCTGGTTTTCGGACATCGTCGTAGGCGATACGACCTGCGATGGGAAAAAGAAAATGTTTGAGCTGCTATCGCGTTACAAAACCACCCATGTTCTGCAATTGCCCCAGAACCAGGACCCCGCAACGGCCCTGGCGCCTTGGCGCAGCGAACTCGAACGATTCAGGAAGGTTGTCGAGGCGTTGACCGGCGTGGCGATCACTGAAACGCGATTGCGCGAGGCCATCCGCCTCATGAACCGGGAACGGAGCGCGAGAAAAGCCCTGATGGATGTAAACAAGGCAAAACCCGCTCCACTGAGCGGTTCCCAACTGCTGGAGATTCTTTTTAAAGTGGGGTTTCTGGCCAACTGGGAAAAGGGAATTCACCTCATGGAAGAAATAACCGCTGCCGCAAAAAACGGTTCATTCCGGGAGAAAGGCGCGGAAAGCGGGCGCAAACGCATTCTCCTCAGCGGCGTGCCGGTGGGCGTGGGCAGTGACAAGGTCGTTAAAATCGTTGAGCAGAGTGGTGCGGACGTGGTGGCTTTTGAAAACTGCTCCGGGTACAAGCAGACCTTTTGCGTGGCTGAAGATAAGGATCCCATGGATGCCCTGGCGGAGCAGTATCTTTCCACCCCATGTTCGGTCATGAGTCCGAATAAGGGGCGTTTCGATCTTTTAGGAGAGATGATTCGCGATTTTTCGGCCGACGGTATCATCGATCTCACCTGGCAGGCCTGTCACACCTATAACGTGGAGGCCTATCAGATCGCCGAATTTGTGCAGAAAAACTTCGGGCTCCCCACCCTGCACCTGGAAACCGATTATGCCGAGAGTGACACCGAACAACTGAGGGTACGCATCGAAGCTTATCTGGAGATGCTGTAGATCGCAATGAAAACGAAAAGAAATGGTTGGAAAGGGAAAAAAGATCATGAGAAAAACATCTGTTCGCGTGTTGGTTATTTTCTTCGCTTTTTGCTTTTCGGCTTCGCCATGTTTCGGAGAGGCCCTGGATGCCTTCGAGGGACAAAAGGGAACCATTAAGATCGCAGGCGGCACGGCCCACATCCCCGTGATGAAGGAAGCGGCCAAGCGGATCATGACGCGTTACAAGGGCATCGTGATCACCGTGGGCGGAGGCGGTTCGGGCGTCGGCATCAAGCAGGTGGGCGAGGGACTTGTGGACATCGGCAACTCCGGCCGCGCTCCCAGGCCCGAAGAAATTGAACCATATGATCTCAAAATGTTCAAATGGGCTATTGACGGCGTGGCCGTGGTGGTCCATCCGGCAAATCCGGTAAAATCTCTCACCAAAGACCGGTTGAAAGAGATTTTCTCTGAAAAGATCGACAACTGGAAGACCCTGGGCGGGGCGGATCACGCCATTACCGTTTACACTCGAGATGAAGCCAGCGGAACCCGGGAGGTTTTCTGGGAAAAAGCACTGGATAAAGACCTCATATCCAAGAAGGCCCTTTTCATTCCCTCCAACGGAGCCATGAAAACCGCCGTGGCAAACGATCCTTACGCGATCGGATATGTTTCCGTCGGCCACATGGACCCGAGCGTGGCCCCCGTGACCCTGGACGGCGTAACGCCGACGATAGAAACCGTCGCAAATGGTCAATACAAGGTGTCCCGCGGATTATACAGCAACACCAGGGGCGAGCCCAAGGGCCTGACGAAGCTGTTCATCGACTACCTTTTTACGGCCGAAGGACAGCAAATCGTCGTCGATAACGGGTTCATTTCGGTCAAATGAGATTTTCAAGTGAAAATATTGCAAGAAACGTATTTTTTTTATGTACGATTGCCGGTGCGGTCGTCATCTCGTCGATATTGTTGTTCATGATCGCACTGGGTCTTCCCCTGTTTAAAGAAAGTTCGTTTTTTTCCGTCTGGACCGGGCCATGGGATCCATATCAGGGACTTTACGGCATACTCCCCATGATTATCGGCACCCTTTGGATTGCCCTTCCGGCCACGGTTCTGGCGCTGCCTCTTTCCCTGGGAACGGCTTTTGTGATCACAATCCTGGGCGGATCGCGGTTGAGAAAAATATTGGGCGTCCTGGTTCGATTCATGACCGGTATTCCTACGGTGGTTTACGGTTTCGTCGGGATCTTCCTTCTGGTTCCGCTCATACGGGAGGGATTCGGAGGCGCGGGAATGTGCGTGCTGGCTGCCTCGATTGTCCTGGCCATCCTGATCAGCCCCACGATGATCCTGTTTTTTTCGGACAGCTTAACGTCGGTGAATCCGGTTGATGTCCGGGCAGCCAAGGCTCTGGGCGCCGACCGTGTGCAGCGGCTGTTATATGTCATCCTGCCGAAAGCTTTCGGCGGCATGACATCGGGTTTTATCCTTGCCATGGGTCGCGCTCTCGGGGATACGCTTATTGCGCTGATGCTGGCCGGAAACGCAATCCGGGCGCCGCGCGGGGTTCTGGAGCCGGCAAGAACGCTGACCGCGCACATCGCACTGGTAAAGGCCGCCGACTTCAACAGCCTGGAGTTCCGGTCCATTTTTGCATGCGGTATCGCCCTGTATCTGTTTACGACCACAGCCGTCGTTGCGGTGAGATTCATGGATTACAAAAGAAGTGTGGTGCAATGATGCATGCGGTTGCAGAAAAGGCGGTCGTTGTTTTTTCCTGGGCGATGACGATCGTGCTTTGCCTGTGCGTGTCGATTTTTCTGGGATACCTGTTGATCCATGGACTCCCGAGTCTCGGGAGAGATCTGATTTTCGGTGCGGCGGATCCGTTGCGGGTCTTGCTGGGCCGCGCACGGGTTTTTGACGGCCTCTTTCCGGCCATCATGGGGACCCTTTTCCTGGTTATATTGTCGGCCTCGCTTGCCGTGCCGGTTGGCGTGTGTTCCGGCATCTATCTTGCGGAATACGCCGGAGCAGGAATGAAAAAATTTTCAGGATTATTATTCGACATTCTGGCCGGCATTCCATCCATTGTCATCGGCCTGTTCGGTTTCAGCCTCGCTGTTTTCCTGCATAACCACCTTGATAACCGTTTCGGGCCCTGTCTGCTCATCAGTTCCCTGTCGCTTGCCGTACTCGTGCTGCCGTACATTGTCCGGAGCACCCAGACATCCCTGGAAGAACTGCCGGATGGTATCCGAAGAACCGCCATTGCGCTCGGAGCAAACAAACTGCAAAACATTGCCTATGTATTGATACCGAACGCGCTTTCCGGAATCAGCTCGGGTATTATCCTGGCCATCGGCAGATGTGCCGAAGATACGGCGGTGATCCTGCTGACAGGCGTGGTCGCCGTAGCCGGTGTGCCGTCCTCCCTCCTGTCGCAATACGAGGCGTTGCCGTTTTATATTTACTACATATCCAATCAGTATACGAACCCGGGAGAGTTATCCGGCGGTTATGGGGCCTGCCTGATTTTGCTGGGAGTCTGCGCCTTTTTGTTCATGTCGGCATACGGGGTGAAAAAGCATCTGTCGCACCGGACGCTTTACCGGGCATAGCGAGACGCTATGAAGGGCGATACGATTTGAATGGAAACGAAAGACAAAATTATCGTCAAGGGAGTGAGCTTCTTTTACGGACGGAACCGGGTGCTGGACAACATTCACGCAATATTTTCGAAACATACCATTACGGCGATTACCGGGCCTTCCGGGCAAGGTAAATCCACGCTGCTGGGATTGTTCAACCGCATGTGGGACGACGTTCCCGGCGCCCGCTGTACCGGGGAAATCCGGATTCGACTCGGCGATCGCTGGGTATCGCCGCTGAAAAACGACATTCCCATGCCGCTTTTGCGTCGAAAGGTCGCCATGATTTTTCAGGAACCCAATCCCTTGCCGATGAGCATTGCCGGAAACATGGCTTTTCCCCTGAAGCTTGCGGGGGTACGCGATAAATCCATAATCGAGGAAAAAGTTCAAAAAGCACTGGCGCAGGCTTTTCTGTGGGAAGAAGTGAAGGATCGCATGGAAAAAAGCGCGCTGGATTTGTCCGGAGGCCAGAAACAGCGACTTTGTATTGCCCGGGCACTGGTTTTGGAACCGGAAGTGCTGTTATGCGACGAGCCCACCAGTTCCCTGGATTCAAAAGCCGCCGGAATTATCGAGGATTTCCTTGTCGGTCTCAAAACCAGTTGCACCCTTCTGGTGGTTTCTCACTACATGGACCAGATGCGACGCATCGCGGACAAAGTGATGGCGCTTCAGGAACACGGTTTGAGTCAAATTTAAAAGGAGACGGTTAAAAAAATATGAATCGAAGCAGGAAGATATTGATCACCTGCCACTGCGTTCTGAACGCCAATGCAAAAGTATACCCTCTGGCCACGGAGAGAGGAATTTTTTCGAACGTCGTTTCCCCTTATATCGAAGCGGGATGCGGGCTTTTTCAATTACCGTGTCCGGAATTGTCATACCTTGGCATGAACCGATGGGGAATGACGAAGGAGCAGTACGACCATTCGAATTTCCGCGCCCATTGCAGGGATATCTTAAGATACCCGCTGGTTCAGCTTCAAGCGTTTGCCCGGGCCGGTTACGAATTGGTCGGGATCCTGGGAATGGACGGCAGTCCGAACTGTGGGGTGACATTGACCTGCCGGGGATACAGGGGCGGTGAACTATGTCCGCTGAGCCGAGTCTCCGATCAGGTGAAATCGCTTCGATTCATTCCCGGAAAAGGCGTGTTTATGGAAGAGTTTTTGGAGATGCTTCGGCAGATCGGTCTTCAGCCGGAGCTTTTTGCCATACGAGAAAAAGAAATAACGGCTTAAGAAGGAGAAAAAAATGAAACTTGGAAAATGGATGGTGTTGGCAGCAGCGGTTTTGGCTGTGATGGTAATTACGACCAGTACATGGGCGTGGGCGGACAACTCTTTTCAAAAATTAAAAGACAGGGGAGAAATGGTGGTGGGACTGTGCGCGCAGTATCCTCCCTTTGAATCCAAGAATGAGAAAACCGGTGAACTGGAGGGTTTTGACATTGATTTGGGGAAAGCGCTGGCGGCAAAAATGGGCATTCAAGCCAAATTTGTCGATGCCGAGTGGCAAGGACTCCTGGGCGGCTTGAAGAAAGGCGATTACGATGTTCTCATAACCTGCATGTCCAAGTCCGAGACCCGGGGGGAAAATGTGAACTTCAGCGATGTTTACTACACGTTGCCTGATGTCATCGTGGTCCGCAAGGATGAAACCTCCATTAAAGGAAAGGCGGATTTGGAGGGCAAGGTCGTTGGCGTTCAGCTCGGGTCCGCTAGCGAACAACTGGCCGACCGGATGAAAGATCTGTTCAAGGAAATCAAGCGGTACAACTATAATCCGGAAGCGTTTACCGACCTCAAATTCAAGCGATCCGATGCCGTACTGGTAGGGTATGCTTACGCGGTCAACCAGATCAAAACCGATCCGTCGTATAAGGTTGTCGGTGAACCGTTGTCCGAAGCCGAGGTTGTCATGGTTCTGTCAAAGGGGGCCGATGATCTGACGTCGAAAATCAATGAAGCGCTCCGGACAATCAAGAAAGACGGCTCCTACCGGCAGGTTTACGAC
>JAHDSC010000182.1 GCA_018432925.1 Desulfobacterales bacterium | reverse complement strand
AATTTACGAAGATTCATTGCAGAAAGGCGGGATTGTCCCGCTTTTTTGCTTTTGGCGGAAAAAATCATCAGGCAGGTAAAAGTTGTAACCGATTCGATAACAAAATTGAGAGTTAATTTTTAGAGAAAGCGGGGTTAATATCCCGCTTTTTTTCATGGTGAAAAAGCTTTAATTTTTGGAAAAGTGGGGAGAGAGTGGGGAGAGAATTTAAAAAATTTTCTAATCTTATAAAAAAAGGATTTTCGTTTTACGGAAAATCCTTAATGATTTCTGGTGCCTGGGACGAGAATCGAACTCGTACAGCCACTATGGGCCGAGGGATTTTAAGTCCCTTGCGTCTACCTATTCCGCCACCCAGGCAAATGAAATAAATATAATTTAAAACAGTTAAATATATTTATTAAATGGCGTGCTTTAACTTCTATTTCGTATCGATAGCGGTTCTTTTTGAAGCATTCCAATCGACCTGAATTTCTACCGATTCTCAATTCGATTGTCAAGAACGTGGTGCTTTTTTTTATTTTGTATTAAGGATTCGATTTTTTAACAAGCGTTTCCGTATCGACAATGCTTTGCATTGTTTATAAAAATTTAAACGCATGCATTACACCGTGACAACGGCAGGCCGTACTGAACAAAACAGAAGACCTTGATTTCTCAACCTGTCGAAGTGCCTTAAAAACAGCCTTTGGGGTGTACCCTCCGATTCCGCTGGATAATTGCTGACTCTTTACCACCACTGATCGAAAATCATCGTATTGAATCGATTCCAAAAAATCATGGAGAATCCTGGGCCTCGGTTTGCCGGTGTACGTGCAAATCTCCTCCGGTTCGGGGCAATTAGACGGGCAGATAAAATCTGCATTGCTGATATAGACCTGCCCGGCGTCTCCTCTGAATGGATTCGGCAGGCTCATGACCACCTGATCCGGCACCGAAATGGTTTCCAGGCGATACTTTTTGGATAATTTAAGCCGGATCCATTCATAGGCCACATGAATGGGTGCCGCCGGAATAATCCAGTCCGGATAATCCGGACGTCTCAAGTTTTCATGAAGAAACAAAACGCCGTCCATGCAAACCACTTTAAAAAAGGGCTTTGATGATTTTTTGCAGACCGTGAGGTCCTTATCGACAAGGGTTATCTCGCTGTCGGGATTTTTATGAATCAGCACATCAGCTGCTTTAACACCCATTCTACCCGCACCGATTATCCATATGCTTTTCATGATCTTGAAAATCTCCATCTCTTTTCTTTGAAAGATTAAATCGGGTTTGAAGGCGACTTGGCTCGACGGATGGAACATATTATGTTCATTTTGAAAAACTTGTTAAAACATATTATATTTGATAATTAAGCATAATGCAAAAATCATCAGACAATCCATTTATTGTTCTTGCTTCCAAATCCCCTCGGCGCCGTTATCTGCTGAAGCAGGCGGGACTTTCTTTTTCCGTCGTTCCGAGCGGCATTGATGAAAACATGGTTACATTATCCTCTCCTTCAAGCTATGTGAAAGTTTTGGCAGAAGCAAAGGCTGAAGATGTAGCCAAGAAATACCCCAAAAGCTGGGTTATTGGAGCGGATACCGTCGTCGTGATAGACGGGATCGTGCTGGGCAAACCTCGTTCCAAGCCGGAAGCTAGAGCGATGTTAAAACGCCTGAGCGGGCAAACGCATCGGGTTCTTACCGGGTATTGCGTTTATTGCGAAGCAAGAGGAAAAAAATTTTCGGAAACCGTCCAAACCGACGTTCTTTTCAAGAATTTAACGGATCAAGAGATTGAGTGGTACATTCATACCAAAGAACCGTTTGACAAAGCAGGTGCCTATGCGATTCAGGGGCTCGGTACCTTTCTTGTAAAAAGCATCTGCGGATCATACACAAATGTCGTAGGGCTTCCGGTTTCTGAGGTTATTGAAATTCTGATTAAGGAAGGGGCGGTTGATCTAAGTGTTCGAAATGGCAACGATTGCCGGATAACAGGTGATTCGATTTGAAAGATCGGCTGGAAAACATACGGGAACGAATCAAGATTGCAGCTGTAGGGTGCGGTCGTAACCCGGAAACCATCCGTTTTGTAGCGGTAAGTAAAACCGTTTCGGTCGAAAGGGTTAGAAGAGCGATTGAGGCGGGTGTTACAATCCTCGGAGAAAATTATATTCAGGAAGCTCAGGAAAAAATCAGAATCCTGTCATCTTACCCTGTCTCGTGGCACTTTATCGGCCATTTACAAACAAACAAGGCGAAATACGTTGTTAGGCTTTTTGATCTGATTCATTCCGTGGATTCATTGAGGTTGGCTCAAGAAATCAATAAACAGGCTGGAAAATTGAATAAAGTTCAAAAGATTCTGATACAGGTCAACATCGGCGAGGAAAACTCGAAATCCGGCGTCTATTTAAAAGATGCTGAGAGGTTGATACGGGAAATCAGTCATCTTCAAAATCTGTCCGTCAGAGGGCTGATGGCCGTGCCTCCTTATTACAGTGACCCTGAAAAGGTCCGGACATATTTTGCAGCGATCCGAGAACTGCGCGATCAGATCAAGAAAGAAAACATTACGAATATTTCCATGGATGAACTTTCAATGGGCATGACCGGTGATTTTGAGGTTGCCATAGAAGAAGGATCAACCCTGATCCGGATCGGAACTGCAATTTTTGGAAAAAGAAATTGAAAATTTTACTTCATATATGTTGCGCTCCCTGCGGAATTTATCCGATAAAAAATCTTCTTAAAAATGGATTTGATCTGACGGGTTTTTTTTATCGGCATAACATTCACCCCTATACGGAATGTGTCAGGCGGCAGGAAGCGGTACAGGCTTATTCCGAAAAAATTGGCCTGCGTGTTATATACCAGAAGGATTATGATTTGGAAGGTTTTCTGCGGAATGTTGTATTCAGAGAATCAGAGAGATGCGGATACTGCTATCATGATCGCCTGCGGACAACGGCTTTGATTGCAAAACGGGGAAGGTTTGATTATTTTACCAGTACGCTTTTATACAGCCGATTCCAAAACCATAAAATGATAAAATCGATCGGAGAATCCGTTGGAAAATCAGTCGGAATTCCATTTTACTATGAAGACTTTCGTATCGGATGGAAAAAAGGAATCGAAGAGTCTAAACAGCTGGGATTGTATCGACAGCAATACTGTGGATGCATTTACAGCGAAAAAGAAAGATTTTTCCATTCATCCGGCCGTTGATTGGTTATCGTTTATTTGTTGGTTCAGATGCGGCTTTAATCCATTCAGTAAATTAATACTGACGGGCAACAAATAACGTGTTTACAAATTTCATTCACCTTATCATTGTACTGCTGATATATTCCACCTACCAGCCTTCAGAGGAAATCCGTCCGGGTTTTTATGAAACCGTTTTTCTTTTCCTTATCCTCGTTGTTATTTTTTGGTACCTTACCCGAATTCAATTTCGAAGGCTTGAAAAACGGATTTTGGAACATAACCCTTATGGTCTTCAGCATAAGTTCGATGCTCTTCTTTCCCGTCAGATGATAATGGCAATTTTGCTTTTTGCGGTTGATATTTACGGATTAAACCTGCCATCATTGTTTATCGATTTTTCCTTTTTTTTGAAAATACCAACATTACAGGCTCTGCTTTTTCTCGGAATTTTTATTTTCTATCTTTCGATTGTCTGGGGCTGTGCTCATGAGAGTTATCAGCTTCTTTATGGGAGCAATCTATCCCGACACTCCTATGTATTGTCAAATATTTCATTTGGCATTCCCGTTCTTTTACCTTGGTTTTTTCTTTCCGGAATCTCGGATATCATTAACGCACTTCCCTTTGAGTGGCCGAAACAATATCTGTCCACTGTCGAGGGCGAAATTATTTTTTTCCTCGTTTTCCTTTGCATTGTTGCGGTAATTGCTCCAGCACTGATTCAAAAGTTCTGGAAATGCAAGCCTCTCGAAAATGGGTTTGAGAGAAGTCGGATCGAAAGTTTGTGCAAAAAGGCCGGGATAGAATATAATAATATTCTTTACTGGCCGATATTCGGTGGCAGAATGATTACGGCCGGGGTTATGGGCTTGGTTAAAAAATTTCGTTATATTCTTGTTACCGGTGCCCTTCTTCAGTTTCTTGAACCGGAAGAGATCGACGCGGTGATTGCGCACGAAATCGGGCATATCAAAAAAAACCATTTGTTTTTGTATATGCTTTTTTTCCTGGGTTATT
>JAHDSC010000006.1 GCA_018432925.1 Desulfobacterales bacterium | reverse complement strand
CAGATCATCGGCGAGACCGTTTATGATGACGTGGCCTTCGGACCGGAAAATCTATGCCTGAAAAGGAGCGAAATAAACGAGCGGGTGGCCATGGCCCTGAAGGCCGGGAATCTGACCGATCTGGCGGACAGAAGGCCCCACCTTCTCTCCGGCGGGGAAAAACGAAGACTGGCCATAGCGGGCATCCTTGCCATGAACCCCAAAATCGTGGTTTTTGACGAACCTTTTTCCAACCTCGACTATCCGGGAGTGAAGCAGGTTCTGAAGCAGATCCTGTTCCTTCACCGGTCCGGCCGCACCATCCTGGTGACCACCCACGACCTGGAAAAGGTTCTGGCCCACGCGAATCGCCTGATCATCATGGCCGACGGAAGGATCGTCAGGGACGGACTCCCCGATCAAATCGTGCGGGAAGCCGAATCATTCGGCGTCCGGCAACCCTATGCCTCGCGCATGGGAATGGAGCTCGGATCATGGCTGAACTGACCGTATTCGGTTACCGCCCCGGCGATTCCATACTGCATTCACTGGACGTCCGGGTCAAAATTCTCTCTCTGATCGTGATCGGCCTTACAAGCCTGAACGCGGATCCCATCGGGCTTTCCGTATTCACCGCCGTCTCTTTCGCGCTGATTCTCAACACCCGCCTTCGCTTCATGACCGTTTTAAAAGAACTTCGCTACTTCCTGGTTCTCCTGCTTTTTGTTTTTTTCGCCCGGGCATTATCGATGCCCGGATCTCCGGCATTTGAACTAAAGGGGGTCATCCTTACCCGGGAAGGACTTTATCACGGCACGCTTATCTGCTGGCGCCTGTTGCTGGTGGTGCTGCTGGGGGCATCCTTTGTCGCGACAACCAAGCCCTCTGAAATCCGGGCCGCCGTGGAATGGTTTCTGAAACCCTTCCCCTTTATTCCCCGAAAACGGGTTGCAACCATGATCGGTTTAATCGTCCGGTTTATGCCGGCCATCCTGGATCAGGCGAAAGAAACATCCGATGCCCAAAGGGCAAGGGGGATTGAAAACAGAAAAAACCCGGTGTATCGGTTAAAAAAACTGGCGTTGCCGCTGCTTTGCAAGACGTTTCAAAACGCCGATGAACTCGCCGTTGCCATGGAAGCCAGATGTTACTCCGAAAACCGAACGGATCCAAGCCTTTCCTCCGGCGGAAATGATCGGATCGCGCTTTTTGTGGTCGCAGGTCTCTGTGTCCTGGCCGTCGTTTTTTAAAAAGCAGTCCTCCGATCGGACGGATCGATTCCATGGACTTGCTGGAAACTCTCCGAAACGTTTCGTTGCTTCTTCCCCTTCCCGTTTGACCGCCCTTGACCGCCCGGATTTCCGGGAGCGTTTTTTCGTCGAATCCTTTCAACATCCGCAAAATTTTACCTCCGTATTTTTCCGCTTCCTTTGAAAAGAGTGCATGACAGCGGTTTCAAAATCCGCCATCGGGGATACGATCCGGGCGGATCGATGCGTTCAACGATCTGTATACATTTTGTATTTTGATAATGGATCGCCTCACTCCCGAACGGAGATCGGGCCAAAAGGTTTTGACGCCCTTTCTCAATTTCTTCTCTGCATTTGACACCTGAAATTGTCTGTAGTAATGCCTATTTGGAAAATACACACAAAATCAAAAAGGAGCACATGTCTTGAAAGTTGTAATTGTCGGTGCCGGAGAGGTCGGTTTCCAGATCGCAAGCCGTCTTTCCCTGGAAAACAAAGAGGTGGTGGTAATTGACAAATCCCCCGTCGCGCTTCGACGCGTGTCCGATAATATCGATGTTCAGGTTTTAAACGGATCCGGAAGCAGTCCGGTTGTTCTGGAGGAAGCGGGGATTAAAGAGGCGGAGATTCTTCTCGCCGTGACGGACAGCGACGAGACCAATCTGGTTGCCTGTCTGGTCGCGAACATGGTTTCTCCGGCAACAAAAAAAATGGCGCGGCTTCGAAACGCGGACTACGACAAGTATCATGAAACATTCCGCAAGTACGCCCCTCACATCGACACGGTAATCAACCCGGAGATAGAAGTCATCAAAACGATCGAAAGACTGATGAACGTATCGGGCGCCATGGATATCGGGGAATTTACGGACAGTCGCGTAAAATTCATCGGAATCCATCTGGAGAAGGAGAACTCCCTGACAGGGGTCCGTCTGTCGGAACTCGCCGAAAAAACGCAAAAACATAGCCCCCTCATTGCCGCGATCATCCGGGAGGACGAACTGATCATCCCCAGAGGAGATGACGTTCTGATGCCGGGCGATATCGTGTATTGCATTATCGAGGAAAAAAATCTTCCGGACACCATGCGCGCATTCAACAAAGAATCCAGACCATTGCACCGGGTGTTGATTGTGGGAGGGGGGCGAATCGGCTTCCGGCTGGCAACCATTTTGGAAGAAAAATCGGTCCTGACGAAAATAATCGAAAAAAATCCGGATCGATGTGCCGAGCTTGCCGAAAAACTAGGAAAGACGGTCGTGCTTCATGGGGACGGTTCCGACCAGAGCCTGCTCAGCGAGGAAAACGTCCAGGAAATGGATGTTGTGGTCACCCTGACGAACGAGGAGGAAATCAATATTTTGGCCTCTCTCCTCGCCAAGCGCATGGGAGCACGAAAAACTATTACAAAAATCAGCAAGTTGGGCTACCTGCCGCTGATGTCGACCATCGGCATTGAGCAGGTGGTAAGCCCCCGACTCTCGGCGATCAACAGCTTCCTGCAGCATATCCGCAGGGGTAAAGTGCTCTCGGCGATCGCAATCAAGGGAGAGCAAGCCGAATTCATGGAGGCCGCGGCCCTGGAAACATCCGATATCGTGGGCAGGCCCCTGAAAAACATTTCTTTTCCGAAAGGAGCCCTTGTAACCAGTATCATCCGGAAAGAAGAGGTTATGATTCCTTCCGGAGAAAGCGTCATTCAACCCGGCGACAGGGTCATCATTTTTGCGAGGAGAACGGCCATTCCAAAGATCGAAAACATTCTTTCCGTAAAACTTGAATATTTTTAAATGCGCTGGCGATACCTTTTTAAAGTCGTTGGAATTCTGACCCTCTTTTTGGGGCTAACCATGGGATTCCCCATCCTTTTCGGTCTTTACTACAAGGATCATAGCGTGATCCCTCTTTTAAAATCCATGGGGATAACCATCGCCGCCGGCGGCTTGCTTTTTTTATGCTTCCGGAAGTCAAAGACGGAATTCATCAGCCAGCGGGAAGGAATGGCGATCGTGGCCTTCGGATGGATGGCCGCCGGCCTGTTCGGCGCGCTTCCGTTTTCCCTGGGAGGGGTTTTTAATAATTTTACCGACGCATTCTTCGAATCCGTTTCCGGATTTACAACGACCGGGGCATCCGTTCTTACCGATATCGAATCGGTTTCAAAAGGATTCCTTTTCTGGAGGAGCTTTATCCAGTGGCTGGGCGGAATGGGAATCATCGTCCTTTCTCTGGCCATCCTTCCGTTTATCGGGATCGGAGGGATGCAGCTTTATAAGGCGGAAGTCCCGAGCCCGGTTCCCGACAAGCTCAAGCCCCGGATCCGGGATACCGCCATGATCCTGTGGAAAGTTTATGCCGTGATTTCCCTGGCGGAGGTGTTTTTTCTCATGATCGGGGGGATGGATCTTTATGAAGCCTTATGTCACACCTTCACGACCATGCCGACCGGCGGATTTTCAACCAGAAACGCATCGATCGCCTCTTTCGACAGTGTCTACCTGGATGTCGTCGTCATTTTTTTCATGCTCCTGGCCGGAATCAATTTTTCTCTTCACTACCAGGCGCTCCGGGGGAAACCGCTGGCTTTCTGGCGCAATTCGGAGTGCCGTTTTTTTCTCGCGGCGGTGGTGATATTAATCGCCGTCGTAAGTATCGATACCTATGGTTCCGTATACAGACAGATGGGCCACTCGCTGCGCTATGCCGCATTCCAGGTGGTTTCAATTATTACAACCACCGGGTATGCCACGGCGGATTATGAAAAATGGCCGGCGATGTCCCAGCTGATCCTGCTGCTGTGCATGTTCCTGGGAGCTTCGGCAGGTTCCACCGGCGGCGGCATGAAATGCCTGAGGGCCATGCTTTATTTCAAATTCTGCTATAAAGAACTCTTCTCATTGATTCATCCGCATGCCGTCACGCACGTAAAAATATCGGGCAAACCGGTGGCGGAGGATGTCATGCGAAGCGTTCTCGGTTTTCTGGGTCTTTATCTCGGACTGTTTGCTTTCTGCAGCGTCCTGCTTGCCGGCCTGGGAGTGGATTTTGTGACTTCATTCGGGGCGATTGCCGCCGCAATGGGGAACATCGGCCCCGGGTTTGGAATGGTGGGACCGGTTGACAACTATGCCCAAATTCCCTTTCTGGGCAAGTGGCTGCTCATCTGGTGCATGCTTCTGGGAAGGCTTGAAATCTATACCATTATCATCCTTCTGGTTCCGGAATTTTGGCGAAAGTAATTTTTTGCCGTTATTTTTGTTGACAAACTTCAAAGATCTAATTAGATAAGGATGTTTTTCGGGGCCGTTAACTCAGACGGTAGAGTATCTGCCTTTTAAGCAGAGAGTCGCTGGTTCGAGTCCAGCACGGCCCATCAGAAAAGTTTTCGTCCCCATCGTCTAGCCCGGTCCAGGACACCGGCCTTTCACGCCGGCAACAGGGGTTCAAATCCCCTTGGGGACGCCAAAATAAAATCAAGAGGTTACGGCTCATCGGTCGCAGCCTCTTTTTTGTTTTGGGTTGTGTAAATGCGTTTTTTATCTGAGAGGAGATTCGTGGTTTCTTTCCGGTCCTTACTTATGTTCTGAATGCACCTCTCCGTCGTGCTGATATTTTTATGCCGGGGCATCCTCTGGACTCCTTTTCCGGACACCTTATGAGTGCCCTGATTTCTTCTTCCCCCTTTGTTGCGGTGCCTCAACCAATTTTCGACTTTCATGAATCAGGTTAATCCATATTTCGTAATGATCGCTTACGCGCTTTTCCATTTCGGCGATTTTTTATTCCCCACGAATTACCACGATGCTTTTCAATATCTGCGGTTCGGCGACAGATCCCTTTGAGTTCCCGATCATTGTTTCGCGCATCTTTTTTTATTTGGTTTGATTCAGCTCATTTTTTTCATTGTTTTCCCGGGTTGTTGTTTTTTTATGGCCGACCGGACCGTCTTTCTCCCTTTGAGACGTTCCAGCAGCTTTTCCGCTCAATTCTCACCCGAATGCGTATTCCGACCGAGATTATGTATCGTATACCCCTTTTTAACATTCCATCCAAAATGCTCATTCATGTCGCCCCACATGATATTTTCCGAGTTCCAGCCATTGCAAATTATCAACGAATCAAGTGTTAGAGAACCGCCAGGCGTAAAGCGACTTTTTCATCTGGGGGCGGTTTTCAATTCCATTTGACACACGCTCCATGTAGTTGATCTGCTATAACGGAATCAACAGTCCGAAGCTTGCTGTGCTGGTCTCGGAATCCAGAATATCAGGATATACCGATGACCATGATGGCTATATTCAGAAGATACAAATTTATACCGTCGCAT
>JAHDSC010000043.1 GCA_018432925.1 Desulfobacterales bacterium | reverse complement strand
GGAGGATTTATGGCAACGGAGCGACTATCCATGCGAAAGTTCAAATTAGTTTTAAGACTCAAGTACGACCATCACCTGACCAACCGTAAAATTGCAGAAAGCTGCGCGATCTCTCATGTGACCGTGGGCAAATACCTGGAACTGGCAAGGCATGCGGCAATCACATGGCCGCTGCCCGATGATATCGACGATGGGTGGTTTTTCGGTAACATGAAATATGAGGCAATTCGGGCGCCAATATAAATTTGACAAAAAACAGTATTTTGTTTAAATTAGAATATTTTTTTTATTCGAATTCTGAATCGTCCGGAACAGGCATTCTTGTCGACAAAAGATCGTTCTGTTTTGATTCATAGAATTCGCTATTTTTCCCGGGAGGTTTTTTTGGATGAGCGTTAAAAGCAGTTTCAATAAAAAAAATGACAGAGGTGAAACCGGCGGTGTCACGGTAAAACGTGGGCTGGCCCAAATGCTCAAGGGGGGCGTAATAATGGATGTCGTCACTCCGGAACACGCCATGATTGCCGAAGAATCGGGTGCGGTAGCGGTGATGGCACTGGAGCGCGTTCCGGCAGACATTCGCGCCAAGGGAGGTGTTGCTCGCATGTCCGACCCCGGAATGATTAAAGAAATTATTCGATCCGTTTCTATTCCAGTGATGGCAAAATGCCGTATCGGTCACTTTGTGGAAGCTCAGATACTTCAAGCAATCGGGGTGGATTATATAGACGAAAGCGAAGTATTAACTCCGGCGGACGAGATGTATCACGTCAACAAACACGATTTCAAGATTCCTTTTGTTTGCGGCTGTCGAAATTTGGGGGAAGCGTTGCGACGCATTGGTGAAGGAGCAGCCATGATCCGTACCAAAGGCGAAGCGGGAACCGGAGACGTGGTAGAAGCTGTTCGACACGCTCGCACGGTATTAGGCGATATACGACGCCTGCAAGTTATGCCGAATGAAGAATTGATGACGTACGCCAAAGAAATCGGTGCGCCGTATGAACTGGTGAAGGAAACCAAAGAATCCGGACGATTGCCGGTCGTTAATTTCGCTGCCGGCGGTATTGCCACGCCGGCAGATGCGGCTCTGATGATGCAACTGGGCATGGATGGTATTTTTGTCGGTTCAGGCATTTTCAAAAGCGCCGATCCGGCTTCTCGGGCAAAAGCAATCGTGGAAGCAACCGCCCATTATCAAAATCCGGAAATACTCGCCAAAGTCAGCGAAAACCTTGGTGAGCCGATGGTAGGTATCAGTGTACGCAGTTTGTCGGACAGCGAACAATTGGCTGTCCGGGGCTGGTAAGTTCTTTAAACGGTAAAAACATTTTTCGCTCGTTTCTTGGATCATTTCAATAATAAAGGATAGAATAAAAAAAATGAAGGTGGGTGTTCTGGCCCTGCAAGGGGCTTTTCGAGAGCATGTCAAGATCTTACACCGAATCGGGGTGGAAGGTATCGAGGTCCGTCTGCCGGAAGATCTGGAGGGATTAGAAGGGCTAATTATCCCCGGCGGAGAAAGCACGACCATGGGAAAATTGGCTGTTAACTATAACCTAATGGAGCCGTTGCGTAATTTCGCATCAGAAAAAGCGGTATGGGGCATCTGTGCAGGGATGATCTTTATGGCTAAAGAAATCGGCATGAACCAGCCACTCTTAGGCTTGATGGATATCGTGGTGGAAAGAAACGCCTTCGGCCGCCAAGCGGACAGTTTCAAGACAACGCTGAATATACCTGTTTTGAATAACGGGTATTGCAAACCCTTTCCCGCAGTTTTTATTCGTGCGCCGAAGTTATCATCAGTCAAGGAGCCGGCTCAGGTGATCGCCAACTTGCCGGACGGAACAGCCGTTGCGGCCCAGCAAGGGAAATGGCTCGTGACCTCCTTCCATCCCGAGCTGACGGAAGATCTCCGATTTCATCACTATTTCCTAAAATTGATCTGAGTTGATGACCAGAATGCCGCCCCTTCCGACAAATCCTCTCGAACCAATCGCCGTCCCATATCACGCTCTGGTATAAGTCCTGACCGTCGCGGCCGAATCTGCCTCTGGGCAAACAATATGGATGACTGCAAATTTTTTAAAAAAATTGCTTCGGCTCTTTCTTCCAATTGCTTTGCTGTTGCGAAAACATTGAAAGCCGAGATACATTCCGTTTAAGGCTTAGATGAAACGTCATCCTTTAAAAGTGATTTAAAAACCATTGAAGTATCCGCAAAGAGTCTGATTTTAAGATCCATCCGAACGACTGATCGAGACAGCTTAAGAAACGAAAACAAATACGTTCTCGGTTTTGTCTTGTGATCCGATAATAAAAAGGACCGTTTTTATTCATTCTGCAGGAGGTGCAGTTTTTCTCTCATATTCAGCCTGTCCATAAGCAGGAGATAAAAAAAGATGTCTGTGATTTCAGCGGGAATTCTTTTGTTCATGGTTCTGGATCCGTTCGGTAATATTCCCTTATTTCTCAGCGTACTGGAGGCAGTTCCGAGGGAGAGAAGACGGAAGGTAGTCGCAAGAGAATTACTGATCGCATTGTCGATTCTTGTCGCGTTTCTTTTTGTCGGCCCTCACTTTTTGCGGTTGCTCGGGATTTCCGCCCCTACCTTACGCATAGCAGGCGGTGTCATCCTTTTCTTGATCGCAATCAAGATGATCTTTGGTGCAACGGAACAAATGTTCAAGGGTACACCGGACGGAGAACCTTTGATTGTTCCTCTGGCGGTTCCTCTCGTCGCGGGGCCTTCAGCAACCGCTACGATTCTTGTCCTCATGGGGCAAGAACCCAACCGCTGGCTCGAATGGCTTTTGGCTCTTTTTTTGGCATGGATCTGCAACGCCGGCATTCTCCTGCTTTCAACGAAACTTGCCGACCTGATGGGAAGAAGAGGTTTGTATGCGATCGAACGCCTGATGGGACTCATCCTGACCGCCATTTCCGTAGAAATGCTTCTGCAGGGGATCCGCACAGTGTTCGAAAACTGAATGAAACAGCCGGCAAAACCAAATCTCCTGAGTTGAAAAGCCCGAAGCCCGATCGAAGAGGCTCGAGTCAAAGATTTTCCTAAAAATGAGACTCAAGGCTGCATGAACAAGACGGTGTTGAGGCTTGAAAGAAACCCAATTCCGGGCGCTTTCGACAGGATGAAAAAAGCCTTGATTTTTTTTATGGCTAAAGTTGAAGGAGGAGTCTTTCAAGTCGTTTCTTTCCACTTTCCGCGTTACGATTCTGGGCGTCAACCCATTGCATCAGTTTATCCATTGCATGCCCGCGGTCTATGATATCACGTGCTTTCTTCATTCCCGCTTTCAAATTTTGGGCTTCTCCGGCAACATATAAAATGGGGGCTGTATTGAGGCAAATGGTTTCATACAACGCTTTTTTGTCCTGGCCGGTGAAAACCTTCAAAAGCCTCAATGCCTCTTTTTGCGGGTCATTTCCGCCGGAGATTTCGGATATTTTCGAATTGTAAAGAACACCGACCCGTTCAGGCAATATTGAATAACAGGTAATCTCACCTTCTTGAGATAGTTCGGCGATATCACTTTCAGCGACAGGAGAAAGTTCATCCATGGCGCCCGCCCCATTGCCGCTTTGTCCGCAAAAAACCATGGCTTTTCTAAAGCCGATCTCTTTCATTGTCTGGATGATCGGCATTACCATTTCCTTTGAATAAACACCCCTTACGCCGTAAAGGGGATTCGCAGGGTTGGCCAGCGAGGCTGCAATATTCAATATACTGCCGAACCGCATCTGTGAAAGAATCCTGAAAAGTGCTTGCGGATGAACCCTCGGACTCATTCCGTTAAAGAGACCGATACCGACGTTTTCAATACTTTTCTTAACGATCTCCACCGGGCATTCAACATCAATGCCGAAAGCTTCACACAGGTCGACGGTGCCACAATGGGAAGTAATCGCCCTTGCCCCGTGCCTGGCGAGAAAGACACCACCAGCCGCCGCAACAATTGCAGAACCGGTGCTGATATTAAATGTCTTAAAGCCGTCCATGCCCGTACCACAGTTATCAACAAGCGGCTTTGGAATGTTTAGCGATACCCTTACCGTATCAAATTCATAAATGGCTTGCCATACGCCTGCGATTTCCTTCGGGTCCGGTCCTTTGGCTGTGATTGCCGAAAGAAATGCACCTTGATGCATTTCGGTTTGTTCCCCTTTTAGGATTTCCAGAAATAAAGTTTTTGTTTCCTCGCGAGAAAGAGTTTCTCCCGCAATCAGGCAGTTGATGATTTTTCCGAATCTTTTTAACTTTTCATTCATTTTTCAACCTCCAGGATCGATTTGAGACCCTTTCTCGAAGAGGTATGTTCGATACCTTCCTCGATATTCATCAGACTGCACCGGTGAGTAATCAGTTCTCCCAGGGGAAACTTGCCGGCAGAGATCAACTGAACCGCCCTAGCGTTTTGTGAAGCTGTGCAGCCATATGCCCCGGTTATGACGATTTCATTATAATGAACCAGGTTTGAATCCAGCCGGCAGTCGCATGACCGCGATGCAATGCCGCTGAAAAGAGAGAGCCTGCCGCCTGGGGTCAGCAGTTTCAGAAACCCATCATTTATTCCAACTTGAGAACACGCAATGATGATGACGTCGATGCCTCTCCCATTTGTTTCATTCATTATCATTTCCAACAGGTCGCCTTTTTCCGGATCAAGCACCATGTCGGCCCAGGAATTTCCAGCGGTCTTTCGTCGATCCTTCCGAATTTCTCCAATGATAACTTTTTCAGCTCCTCTGAGCCTTGCCACAAAACAATGAATGAGGCCCAGAGGCCCGGCACCTATAATCAGAACGGTATCGCCCTCCGCTGAAGCCGCCTTCTCCTGGGCGTTGATTGAGCAGGCAATCGGCTCGACCAGTGTTGCATCCGCGTAACCAACATTTTCAGGAAGAATGTTTAATGCGCCGACAATTGGACCTTCTAAAGGAACGGCTACATACTGAGCGAATCCACCGTCGAATGTAAAACCCAAAATCCCGCGGTTTTCACACTGGTTGTCCATTCCTTTGCGGCATTGAAAACACTTTCCGCATCTAAGGCCCGGAGCGACCTGAACCCTGTCTCCCTCCCTAAAATTTTTTATACGGCTTTCGGCAACAACACCCGCGATCTCATGGCCGAGGATCCTTGGATACACTAAGGCCCGATGTCCTGATTGTATCATTTTTGCATCCGAACCGCATATTCCGCATGCCTTGACTTTTACGATCACCCCGCCTTGCGGGCATGGCGGGACCGGGGTTTCTCTTATTTCCAATTTTCCGGGTTTTAAAAGGACTGCCGCCTGCATCATTCGAGTCGTTTCCTTTTCTATCTCCCTATCTCCAAAAAAAATTCCCAAGCGTATTGTATACGCTTGGGAATTTACCTTCTCCCCAAACATGAACCGGATGGCAGGTCTTCTGACTCTCGGATCACCCTCATACCCGCGCCTTCCCAATCCGTTTATTAACGGATCAGTGGCTTATTGCGGGATTTGTCCCCGAACACAGCGGCGGGTCCGTACCGGATTTCAACCGGTTTCCCTATCATACCCTGGAGGTAACCATCAGGTTGCAGGATTCATTTTTTTGTTTATTTTAATATGAATTTATCAAATCATTGTCAAGGTATTCCAAGCTTTCACCCCTTTAATTTTTGGACTCCGATTGCTGCGTATGCCTGTCCGTGTATGAAACGCAAACCATCCGAAAACGAACACGCGTTATCGAACGCGACGCAGACCCTCCATGTGAGTCGGCAGATTAGGTCTGCTGACGGACTCCAGGGTAATCATGCAACATACAGGCGTTTATCGATAACGCCGCCAATGCCGATCACGGGTTTGCTCCTGACTGTATGATCTTGTTCATCGTTGCCTTCAACCCGATGGAGTAAGTCTTCAATCAGAGACCGGACGGGGGCCGACGACGAAACAGTCCGAAAATCAGGGCAATGACGAAAAGTACTATGAACAAAAAGAAAAAAAATCTTGCAACGGCGGCGGTTGTCACCGCAATTCCCGTGAAACCGAATACGGCGGCGATGATCGAAATGACGAAAAAAACCAGAGCCCAGTATAACATGGCATTATCTCTTTGTTTTTCTTCCTGAAACTGCTTCGAGTCACGTTGTGTGAGATTTCAGCGATTTTCGAGCTTTGTCTTTAAGATAACGACCAGATTACTTCAGCATTCTAGAGGCTCTGTGCCGGCCGGGGCGCTTGTAATCGGGTGGAGATGAAATCTCCCCCCGAGCGCCGGATTTACTTAAAATGAGAAACGGCTTCCTCGTAAGCCTTGGCAAAGTCCTCCATCGCCGCATCCATTCCGGATTTTATGTCTTCCCAAGATTTACCGCTAGCATGTTTGAGCTCTTCCAGTTTTTGATCCACCGCTTGTTTCTTTGCATTTAAATCCGTTAATTTTGAGGCCATTTCCGCTTTGGCCTGATCCGTCATTTCTTCTGATCTGGCTTTTAATTCGCTTATTTTCTGGCCGTATTCGTCCAGCTTCGCAGTGATATTCTGCTGATAATCCTGGATCTGCTGCTGCGTGTAAGCGGTTGCGGTTTCCACGGCTTCCGTCGCTTCTTTTTTGACTTCTTCGGAAGTCACCGGGGTCTCGGTCTTTCCCGCTTCTTTCTTCTCGCCGCACGCGATAAAAAACATCAGGGTTATAAACGGGACCAAAATGATCGCCAAGCTCTTTTTTTTCATCTCTTCGTTCCTTTTCTTTTGGGTTTTATGGTTATTTGTTCAAGTTTCAATTTAATAAACTCTTTTCCTATTTATATGGATATTAAAAACAAAGAGAAATAAGGTAAACTTTGTATTTTCCGATTCGGATCACTGTATTTTCGGTTAAACCTCCCGGGCGTATACATATCCATATCATTTAGGTTTCTAATATGGCATATATTTGCGTATCATCCGATGACAGAAGCGGCCTTCCCCGAATGTGCGTGTTTCATGAGCATAGATTCATCTCTCCTGTTTCACGTTTTATAATCTGAATTTAGGGTAGTTTTATTTTAAGGCGATCGTCTTAAAAGTAGCAATGGATTCCATTTTATGATATGTTCAATTTATTGAAATTAAATAATAATCCAACAAGAGAAGCCCGACGATTTGAACGCCTTAAAAAATAAAAATTTCAAAGATGAGTTTAACAGGGTGTTGAAAAACAAGAATCAGGCCGTCAGGCAAGGCGCGCGGCGATGCGACAAGCGCAGCATATTCAAGCATATGTGAGCATTGGCGAGAGCTGTGCAACGCTGAATGGCGGCCTCAGGCGCAGTTTTTCAACACCCTGTTAAGTAGATTCGTTTTTGATTTCCAGCCATAAGCACATCTGGGGAAACTGAAAAATCGAAAAGGGAGGGGTGAGTCATGGCAACAAAAATGATTTTATCATTGGTTTTGCTGGCTTTGCCGGCATTTGCCGGAGAAGGTTTTGAAACGGATGTGATCAAGACCTCGGGTGGAGACCTTCACATAACCTTTATCGGACACGGAACCCTGATGTTTTCATTCGGTGAAAAGGTCGTCCACATCGATCCGTGGAGCAAGCTGGCCGATTATTCGAAGATGCCTAAAGCGGATCTCATTCTGATAACCCACGAGCATGCCGACCATCTGGACCCCGGAGCGATTCAAACAATACGAAAGGAAGGGACTGAGGTGGTTGTAAACAAAACCTCCGCCGGTCGTCTGCGGGGGAGTCGGGTTATGAAAAACGGAGAAGTGAAAAACATCCTGGGAATCAAGATAGAAGCCGTGCCGGCTTACAACATCGTTCACATGCGCAGCGAAGGGCAACCTTTTCATCCAAAGGGAAACGGAAATGGCTACGTGCTGACTTTCGGTGACAAAAGGATTTATGTTGCAGGAGACACGGAGAATATTACGGAAATAAAGCGTCTTACGGATATACACTGCGCTTTTCTGCCGATGAACCTCCCTTACACCATGACTCCGGAAATGGTGGCCGATGCGGCGGTAGGGTTCAAACCGAAAATTCTCTACCCCTATCACTTTGGCGAAACCGATACCTCCAGGATCCTGGAACTCCTTAATGACACAGAGATCGAGGTTCGTATCCGCAAAATGCGGTAAGATCGGCGATGCAGACAGGATGGATGATAAAAATAGAAATTGACGATTCAATAATGAATCTTTCATCCCGGGAGTAGGAATCATTTCTTCATCTGCTGTATTTTAGGTTTTTATGCCGTCATTTTTGTAGTATTTTCATGAGGCATCATTAGAAGTGATTTCAAACTTTCCTTTTCGAGCTCGATTTCACCGCTGCGGCAAGGCCTTTAACAGGGTGTTGAAAAACAAGAATCAGGCCGTCAGGCAAGGCGCGCGGCGATACGACAAGCGCAGCATATCAAGCATATGTGAGCATTGGCGAGAGCCCCGCAACGCTGAATGGCGGCCTCAGGTGCAGTTTTTCAACACCCTGTTAATCTTCAAAACAATCAAAATATGCGTCCAGTACAACGTCACGCTCCGCCTTCGTCTTAAACCGGATGGAAGGTTTTAAAAAACACTTCCTGCTTTTCACATGCTCATGATCGATGAACATGTATATGCAGTTGTTGCTGAAATGGGTCATTGTTTGATAGTTGCTGCAATCGGTTGAGCGCCGGCCGTACTTGTTCCTGCCGCAGCATGCCTCCTTCATCATTCAACATTTTTTGAAACTGTATGCGCTTAGGATTTGGAATGGAATTTTTGAGGGGCTTTACTTTTTACTTTTTTGATGATAAATTGCAGTCATCCAAAATTATAAGGAGATAATAAATGAAAGAATTAGAAACTTTATTGGACATGGTAGCTGCGGGTCTCAAGCTAACTGCCAAGGGAATCGATATCTTGGCGCTGAAGGCACATGAACTGGCCATGGCTCAGCGAGAAGGACAAAAGAAACCCGGGCCAGTTGTCAAGAAAGCGGAAAAAGTGAAAAAAGAGATTAGGCCTGCTGCCAAAACACCGGCTGCGGAAGTAAAAAAAGCAGGTATAAAAAAGCCTGCAAAGGAGACCACAGCTGAAATCGCGTTGGGTATTATCGCGAAAAGCAAAGAGGGTATCGATGCTGCCGGCCTTGAAAAGGCGACAGGTTTTAATAGAAAGAAAATACAGAACATTGTTTTTAAACTGAAAAAGCAGGGAAAGATAAAAACTGAAAAAAGAGGAATTTATGTGAAGGCATAGTTTTAGAGTGTCTTTTTCCGAACCTCAACTGTGAGCTCCTTGCCCGTGGCTTGCCGTTGGGATCGGCAATCAAATTCAAGAATAGGCCGAAAGTCCTCAGAATCAAAGATTCCCCGCTGCTTGCAGCGGGGAAATTCATTTTATTCCTCCGGCTCATCTTCCATGACAAAAATCATGGGAACGCCGATTTACCTATCTTTAATCGTTTTTCATGCCGGAATGTTGCAACTCTTTGAAGATAAATCATGAAAAAAATTCCAGCAAAAACTTCATGTATCTCCTTCGGGAAAAATAATCATTTGTTCTGAGATTTTTTCAGCGGGACGCATTTCCGGCCGATTTTTTTTCAACGCGATCGCACTTTTTTTCATATCGATTCATTATTTAACAAAAGCAAAAAATAATGGAGTTTTTGATGGACGAAACAATTCGCAGGCGTTCTATAAATGAATTCATTCAGAAGGACCCTTTTGCCAGGCATTTAGGAGCACAAGTGGAAATAATAGGGCCTGGGCACAGTCGAGTTTCCCTTACCGTTTCCGATGAGATGACGAACTTTCATGGCACAACCCACGGGGCTGTAATTTTTGCGTTAAGTGATATGGCCTTCGCTGCGGCTAGTAATTCTCATGGCCAGACGGCGGTAGCCTTGAATGTCGGAATCAATTTTTTGAAGGTTTCCAGATCAGGAGACAGGCTGGTAGCAGAGGCAAAAGAAGAGTTTGCAGGGGGGCGGACGGCATTATATTCCATAACCGTTCGAGATGAACAGACCGGAGATCTGGTGGCCAAGAGCCAGGATCTGGTCTATCGAAAAAACGATTGGTTTGTGAAAAAAGAGAGGTAAGAGAAAAATTTTCCGGTTTCTGAAAAAATCGCCGGCAAAACGGGATTCCGGCCGACAAGATCACGATTTCCTCAAATCGCCTCGCGAAGAATGTGGGTTCTTTGTGCGAAGGAATATGGCCGCATTGAGGATCATCTGGAAAAGACTGTACAATGACCGGAATAGTGCAGGTATCCGACGAATTCGTTTTTCATCCTGTTGAGTTCTCATGCGCAGATTTCACTGGACGACTATCCGCCAGGGTCTTGGAATCTTCATGAAGTTTCAAAACCTCCTCCTAGTCGAATATCTCTGCATCGGCGCGAAGCGTTCAAATTTCCAAACACTCAAAATATTCCTGCGGTTGAACTTTTCCCCCCGTCTTGTGATTTTAAACCCGATTGAAGGTTTGGGATCACCTCCGACGCATTAAACTGTTTTGGACGGCAATGGATTATATTCAATATTCAGGGCGTTCTGTCTAGTTTTATTTTTAATTATTTCAGCTGATTATGCATGTTTAAATTTATGCTTGAATTCAAGTGGTCAGGGTTTTGAGCCCGTTCCCGCTGAATAGGTATTTTTTTGAGATGGCTTCTAAACAATACACACGTGTTGTAATTTTAATACGTGCCATCAAAGTATTTCAGAGGAGCGGAAACTTGGCTAATTGAATGAACATTGTTTTCGCTACCTATTGCTAACGATATACAAAAAAACCCGTTGATTTTTATTGGTGGTATGAAGCTTGCTTTAACTTAAAATGCAATTCATGGATTTGTTTACCACCATTTTTAAAAAAGTTTTAACTGTGAGGTTAGCAATGAAATTAATCCGATTGGCATCCTTAACTTTTATCGCATGCGTGATATCAATTTCAATCTCTAATCCAAGCTCTTTTGCGACGAATTATTTTGTGAAAAATGGCGGTAGCGATTCCGCGGATGGTAAAAGTGATGTAACCGCATGGAAAACAATCGCGAAAGTCAACGCTTTTGCAAAAACACCGGGATTTAAAAATGGAGATACAATCAATTTGAAAAGAGGCTGTACATGGAGCAATAACGAAACCCTTGGTTATGACGGGACCACGGTTAATTGGGGGACGATTAATGGCTTAACCATACAGGCATACGGCACAGGCGATAAACCGTGGCTCGATGGTAATACTCAAAGACCGATATCTATTATTGCCGGCAATATTACCAATCTTACCATTAAGGATATTGATATATCCGGTGGGGACTGGTGGTCTTCCGGATGGTTTGAGGCAAATCTCCGGCTTGCCAATGTATCAGGGATCATTATTGATGGTGTGGATTTCAACGGCCACAAGGGGGCAACCGATAATGGAATTACGGGCGCAATAATTGTAACAGACTATGGAACAGGTAATCTGGAGATTAAAAACTGCAAGATCCAAAATGTCATCGGCATCGGCGGAACACTTAAAGAATGGGGAGAAGGAGTTGACGCCTGCGGAATGATGGTCGGAAGGAAAACAAGCGGTACGATTTCAATCCACGACAATATTATCCATGATGTCGAATCCGATTGTATCCAATTCTATGGGGCTGAAACTACCACCAATATTTACAACAACAAGATGTATAATTTTGGCGAGAATGCCCTGGATTTCAAGGGTAGCTACGACACAACGATCTACAACAACGAATTCTATCGTGGCGATTATGGGCTTGCCGGTTCAGGAGGCGGAACCGGTAATGTTGTTTTTCATGATCATCCCACATATGGCTACGTCTGCAGAAATGCGGTAATTAGAGATAATTATTTTCACACAACCGATTACATTGGCTTACGGCTGATTAGTGGAAGGGACTTTGAGATTTATCGGAATTACTTCAAGGACTGCACAAACGCAATTCAGATGCATACGAATAGCAATGTCAAGGTTTACTACAATGTTTTTAATTTGGCAGTTGGAGCGTATTCGGCTCAGGCACTCGATGCTGCTATCAATGCAACCACGGGGACTAAAACAAATTGCAGCGTTTTCAATAACACTTTCTATTTAGGCAATAACCATAGATACGGGATATACTCCCGACATTCCGGCATGAGTTACCAGAACAATATTTTTTATACCACTTATAATAATTCTAGCTGTTATCCTTTATATGTAACCGACAACACGTCACCCACGGTCTCTCACAACTGCTATTACAACCCGAACCATACGAACCGGGTTAACTGGAATGGTGTTGTTTATAACAGCTCCAAGCTGCAGCAATTCCGAAATGACATAGATTCCGGAGCCATATTTTCGGATCCGATTTTCAAAAATGTGAATACCGGAGATTTCTCATTGCAGTCGTCCTCACCTTGTATTTTGCCGTCCGGTATAAAGTTAGGGGTATTAGACGCCTTTGCGGCTGATTTTTTAACGACGCAACAGCCCTCCGCGTCTCTTTGTGTACCCTCCGGTTTCAGAATAGCTCGATAATAATGGGGAAAAAAGAGCATTCGCCATAACCTTCGGATTTGCCGCAAACTCAGGGAGATGCGCCGGATGCTCTTAAATTCATGGAAAAATTATGGCGAGGGAGAGAAAAAATGATGGTAGGCCGGTTATTCTTTGTTCCTTTTTTTAATTGCCGGACTGGTTGCGCTTTCCTTTGCAGCCGGAGGTCCGGAAAAAGGCAAAGCGCTTTTCAACGATCCGAAGCTGGGAGGCAGTGAAAACTCCACCTCATGCGAGACGTACCATCTGAATGGCAAGGGGCTCGCAGAGGTTACCGAAAAAAAGACAAAGATGGACTGGTAGCCGATATAAACCAATGCATCCGGATGGCGCTAAAAGGAAATCTCTGGCCCTTGATACTCAGGAAATGCGGAAATCATCGCCTATTTGCGCTCCCTGAAATAAAAGGCAGGAAAAAACAGACTTGATATTCATCACCCCCGACATCTCAATAAAAGAGGAGGAAATCAAATTTCATTTCATACGGGCATCCGGGCCCGGAGGTCAGAATGTCAACAAGGTGGCCACCGCCGTCCAACTCCGTTTTGATGTAAAAAACTCCCCCGCTCTTTCCGATGATATCCGTTCCCGACTGATCCGGCTTGCCGGCAGAAGAATCACGGAAGAAGGCATTCTGATCATAGAGGCAAAACAATTCCGAACGCAGAAACAGAACCGTGGAAATGCGATTCACCGCCTGATCAAATTGATCCGGAAGGCTTCTGAAAAACCCAAACCGCGAATTCAAACCCGGCCGACCATCGGATCGAGGGAACGTGTTCTCGAAACGAAAAAGCATCGGGCTGAAATCAAGAAAAAGAGACGGCCGATATCCATTTCCGAAGATTAACGCTTTACACACAAACCAGGATAGAAACAATGATGCCGGTTTCGATGTGACATCTTGAAAGAAAAAAAAGCCTTTTCAACCTTTAATGACTCCCATGGGTTTCAACTTGGCCACCTTTTTACTGATGCCCGCTGCATGAACTACCTCAACAACATCGCTCACGTCCTTATAGGCTTCTGAAATCTCTTCCACAAGAGTCGCGACACTCGCACCTCGAACATAAATCCCCCGATCCTCCAGTTCTCTTGCCACCGCTCTTCCACGCGCGGCTTTCTTGGCCTGATGGCGGCTCATGACCCTTCCCGCGCCATGGCAGGTGCTTCCGAATGTTTCCCGCATCGCCCGCTGACTGCCGACAAGGACATAGGAACATCTACCCATATCGCCGGGAATCAATACCGGCTGCCCCGTTTTCTTATAGGCGGCGGGGATATCCGGATGGTTGGGGGCAAATGACCGGGTGGCCCCTTTGCGATGCACGCAGACCCGTTGCTTTCTTCCTTCAACCTCATGTGTTTCGATTTTTGCGATGTTGTGGCACACATCATAGACAAGCTGAAGTTGCAGCTTGCCAGGCCCGATCTCCATCACCTGTTCGAAGGTCTCCCGGATCCAATGAGTAATGAGCTGTCGGTTGGTAAAGGCAAAGTTGGCGGCACAAGCCATGGCGGCAAGGTAATTTTCACCTTCGGGAGACTGAATCGGTGCGCAGCAAAGCTGTTTATCGGGAAGTTCAATCCCGTATTTTTCAGCCGCTCGAAGCATCACACGGATATAATCGTCACATACCTGGTGGCCGAAACCACGGGAGCCGGTATGAACAATCACGGTAACCTGGTCCAGGCTAAGCCCCAAAGCCGAAGCCAGTGCCTGATCATATATCTCCGCGACATATCCGACCTCGACAAAATGATTTCCCGATCCTAAAGTGCCCAGCTGGGCCCTGCCTCTTTCATAGGCCTTCTGGGAGATAAGATCCGGGTCTGCGCCGGGAATGCACCCTTTCTCTTCGATATGTTCCAAATCCTCCCCAAGCCCGTAGCCCTGTTTCACCGCCCATTCGGCGCCCTTCAGCAGAACCTTTCGATACTGTGCCTCATCCAGCTTCAGATCTTTTCGCCGGGACCCGACACCGGCCGGAATATTTCGAAACAAGGCATCCACAATCTCCTTGATCCTGGTCCTAATTTCAGAGCGCTCCACACCGGAGCGCAGCAATCGGACCCCACAGTTGATATCGTATCCCACACCCCCGGGAGAAATAATCCCTTTTTTCAGATCAAAGGCGGCAACCCCTCCGATGGGAAATCCATAACCCCAGTGAATATCCGGCATGCCAAGAGAATTTCCTACGATTCCGGGTAGATGAGCCACATTTTTTACCTGCAGCAGGCTTTGTTCCTGCCTGATCTGATTCAGCATCCGCTCATCCAGATACACCATGCCATCCGTGCGCATCTTCCCCTCCCGCGGGATACGCCACCGGTAATCATCCACTTTTTCAATGCGAACCGAAAGGTCTTCCCACATAATATCCCTTTCTCATATATCGAATATGATCCTGCCGGACCACCCGTCGTTTTCCTTCCTGACCTCCAGTTGATGATAGGTCACCGCTTTTATGGCGGTCTTGATGATATGATACTCCTCCCGCAAGGCTTCGCCGCCGGCCGTCCCTTTCAGCTTCCCTTCCCCTATTTCAATTATTTTAAAATCGCGAAAAAGCAATCTCTCGACTTCATGCAGGTAGAGAAGCTCGTTCAACCATGCAACCAGCAATTCTTCATTATCCATTCCCACCACCGAAATCTCTCTTTCCTCCCGCACCTCGATCAGATCCAAGTCCGAGATTACGTCGAAAAGCGCCGTGGCGGCTTCGCAAAACAAACTTTTCAAATCGACGGACCGGATTTTTAGTCCCAAGTCGCCGGTATGGTCAATCAACTCGTATCCCATGTTTCGCTAATTTCTCCAATGACAAAAGTTATCGCCTTTCCATAAATTGAACGAAATCGAGGTATTTGAAGCTCCCAACCGCAGGAAATCATGCTCTCCGAATGATTTTCACCTTTTCCATGAAACGGCTCACCCTCTGTAGGTCCACAGGATTTCTCAAATTCTCATCGATTTTGAAATTGCTTCCAACAATCGCCCCGTCGACCAGGGGATAGAGTGCTTCCAGGTTGTCCAATGAAAGACCGCTTCCGATAAGAACGGGAATCTGAACCACCTGCTTGATCCATTCAACATCTTCACGGGTCGGGGCGCTTCCGGTTTTATGCCCGGTTACAATAAGCCCGTCTGCAAGGGCGGTTTGAACATCTTCGGCCTGTTCTTCCAGGCTTTTGTCGGAAATTATCTGATGGCTGCCGTGCTTTACGTGAAAATCCCCGAATATCATGACCCGAGTATCCGCCTTCAAAAAGGATCGATAGCGCAGGGCCTGGGGGCCGGCCGCTTCCATGATTCCCGCACTGGAAATATAAGCGTTGGCCAATTCGAACGCGCGCACCCACTGGCAGCCGGTTGCTACGGCGACGGCCAAGGCCTGGCGGACGCCGTTGAGGTGAACATTGATCCCCATTGGAACATCAAACCTTTTTTTTAAGTGGGTGACAACGGCGGTGATCGCCGCTACCGTTTCAAACCCGATCTGATCGGCTTTGAGAAAAGGCCGGTCCCACTGATTTTCGATCTGAATACCGTCGATTCCACCCTCGATTAATCGACCGGCATCTTCCATCGCAGCATGGATAATGGCGTTCATGCCTGTCCTGGGGTCATAATGAGGTGCTCCGGGTAACGGCCTGAGGTGGATCATTCCTATAATCGGTCTCTCCGTTCCGAAAATTTGCCTGAACTGAATCTTCCAGTTTTTCATAACGCCTTCCCCCCCCTGATCCGGATCACTCCATCACATCCTGTGTCAGGGGATTTTTATAGAAATCTCTTCCTCAAATATCGCATCGGAATATCAGCTTGTCAAACTCAATTTTCCAATCGTATCCGCCGGCGCATTTCCCCCGCAATTTGACTCGGGAAGCCTCCATCCGATTTTAAAAAACAGATCATCGCCGTGACGCGGTTTAATAAATATGCTATAAATGGCAAACGGGAATCGCTCTTTTTCCTTTCAATCGAACCGGATTGCCTAAAAAGAGATAAAAAGAAATATGGTGGTTCGGAAATTTCATGAAAGGACAAGACTTGCCTCTACGAGACGATAAGTTTTACGCACCATGAAACTATTGAAGCGATGGATCGATTATGGACTACACTAAAGAATTAGCCCGAGTTGATCGTCTGATAAGTGAAAAACGGTATCAGGATGCGGTTCGGGTTTTTGCGTTTGTTTTGGAAAACACGCTGAAACAGGTATATGGACAAATCCGGCTACAGGCTTGTACCGGCGAGGCAAAGCGGCTTTTGGATATCGAAGAAAAGATTTCACGGGGAGAAAAAAATTTTCAACGGTTTTCGCTGCGCCAGTTGGTCGATCTTTTTTGCGAAGCGGACATTCAGGGAATGCCGGAACGTGATTTAAGGCGGAAAAACAAAAACCCTCAAGCAATGCGACTCCGTCGTTTTCTGGAGTTTATAGACCGATATGCCGGCACAAACATCGTCCCTCCGCTCGAAGAAATCCAATCTGTATGTTCCACTCTGACCCTTTTTTTAGAAGATACCGGTCTGATCGATATAAAATCCGCTTCATCGGCCTCGGCTCCCCCGTCCGTCGCATCCTGTCCGGACGGAGAGGAAACCGTTCGGTGCCCGGGATGCGGGGAAGCCGTCAGAAAAAACTGGGAATTCTGTCCCGCTTGCGAAACCCCGCTCGTTCAATTTACCTGCCCGCTGTGTAATCGCGCGGTAAAAGAAAACTGGAAACGATGCCCGGAATGCAAGGCCCGACTGGTCTGCACATCCTGTGGCTGCCGCATCTTAAAAGGTGCTTCCCGCTGCCCTGCATGCCATGCACCGGTCTCGGAAACGACCATGCCGAATGCGGTCTTTATCGAACCCGTTACCGGTATGGAATTTTTGTATGTTCCCCCCGGTACGTTTATGATGGGGGATACGTTTGGTGATGGTTCGGATAATGAAATGCCGGTGCATGAAGTCGTGCTGGACGGTTTTTATCTGGGAAAATATCCCGTAACGCAGGGTCAATGGAATCGGGTGATGGGAAAAAATCCGTCAAAATTCAAGAAGGGAGATGATTATCCGGTGGAACAGGTCACCTTTGACGAGGTTCGGACCTTTATCGCGAAATTGTCGAAATTGAACCGGGGAAAATATGAATTTCGTCTGCCCACCGAAGCGCAATGGGAGTATGCGGCCAGAAGCGGCGGTAAAAAGGAAAAATATGCGGGTGGAGACAAGCTCGACGATCTCGCATGGAATGAGGAAAACAGCAAGGGTTCAACTCATCCGGTCGGGGAAAAAACGGCCAACGGTCTTGGAATTTACGATATGAGCGGCAACGTATGGGAGTGGTGCCTGGATATTTTTGACGAAGAGGCCTACGAGAATCTTCCGAAGAAAAATCCTGTTTTTACGGGCGGCGATCCGAAATCATCAGAGCGAGTGATCCGCGGAGGAAGCTGGAGCCTGGATTCCTGGAGTGTTCGCTGCACTCGGCGATTCGGCTACTCCCCCGAATATTACGGCTCCGGGCTAGGGTTCCGTCTGGTGATGGGTTTTATTCGTTAGAGGTTGCAAAACCAGCCCTCAAGCCCGATCTCGATATTGTTTAAAGGCCTTCCATCCCACATCAAATTCCGCATTTCTTCCGGAACGGGAGAATTGAATTTCAGGAACTTTCCGCTTTGAGGATGAATCAGGTGAAGTTCAGCGGAATGCAGTGCCTGCCTGGAAAGGCGAAGTCGCTGCCGATCCAGGCAATCGAGTTCGCCGCTGATAAACCGTAAAAACATCCCGTCATCGATCCCGTAGATTTTATCCCCGACCACCGGATAGCCCAGGCTCCACAGGGTCGCACGGATCTGGTGGCACCGCCCGGTCACCGGAACCGCCGCCACCTCACTGATTCGCTGATGGCTTCGGATCCTTTGCAAATGGGTGACACAAGCCTTGGCGCCGGACGGAATTTCAGTCGGTAATCGCGGGAAATACAGGCGCTGCTTCTTCCGGACAGGACTGGCCGAATCACGGGCCAGATACCCCACGGCGGCTATTTTTCCAAGGGGAAACTCGCCTTCCACAAGAGCTACATAGCGTTTGTAAACAGCGCGGGTTTCAAATTGACGCCGGCATTCACGAGCTGCTTCCGTGGTTTTAGCCAAAAGTACAAGTCCCGAAGTTTCCCGGTCTATCCGATTCACCAAAACAGCCTGATGCAGACCGAACTGTTCTTTTAAAACAGCCGTCAGAGTATGCTCAAAGTAGCGCCCGGACGGATGGCAGGGAAGGTTCGCCGGTTTATCAACCACCAGGAGAATATCATCTTCAAAAACGATTGAAAAATCTTTGTCAACCGCCGGTTCCGGAAGATCGGGGAGAAAATATGTCAGGGTATCTCCTTCCCAGAGGATGGCGGTTGGAGATGCCGGGTGCTGATTCAGCAGTAGCCGATGGGCGCAGATGAGATCCCGCCACTGTAACCGACTGTGGTATGTAAATCGATCCGCAAGAAATTCAAGGATCGACATACCGGCTTCATGGCAGGTTATTTTTACCGAAGGCATTCGATTCACGGAATAATTCCCCCCCCTGCTAGTCGGAAAATACATTGAAGTAGTAGTCATCCGAAACCGTCAACTCCATCCATCGCTTCTGTAATTTTCGATCCGCGAAACTCACAAAAAGAATATCATCGACATGCTCGGCAAAGCGATCCTGCCAGTCTTCCATGCTGCTTTTGCATCCATCAGAATCGATCAGAATGCCGTCAAGGCCGGAAAGGGCTTCCAGATCCGCCGGTTTGGGTAGTGTCGAATTCCTCCACCAAAAAACCTGTCGCTCCATAACACCGGAAAATCTGGGCCGACTATCCTGGGAAACCAGAGTAAAAAGAACGGCCCGGTTGCCGGGGAACGCGAAAAGAAATCGCAAATCATGATCCAGATAATGCGGACGACGAAGTTTCACCGAGGGAAGGAGGGCACGGGTATCCGGCACGGTCTCCGGTTCTATAAACACAAGTTCGAGCGGGGTAAACGGATTGGAGGAAGTAAGAATTTCAAGCGTTTTCCGGATGTACTGAAGATTCCAGGAGCCTGACCCGACAATAATCTGGTACGGGTGAGTCAGCTTTTTTGACAAGGATTCCAATTCTTCAAAGGAGCGCCAATGGTTCAATCCCAATTTTGAAATATACCGGTGACTTCCGATCCGGACCCAGTGATCCGGTGGCTGCTTCTCTCCAACCTTCGAACCGTCGCACCATGCGGCATCTAGATCCGGCATCGGATAAAGAACCATATCGAATAAAGTTTCGGCATAATCAAGTGCCATCAGCATATCCTCACGGGAAAAGGTGGTGGTATCGATAACCGGATACGGCGGTGACGCCTCAAAATTCAGACCCAGTTCAATGCTTCTTCGACGGAAATCGGTTCCCGGCAGAACCAGCAGTGGAAACACCTGTACATCATCCTTGAGATCGTTTTCGGCCAGAAAGTCTACCGATTGTTTAAAGGCGTTCAGATTGTCTCCGGGAAGCCCGGCGATCAGATCAATTCTGGGCAGGATTCCTCTTTCTTTCAGGAACGTCGATCCGGTTAAGAATTTTTTCAGGTGGGTCGGGCGATTCATGATTTTCAAGGCTTCAGGATTTGTACTCTGCAATCCGATTTCAAACCAGCTGAATCCAGCGGCAGCAAACAGGTCGGCCAATTCAACGTCAATCCCTTCGGCCCGGATTTCGCTGATAATTTCCAGACGCTTGTCACGGTTGATCCGGCTGATTTTTCGGAGCAGCGCCTTCAGATCGGGTCTTGAATTTAAAGACGGGTCCAAAAGATAAATCTCTCTGATTCGCCGGTCATGCGCCCATTGAATCGTCTGAAAAAGTACATCCGGATCGGTAAAAGAAAGGCGATCTCTTGACTTGCCGTAATAGCAGTACCCGCATCGATAGGGACATCCTCGCTGGGTCTCCAGCAGAATCATATTTTCGATATCGGGTTCAAGGAAACCCAAAAGGTAGGGGCTTTGCCTTTTTTTGAATAGATCCTCGGCACTGGCTACAGCGCTTTTTTCTATCCACCGGCTTTGATTCCTCAATAAATCGGTAAATACCGATTCCCCTTCCCCGTAAACGAAAAAATCGACCCATTCGGAATGAATCCGGCGGTTGTCCCGGGTGATCTCCGGTCCTCCGAAAATGATTTTCGGCTGATATTTTTCCTTTATGGCCTCCGCGATGAAAAGAGAGCGCTCCGCGTTCCAGCAATAAACCGAAAAACCCAGTATATCCGGCTTCCGGGAAAGAATCAGCTCGATCAGGGCCGCATCGCCCAGGTAAGAAGCCACGCTTTCCGGAAAGATGTCCACGTGAACGCCCGGTAATCCTTCAGCCGCCTGTTTCAAACAAGCCGCACCCAGAGGAACATTGCCGGTCTGTTTTCCGTAATTAAGTTGCGGGATCGGAAGCTGCAGCAGTAAAACATCGATCATTTCGGTTCCATCACGCATCGCCCGTTAATACAACCGAATCTTCGGAACATATTCGTTTGGGAAGGCTTTTCTAAAAAGGTCAATAACGGACTCCGTTCAAAACGTTCCTCTCGCCGGCACAAAACGCGAAATCGTTTCGAAGCTGAATTTTGAGCGGGACACGTCCAAAATGTCAAACTGGTTGTTTTTAAAAGGTTTTCAGAAGCGCTTCGGCAATGCTCAACCGATCCGCTACGACGGAGGGATCAAAAAATTCGGCAACAAATAGGCGATTCACATATGTAAGCGTCTCGTTGAGGCGGTCAAGGTCAATGACCGCATTCCCAGGGATCGAATCCACATCTCTGAAGTTCAATGGACAGAAATCCACAGCCGTTCGACCTTCGTGAGAGTAAAGAATCGGCAGGCCATGCGTCCGGCAGATAATCGGACGGATCCCATAAAGAAGGCATAACCGTTTTTCAAGAAGCGGGCAGGGGCTTTCCTGTGTCGTGTTTCGAGCTTTTTCCCGGATGTGCTCGATTTGTTCCGGCCTCAGGTTCCGCAGGGCCTCCGCAAGAGCCACCGCCTCCACCGGGAATATGGAGAAATGACCGCAGCATTCAGCGCATCCCTTACGGCAGGCAATGTGCTGTCGATAATCCCGTTTGATCGCTCGACATCGTTCATCCACCTTTTTCAACAGGATACGGTAATTTCTCAGTTTGTCATCAACAGGCCGAACGGCCCTCTCTCCGCTTGACATGATACGCCGTTTGGAAAAGGATTTCTAACAGGGTGTTGAAAAACTCCGCCTGAGGCCGCCATTCAGCGTTGCGGGGCTCTCGCCAATGCTCACATATGCTTGAATATGCTGCGCTTGTCGTATCGCCGCGCGCCTTGCCTGACGGCCTGATCCTTGTTTTTCAACACCCTGCTAAACCGCCCGGAGTCATTCCTTTTAATTTCCATGCGTGGGATTAATTTCTTGTACGATGATGCAAGCGACCGGGGCAGCTCAGATACCCGGACTCGCGTACCTCGTCGATTACACATCACGCAAATTGTATTTCGAAATCAGCCTGGACAAGTAGGTTCTTTGAATCCCCATTATCTTAGCAGCCCTGCTTCGATTCCCCGCGGTATGCTCGAGGTTCATCGTGATGAACTTTTTTTTAAAACGGTTTAAGGCATCCTCCAGGGTTATTCCCGGAATCATCTCCCCATTATCTGTTTTCGGCATTAAAATTGGCAGGTCCTCAGGCAAAATTTCCTTTCCATTGCCCATGACCACCGCTCGTTCCATGGCATTTCTCATCTCCCTGATGTTCCCGGGCCAGTCGTATCGAAGCATCTTATCAATGGCCCCGGTTGAAATCGTTAAATCCGGCAGACCTCTTTCCTTCTTGAAGATCGATAGAAAATATTCGGCTAGCAGGGGAATATCGTCCTTCCGTTCCCTTAATGAAGGCATTTGAATCTGGACAACGTTCAGACGATAAAACAGGTCTTCCCGAAAGCTGCCGGCCTGAACTTCCTTTACAATGTCTCTGTTCGTTGCTGAAATCACCCGTACATCCACCGAAATCGGAACATTACCGCCTACTCGGTAGAATACCCCTTCCTGAAGAACCCGGAGCAGTTTTGCCTGCATCCCTGGACTCATTTCTCCGATCTCATCGAGAAATATCGTTCCTTCATCCGCCAGCTCAAACTTGCCGATCTTTCGAGCGACGGCACCTGTAAAAGCCCCCTTTTCATGTCCAAAAAGTTCGGCTTCCAGCAGGGTGTCCTGCAAAGCCGCGCAATTCAGGACAATCATGGGTTTATCCTTCCGGGGGCCTGCCTGATGGATCAACCGTGCCAGTAGTTCCTTTCCCGTACCGCTTTCCCCTAAAATCAGGGTATTGGTTTTTGAGTTTGCCACCTTGAAAGCATCCGATATGACTTTCTTCAGCGAACCGCTTTCTCCGATGATCTGATATTTGCTCGCAAGTTCTTCCCTTAGATCCTGATTTTCCCTTTTAACCTTCTCGATTTTTCGGGCATTCCCGATAGCCTGGGCAGCCAGTTCGGCAAAGACCGTCAGGATCGGTACATCCGCGTTCCCAATGGAGCTTCCATCCGTTCTATCAACCAGTTCAAGTACCCCGATGATCTCATCGCCCATCTTCATCGGCACGCAGGCAATACTGCGCGTTTCATAACCGATGGACTCGCTGATTTCTTTGTACCACCGCGGGTCTTTTTTGACATCGGAAATCAAAAGAGGGGCTCCTGTTTCCGCCACGTAACCTGCAATTCCCTGTCCAAGATTTACTTCGTAAGCTTTGACCTCTTTTTTTTTCTCTCCCGTGGCAACCTTGAAATAAAGCTTCCTTGTTTTGTGATCCAGCAAAAGCAGCGAACCGGCTCTGGCATTCATCATCCGGGCAGCGGTTTCCGTGATAAGTTCCAGCAACCTGTCCAGGTCATGAACGGATGAAATCCAGGCGGATATTTCCTTTATGCGATCGATTGAAGCTTCGGGGGTTGATGGCTCGTTTTTCATGAATCACCTTTTGAACGGCCAGATCTTAATATATAAAAATATATAGAATAGTGTTTAATTTTTTTGAATGAAGTATAACCGAGACGTGGTTTTATGTCAATTCAAAGGACAAGATATCGGAGGTGAATCGGGCGATCACATTTTTAAGGCAACCCTTCTTTGTTTTCGATCTACAAAGCTCTCTTGAGCATGGAGATTTCCAAGGTTTGGATAAAGAAAACATTTTTCGTTTAAAATCAAATGACATGCTAAACCCTCAAAAATGGTGCAACCTGCCGTTAATATGAAGCATCCATGATCTATGCTCTTCCGCCGGTTTTTTTCTTTGGAATTTCTGATAATCTTTTAACTTTTTTCGGCTTCTTTTCTGTCGGCAGGGCATTTTTTTCAATCTTCTTTTCTATATTAATCTCCTGCAAGCAAATTTTTGATTATCATATTATCACAATTCCACTCTGTCCCCCATTTAAATCTTAAAAAATTCCCCTTTTTATAAGCCGGAACAGCCAGCGAATTCCATTCGTCTGACCGGAGGGTTAACAGAGGAAACTAAAAAATCGATCTAAAGTCCTTACGGTCGAAGAATCAGCATTGCTCGCAAGTAAAATAATAATATCTATCTTCTTGATATGACTCGAATATAATTATTTTTTCACTATAATTCAAAACCCGGTTACCAATTTTGCACACCTCGTGCAATTTTTTGCATGCCCAAAAAGAACGGCTGGTTTCAAAGTTTTCGTTTTAAAACAGTGGGTTATTTTAGGTTTATCTAAAAATGAAGGTAATATTTACCGCCATTTCGGAATTGCAAATATCAAAACAATAAAAAGAGAACCCCGGTTCTCGGAGGGTTGAAGAAATATTTATAGAAATTCCGGATACTAAGAAATATAAACCATTAATTTTTTTTGATGTGGCAAGATATTTGCTAGGTAGGCGGGTCAAATACAACCAATTCTTTGTTTTGCCCGGATTTCAACTTTGAATGTTGAATTGAAGATCTGCCGAGAGCAGACGGGAGACATTTTGCATTCCCCAATTTTCCATTCGTTACGAATAGAAAGGAAATACTAAATGCCATCATTTTTTTTCATGTCAATTTATTCGAAATTCAAAACTTCATTTTTCTCATTATTCTTTATACCCTTCGTTTTGATTTTCTTCCATTGCTCCCAGGCTTCTTCCGCTGAGGTCACTCTGGCTTGGAATGCCAGCTCCGGATCAGACGTTTCCGGTTACAGGATTTACTATGGAACTTCCAGCGGCAACTATACAAACAATACGAACGTCGGCAGGTACACAAGTTGCACAATCTCATCGCTGGATACCAATAGAACCTATTATTTCGCCGCAACCGCATACAACAGCAGCGGTCAGGAGAGCGCCTTCTCCAACCAGGTTTCTAAATACGTTCCCCAGGATTCGACCTCCACCACCTCCACAACATCCGGGTCCGCAGCCACTCTTGACAACGGGGGATCCGGAACCTC
>JAHDSC010000180.1 GCA_018432925.1 Desulfobacterales bacterium | reverse complement strand
ATGTATAAAGCAAGTAAATTCAATATATTAAGCATGTTTTTCAGCAATTTTTTCAGGAAATATTTGGAACAAACCCCGCAGCTTTGGAGAAAAGTCATCGAATATATGAATTTCGGCGGGGGTTATGCAAAGCTCTCAAAATATCTTGAAAATCCTGAAGATCCTGTCTAACCCGGATAACTCATGTAACCCAATAAACCCTAGTAACCCCAGAAACCAACTAACCCCAGTAACTCGAGCAACCCGATGAACTGCAAAAAAGCCCTGATCACCGGTGGGGCCGGATTTATCGGCTCCCATCTTGCCGATTCACTGACAGACGCAGGCTGTAAGGTAGTTATTCTTGACAACCTGACGACGGGCAATCTTTTCAATCTGAGGCAGATTGAAGAAAAAATCACCTTCTATGAAGGCGATATCAGGGATCCGGAAATTTTAGATAAAGCGGCTAAAGACTGTGATGTCATATTTCATGAGGCAGCGGTGGTTTCCGTGCCCCAGACCGTGCAAAATCCGGTCGGCTCTGCCATGGTCAATGATATCGGCACGCTGCGGGTGCTCGAGGCGGCGCGTCGAAACAGCGTCAAACGGGTGGTTCTGGCAAGTTCCTGCGCGATATATGGTGATGATCCGGTTCTGCCGAAAAATGAAAATATGGAGCCGAAACCGATGAGTCCCTATGCGGTTCAGAAACTTACCGGAGAATTCTATGCTCGTTTGTACCGGAATCTTTACGGACTTGAGACGGTGAACCTTCGATATTTTAACGTTTACGGTCCCAGGCAGGATCCTTCCTCTCCTTATTCAGGTGTCATTTCCATTTTTTTAACAAAGGCTGCCGCCGGGCAGGCGCCGGTTATTTACGGCGACGGAAGTCAATACAGGGATTTTGTTTTTGTCCAGGACGTGGTCCGGGCAAATCTGCGTGCCGCAGTGGCCGAGCGTGCCGTCGGTAAGTTTTTCAATGTGGGTACGGGCGGTTTTATTCGTATCAAAGATCTCTGGGAAATGATCAGCGGCTTGGCCGGTGTATCGGCGAAACCGGAATATAAGCCCTCCAGGCCCGGCGACATTCGAGAATCCGTTGCCAACATTGACCGGGCCAGATCGCTTCTCGGCTTTAATCCGGAATACTCTTTTGAAAAAGGCCTTAAGATCACGCATGACTGGTATCGAAAAAAGCAAACCTATTAGTCCGTCGTCAGTTGTCCGTTGTTTGTGATATTCTTCGCCGAAGGCGAATGGAGCTTTTTCAGTTTCTTCCGGAAACTGAGAAATAAATAATCCTTTAGATCCTGTCAATCCTGTCTAACCAAAATAAACAAGTAGTCAGTTGTCAGCAGTTCGTTATCCATTGTAATCCGAGCAATTCAATGAACTGTCCTTTTTCTGCCGAAGGCAGATTGTTCTTCATTACTTTCATCCGAAAAGTGATGAACCAAAAAATCTAATGAATCCTGCAAATCCTGTCTAACTTTAAAAACTCTGATAACTCTATGAATTTCACCAACGTTCTTGTCACCGGCGCAGCCGGATTTATCGGTTATCACCTCGCACACCGCCTGTTAAAAGACGGATGCCGCGTCACAGGTATCGACAACCTGAATGCCTATTATGATGTCAGCCTCAAGGAAGTCCGCCTCGAAAAGCTGAGGACGTTTCAAAATTTTTGTTTTTTCAGGGCTGACCTTGCGGACAGAAAGGCAATGGAGGAAGTATTTGATAAAACGCGATTTGACGTAGTGGTAAACCTTGCCGCTCAGGCAGGTGTCCGCTATTCACTGAAAAATCCTTATGCCTATGTTGATTCCAACATTGTGGGTTTTATCAACATTCTGGAATGCTGTCGGCACAGCCGAGTGAAACATCTGGTGTTCGCATCGTCCAGCTCCGTTTACGGCGCCAACACCCGAATGCCTTTTTCCGTTCACCATAATGTGGACCACCCGGTATCCCTTTATGCCGCAAGTAAAAAAGCAAACGAACTCATGGCGCACGCTTACAGCCACCTGTATGAACTTCCATGCACAGGCCTTCGGTTTTTCACCGTTTACGGGCCATGGGGTCGACCGGACATGGCGCTTTTCCTTTTTACACAGGCCATTTTGGAAGGAAAACCGATCCATGTTTTCAATCATGGACAGATGCAGCGGGATTTTACCTACATCGACGATATCGTCGAGGGAGTGGTCCGGGTCATGGGAAATCTGCCGGAACCGAACCCCGGCTGGAAGGGAAACGATCCGGATCCGGGAACATCCTATGTCCGATACAAAATTTATAATATCGGAAACAACCATCCGGTTGAGCTTGCCCGCTTTATCGAGGTCATCGAAAACGTTCTTGGGAAAACGGCCCGAAAAGAATTCATGGATCTTCAACCGGGAGACGTCCCCGCAACCTATGCAGATATTGATGATCTGGTTAAAGATGTGGGCTTCAAACCCGATACGCCGATCGAGGAAGGGGTCCGACGGTTTGTCGAATGGTACAGGGATTTTTACGGGTATTAGACAGGATCGACAGGATTAATCAGATTTTTTTCCAGTTTCCGGAAGAAACTGGAAAAGCAAAACCCCGCCTGCGGCGGATTAAGTTTTTTCGGTTTCATCAGGAAACCGAAAATGTCCTGAAAAATCCTGAAAATCTTGTCAATCCTGTT
>JAHDSC010000179.1 GCA_018432925.1 Desulfobacterales bacterium | reverse complement strand
GGCCGTCCGGTCGAATACCGGGCTAGTTCACGCCCATTTTTCTCAATTGTTTAACGATGGCTTCCTCGCTCATGAAACCGATATGACGGAAAACTTCTCTGCCGTCCTTATCGAAAAAAATTTGTGTCGGAATGATCCGGATGTCAAATCTTTGAATCGGATCTTCGTTTTCCCGGATATCGATGAATATGATGGCGGCTTTCCCCCGGTAAGCCTTTTCCATCTTTTCCATAATCGGTTCCATCATTTTGCACGGAACGCATTTTTTTGAGCCGATATCAATCATGGTCACCAATCCCTTGACCGGAACCTCACTGAAATCTTTCGCATGAATCGTTTGTATCGAAAAAACGATGAACATCGAAAAACTGAATAGCGCCGCGAATAATACCGTGGTTCTGATTTTCAAAATGAATCCTCCAACCTTCTTCCGTCCGGTTTGTTAGTTACTTGCCCGGCCATGCTTTGACCTCTTCTTTTTCGGGAACGCTGCCGACGCTTTTCACCCGGCCGTCAATGATTACCGCCGGTGTCCCGAATACACCATAGCCGGCAATTTTCATGATATCTTCGACTTTCTCGACACGGGCATCGATGCCGGATTCGGCGACTGCTTCCCTTACGATTTTTTCGGTTTGTTTACATTTCGCGCATCCGGGTCTCAACACTTTGATATCCATTTTTTCTCCCTTTTGATGCTCCGTATGATTGTATTGAATCGGAAGATTACCAGGTTTTATAAAAGTTTTTCAAAAAGCGGGGAACCTTTGGGCGAAAACAAAATACCCCGCACTTCGGTTTTTTTGGAATGGCCGCGCCAGCACTCATAATTATATAAGCATATAACTATATGGTTATATGCCTCACGAAAATTATCGCTTGCAGAGTTTTTCTTTATCCAGAAGTGGTATTTTTTTAATCAGTTCGATAAGTTCCGGATCATCTTTCAGCCAGTGCTTAAGGTTTCCCAGGAGACAGGCGGCATAGGGACTGGCCATGCCGTCGGTAAGATAATAAGAAACCCAGAAACCGTCTTTCTTATGTGCAACCAAATCCGCTTCTTCCAGAATCTTCAGGTGCTTGGAGGCGCTCGGCTGGGAAATCTCCAACGCGGCCCGCAATTCGCAGACGCACATCATCCTTTCCTGCAATAATTTCAAAATCTTAACCCGATTGGGATCGGAAAGCGCCTTCATCACCTTGAGAAATTGTTTCATCGGTTTCATGGAGGCGGAATATATTCCTTTAAAGGAATGTTGTCAAATTCTTTGTTCAACTGCGAATGAAACTTGACAAGACGGGAATCCGGGTTTATTTTTGACTGAAATTTCGATAATTGGCGAATTATGAGATCTGTAATGCTTACTTTCATGAATCTAACCAAGGCACTGTCCGATGAGAACCGGGTTCGTATTCTTTTGGCTTTGAGCGTAAAAGAGGAACTGTGCGTCTGTCACTTAAACGACTTGCTCGGGTTGGCGCCTTCTACGGTTTCAAAACACCTCTTCCTTTTGAAAAATGCGGGATTGATCACAGCGCGTAAAGACGGCCGCTGGATCTACTACCGCTTGAATAACGACCGGGAAGCCCCTTCACTGATTGGAAAAGCCCTGGAGTGGATTGCGGATGCAATTTCAGATGATCCTTTGATTCAAGCGGACAGGGAATGTCTGGAGAAAATTTTGTCCGCGGCGGCGCAGACCGCTTGCGGCAGGTAACAAAGGTAAATTCTGCAAAATGCCAAAATCAATCGAATCAATATTCCGAAACACGATATGTCATTAGAGGTATTGTCAAAGTGGCTGAAATACCGACGAAAAAACTGTCTTTTCTAGACCGATTTTTGACGCTGTGGATTTTCCTGGCCATGTTTATCGGTGTCATATAGGGCCACCTTATTTCCCGGAATCCGGCATGGGATCAATCATTTTCAGATAGGTACAACCGACATCCCGACCGCCGTCGGACGGATCCTTATGATGTATCCG